>JAYUKI010001343.1:0-7181 GCA_043764595.1 Myxococcales bacterium | reverse complement strand
CGGCGCGCTTGCCCCCTGGATACGGCCTTCCCGGCAGACGTCCGAGTGCGGCGACCATGGCGCGATTCTTCGCCTCGCCACCAACGTGGCCAAGGTGCGTGTCGGACACCACGGCGAACGTGACGTCGAGCGGCCGATCGAGGGCGTCGTTCCCGACGTCCTCGACAGCACCCGCGTCGGCAGGGCCAATCCGTACTTCCGACTTGCTCGATTCGAGCGGCTGCCCGGAAGAACGAGGCTCTCGCGCCTCCGAGCACGCGACGATTGGGAGAAGTGGAAGAAACGCAGCCAGTGCGGCGCACGCGAGCGTTGCCGCCCGCGGTCCCGAGGCGAAGGCGCGCATGCTTACTTTCGACCGAGGGTGACGGTACCGCGAAGGGGACCGTCGGTCAGCGTGACGACCAGCGTTTTCCCGACGGGTCGCGCCACGGCCTGGGTGGCGTGCCCTCGTGCGTCGACGAGGTCGGCTCTGGTCCCATGGTCGTTCGATTCCACGGCGCCGATGCTTCGCACGAGCGTGCCGGCCTTGCCGAAGACGATGACTTGTCCCCCTCCGATACGCACGGTGGCGGTCGCAGCTTCGCGGTCGAGCCACGAACGTACGCGGGCCGGAAGCCCGTCGGGCGGAGTGTACGAGACGATGCCCCATGTTCCGGTCATGCCGGCACCCACCTCGGCCGAGCGAGGCTCGGACGTGATGTCGGCGTCGATGGCCGTAGGCGCCTGCGAGAGCCTCGTGGCAGCCGCCAGGCCGAGGCCCAGGAGCGTGACAAAAGCTGCTGCCACCACGATGGCGAACCTCGAGCGCAGCGCACGGCGGAGACGTGACACCCGTTGCCGCACGGCGGGGGACGGGAGGCCCTCTTCCGCGGCGATGGCATTCAAGGCCTCTCCGGCGTGCTCACGCACGATCCACTCGAGCGTCTCGCGGTCGCGGGCGGTCCCGCTTTCGGCGAGGACCTCGCTCAGGATCTGACGTGCCTCGAAGGGCGCGGGAGGCTCTGGCGGCGCGAGCTCGCACACGTGCTCGTCGGCGACGAAACGGCCCGAGCGCCTTCGAAAGTCGGCGATCTTGTGACGCGCAATGCCCGTGACCCAACGCGCCAGATCGTCGGGATCCGCCGGCGCCCCCTCGGAGGCGAGCGCATCGCAGAGCACGGTCTGCATCAAGTCGGCGACCTCGGAGTGCGGAACTCGGCGACGGAGAAGCGCGGCGAGGCCCCGACGGAGCTCGGGTCGCGCCAGCCCTTCATGGACCCGGCGGCGGTGCCCATCGGACATCGGAAGCGCGCCAAAGGACATCGACATCGTCATGAGGAGGTTATCGCGCCACGGACCGAATTGTGACGGCCCCGCCGCCGCATTTTGACCTGAAGATAATTTTCCAACCATTCCGGCTATTTGAGAACCAGAATTCTGCAAGTTGAACCCATGGCCGCGGCGGTTCTCGGGTCGTATCTTCATTCCAAGGAGCCCCATGCCCGAGGACCTCTACGCTCTTCTCGGCGTCGCCCGAGACTCCGATCTCGACACCCTCAAGAAGGCCTACCGCCGGCTCGCACGGGAGCTCCACCCGGATCGGAACCCATCGGCCACCGATCACGCGGAGGCACGGTTCAAGGCGCTGGGTCGGGCGTATGCCGTGCTCTCGGACTCGAAAAAGCGCGCAACCTACGATGCCTCCTGGAAAGCGGCCGAGGCACGACGCATCGCGAAGAACGTCCGGCGCCTCCGCGTTTCGGAGGTCACGGTCGACGACCTTGCCGGCCTTGCCCCGCTCCGCGGACCTGAAAACGGGCTGGAGATGCTCGGCAGCTTTTTCCGGCGGACGAGGCCCACCGAACGTGGAGCCGATCGCCACGCGACGCTGACCCTCTCGCTAGGCGACGCGCTGCGCGGTGCAACGGTCGATCTCGATGGCCTCGCGCAGACACCTCTACGCGTCGTCGTTCCGGCGGGCACGACCGACGGAGCGACCCTCCGTGTCGCGGGGATGGGCGCGGCGTCTTCGTCCGTGGGCTCGAACGGCGACCTCGTTCTGACCGTGCGTGTCGAGAAAAATCCACGATTTTTCACGCGCGGATGCAACCTTCACCTCGACCTTCCCATCACGCTGCGGGAAGCCTACCTCGGCGCGACCATCGCGGTGCCCACGCCGGACGGAACGATCGCGCTCCGAATCCCGCCGCGCAGTCAGTCGGGCACAGTCCTTCGCGTAAAGGGTCGCGGCGTTCCGGGACGCACCGCAGGGGACGCGAATGGGCACTTGCTGGTGCGGCTCGAAGTCCACGTTCCGACCGACGAACGCCGTGAGATCGCTGCACTGATCGAGCGGCTCGCCGCCCTCCAAGAAGGCGACGTACGCGCGGGCCTGACGCTCTGAATCAGCGATCATGATCTTCGATCAAGTCCGCTGATTTGCCCTGACTTATCATCGGAGGATTCCGTCCCTGATTGAGAATCGTGAACGGTCATTTGGCAGGAGCTGGAACCCTCCGGCACGACGGACAGAAGCAGCTTCGACACGTTCACGCCAGGCTCCCGCGGCCAAGGTCGAAGTGAGCCTTCGGTCCAAGAATCCACACCCTGCTAGGATCTCGACCATGCGCGACGCTCGCTTTCTTCTACGCCTCCGCGTACTGCTCGTCGTGACCAGTTGGCTCTTGCTGCTCGTGCCTTCCCGAGCCCATGCGGCCATGCCGGACACGGTTGCGGTGGCCGAGCTCGAAGACTCGAGGGGCGCACTCGCGTTGGACCTTCGGATGCGCCTCTCGACGCATCTCCGAGCACAGCTTGCCCAGGGAGGCCTGCACGTCGTGGCGGTGGCGGGAGTCGGACCTGCGCTTCGAGCCGTGGCCCCGGCCGCGCTCGTGACCACACTCGTCGTGGTCGGGCAGAGGTACGTGCTCATCGCCGAGCTTCGCGACCTCGAGACCCAGGCGGTGCTCGCGCGTGGCCGAGGGCAGTTCGACGTTCCTCCGGGCGTTTCGCCGGAACGGCGCGTGCGGGAAGCCCTGACCGACATCTCCGCACAGCTCCGGGGAGCCCTTCCCGAGGGTCAGCTTCGCGACGTGGGTCCCGACCCCGACGAAGCTCCCATCGAGCCCGTTCCGGATCCGAACGTCCCCGAACCCGACCCCGAGCCCGAGCCCGAGCCCGAGCCCGACGCGAAGAATCGCTATGCCGTACAGTTCGGCCTCGACGCACGTGCAGCTCGGTTTTCGGGACTCATGCAAATGAGTCTGTTCACGAACCACGCCGACGCCATCCACGCCCCGCTCCAGCTGGCCGGTTGGAGAAACCAAGCGGGCGACTTCTTCGGTGGGCTCCAGTTCGCACTTCGGGACAGCTCGGCCGACGACACGTTCTACGGGATTCTTCAAACCGCAGTCGTAACGACCCACGCGAACGACTTTGTCGGAGGTCTGCAACTTTCGGCGAAAAACGACGCGCGTTCGTTCACCGGGCTCGGCCAACTCGGGCTCGCGAACGCGGTCGACGAAGAGCACCGTGGGGGCGAAGGCCGATTCGTCGGGGTGGGCCAGATCGGAGTGCTCAACGTTCATCACCGCGACGTGTACACGGCGCTCCAACTCGGGCTCGGCAACTTGGGAGGCAAGGCGACGCTCCACGCTGGCGCGTCGCTCGGCGTGGCCGATCTCGCGGTCGACGGGGACTTCACGGGTGGCGTGCAAGCGAGCGCCGTTTCGATCGTGGGCCGCGATTTTTCCGGGCTCGTCCAGGCCGGAGCGCTGGCCGGAACAATGCGTAGTTTCTCGGGCGTCTTGCAGGTGGGGGTGGTGAGCTACGTCGGCAACAATCTCTACCGCGAAGTGTTCGGCGTGCACGTCGACAACGGCGAAAACGACCGGGAGGACTTCCGTGGGCTCGTGCAAGCCGGAGTGGCGTCCATCACCGACGACGACTTTCGCGGGGTCCTTCAAGTGGGTGCCCTCGGGAATCTCGTCGGGCGCGATTCATTGGCCTTCGCGCAGGTGGCCCCGGTGAACTTCGTCGACCACGACTTCTACGGATTCGCCCAGATCGGTGGGCTGAACGTGGTTCGCTCGTTCTCCGGAGTAGCTCAGCTCGGCGCCGTGAGCGCCGCCCACGAAGTGAATGGGGCGCAGGTCGGAGTCGTCAATATCGCAAATGAAATCAACGGCTTGCAGATCGGGCTCGTCAATGCGACCGAGCGCCTCCGCGGCGTGCAGCTCGGCGCCGTGAATCTCTCGAGCCACGGCGGGCTTCCGGTGACGGGGATTTTCAACCTAGGCTTCTGAAGCTCGTGGCTCACCTCCCCCCGCACCGTCGAGCAGGGTCCATGGCTCGCGCGTCGATCCGCCCGTTCTTGGCATCGGTCGTCGGCGTTGGGATGGCCGCGTGCGTGAGCCGCATCGAAGTGGGGGCCTTCGGCACGGCGCTCTTGCCGGAAGGCGGATCCGATGCGCCAGCGGTTCCTCGAGTGCGCGTCACGGCAAAGCCCTCCAAGCTTGCCGCCGGTGGCGCGTCGACGTGCGCAATCGGTCCGAGTGGCGGCGTGCACTGTTGGGGCGGCAACGAATACGGCGAGCTCGGGGTCGGTTCCGGACAGCCCGTGAAGAGCGCGGTCCCCCTGCCCGTCAAGGACGCCGACAAGGGCACGCTCGGGGTCTCGGGTTCGGCGTTCGCCTACTGTTCCGTTCAAGACTCGGGCGTTGCGCGCTGCTGGGGCGACTCGGTGTTCGGCAAGGCCTCGGCGAGCCCGGAAGAAATTCGTGGCGTTCACACCGTGTGGAGGTGGCCTCTCGACGTTTACCGCATGGGAGAAGGCATCGCGCTCGTCCGTTCGGGGCTCTACTTCGGCGTGGCGCTCACCACCGACGGGCGCGTGAGAACGTGGGGCCTCGACGGGCATGGTCAGCTCGGCCAAGGCTCGACCCGTGATGGGCTCGTGCCCGCCGATCTGCCCACGAACGAGCGCTTCGTGGATATCGCAGCGTCGAATTCGGGCTTCTTCGCTTGCGGTATCAACGTGACGGGCGACGTGCTTTGTTGGGGCGCAAACGACCGAGGTCAGCTCGGAAACGGCTCCTTGGAGGAGCGAACCCTACCGACGAAAGTGGATGGGCTCGTCGGCAAGGCCGTCGAGATCACGTGCGGCCGGGCCCACGCGTGTGCGCGACTCGAGACGGGCTACGTCGCGTGCTGGGGTCAGGGCAACCTCGGGCAGCTCGGAGGGGGCGTCCTCCCTCCACGTCCGCGCCCGGCGTTCGTTTTGGGACTCGAACAAATCGCCGAGGTGCGTGCCGGCCACGACCACACGTGCGCGCTCGTGCGCGGTGGGGAGGTGCGCTGTTGGGGCTCCGACGACAGCGGTCAGCTCACTGGAAAGCTCTTGGGTAGCCGCGAAATGGGTCCGTTTTCGTCGCTGCATGCGGCATTCGGAGCCGAAACGATAGCCGCCGGAGGCAAACACTCGTGCGCCATGGCGGGCGCGCAGGTGCGCTGTTGGGGCGACGACACTTCAGGCCAATTGGGCATCTCCGGCATGACCGCCGTCCCTTGAACCGTTGGAACGAAACGTACTCTCGAGGCCATCATCATGATTCACGTACGGGTGCTCGTCGGTAGTGGGCTCTTCTCGGCGTCGATGCTTCTGTTCACTGCCGCGTGCTCGTCCGATGCGACCTCCGCCCGCGACGCGGGACCTGAGCCCACGGCCGCGGACGCTGCGATGGACGTCCAAGTGCCCGTCGCAAAGCCCGACGCCACTCTGCCCATCGACTTGAAAAACTGCGACCTCTTCTGCGCAAAAGCCGCTCCGATCTGCCCGAACCCGACCTGCCGCTCCGACTGCGAAAAGCAGCTCCGTCAGACACCTGGCTCGTGCCAAGCCGAGGTCGTCGAAGTCGTGCGTTGCAGTGCCGAAGAAGGCAAAGTCACGGGCTGCAACAAGGACGGAAAGGCGAACGTCGAAGGATGCAATGCGCAACTCTTCGCGTACCTCGGTTGCCTGACGGGGGGCGGAGGGAAGCCAGACGCCGGACCGCAGCGCTGCGCCGAAATGACGCGCGGTGCTCCCACGTGCGACGCGTGCCTCGACGCCAAGTGCTGCGCCGAAGAAACGGCATGCCTCGACTCGCCCGACTGCATTTCGTACCGTGCGTGCATCGCTCGCGGAACCGACGAGGCCCAATGCGCGTCCGACCACCCCCGAGGCCAAGGGCTCTTCGCGTCGATCGAAGCCTGCCGAACGTCCCGTTGCGGCACCGACTGCCCCTGACCGCTCCTCCGTGAACGAGGTGGATGTGTGCGAATCGTGCACGGTACGTGCAGGAATTTGCACACCCGAGAGGCTCCGCCGGGCACACCGCGGAAAAACGACCGCACCGTGCAACGGCACGACGTGTGCTCTGGCGAGCTCGCACCAGCTCCGGATTCGATGCGCCTCCCTTTGCAGGAGGCCGCGCGAGACCCCGCGGCGACGAGGACCCGAAGCCTTGCTCCATCGTACACACCAACGCTCCTCATCGGCCCATCGCCTCCGTGGTAACCTGAGGCCCTTGATGGCTCGGGGGAGGATCGCACTGGGGCTCTCGTTCGTGTGCGCGCTCGGCACGCTGGCGTTCTTTCGTGGGTGCGCGGTGAAGGACGGTTGCTCGGCTGGCGACGACGGAACCTGCGTTCCACGGTCTCCATGCGAAGCGCTCGCGTACACGTGCAGCGCTCCGGAGCTGGCCGTGCGCACCATCACGAGCCCGAACGATCGACCTCCCGGAGTCGATGCGCTCGCCGCTCCGGGAGACCTGCTCCTCGAGAACGACCGCGTTCGTCTCGTGCTCGACGGACTCGGCGCACCTCACTACATCTCGCCTTCGGGCGGCGGGTTGCTCGACTTCGTTCCGCGCGGAGCCTCGGGCAGCGGCGACGACGAGCTCAACCATGTGTATCAGGCCACCGGCATCCTCCCGGGCGACGCCGTGCACTATACACGCATCGAGATCGACGACCATGCGCCGACGTACGTCGCGGCGATCCTCCGTGGCAAGCTCGAGGGGCGTCCCAGAGTCACCGTGGTCACACGCTACGAGCTTCGCCCCTGCGAGCCCGGAGTGCGCGTTCGAACCGAGCTTTTCCACGGCGGACGCGAGCCCGAGACCTTCTTCTTGAGTGACGCTTTCTACTGGGGCGGACGCGAG
>JAYUKI010001342.1:0-7186 GCA_043764595.1 Myxococcales bacterium | reverse complement strand
CTGCAGCATGCCGGCTTGGAGCCCCTTCCACAGCGCCGCTTGGTGCTCCTTCGAGCGGAACGGCGGGCTCATCACGAAGTGTGCGGCGTGGTTCCAGTCCGGGTTGCGGTAGACCGAGTCGTCGATCACGAGGTGCTGAGCGAGGACCTCGGCGAAGACACGCTGCCCCTCGAGGCGAGCTCGTGCGACCGCTTCGAGAGCATCGATGCAGGACGTGTGCACGAGGTAGAGCGGGACACCGAGCACCTCGGCGATGCGGATGGCGCGGTTCGCCGCCTCGCCTTCGACCTCCGGGGGACGCGAGAGAGGATGCCCTTCCGGTCCGGTGAAGCCACGCTCGAAGATCTCCTTCTGGAGGCGGAACACGAGCTCGCCGTTCTCGGCGTGAACCGTGCATAGTGCACCGAGCTCCTTCGCGCGGGAGAAGCTCGAGACGAGGATTTCGTCGTCGCACATGATGGCGTTCTTGTAGGCCATGAAGTGCTTGAAGCTGTTCACGCCGTGCTCTTTGACGAGCGTGCCCATGTCCTCGCGGACCGTCTCGTCCCACCACGTGATGGCGACGTGGAACGAGTAGTCAGAGGCTGCTTTTTCGGCCCAACCGCGCCACTTTTTGTACGCGTCGAGGATGCGTTCCTTGGGGGCCGGAATGACGAAGTCGATGATGGTCGTCGTGCCACCGGCTGCTGCGGCGCTCGTGCCGGTGAAGAAGTCCTCCGAGGCCACCGTGCCCATGAAGGGCAGCTCCATGTGCGTGTGAGGATCGATCCCGCCCGGAAGAACGTAGGCGCCGGTGGCGTCGATGATGCGCGCCCCCGCGGGAGCCTCGACGTCTTTTCCGACCGCGTGGACTTTGTCGTCGACGACGAGCACGTCGGCGCGGGACTCGGACTCGGCGGTCACGACGGTTCCGCCACGGATCACGGTAGCTGCCATGGAACTATTCCTCCTTGAGCCCCGCGCGTGCCGCGCTGGGGGGAGGCCGAAGGTACCAAGCCGTTCCTCCAACGGCGCGGATTTTCGCCTCAAAACGTCGTGACGCAGCGCTTCCTGAGGCGCTTCCGCTCTCGTCCTCGAACGGGACCGCACATGACCGGCCTCCACCGTTGCGTCACCTTTTGACTACCGGGTCGTGACCGAACGCTTCCCGCGCCGCCCGGGTCGCACGGGTCCACGCCACCGGTACCGGCCGTTTCTCAAGGCCCTTTGGCGAGAACGCAAGGAGCTCGGGTGGCCACCGGAACGTCTCGCCTTCCGAGGTGGGGCTTTTGCCGAGCAAGAGCCCGTCGTGGGTGGGGCCCAAGGGCACTACGACGAAGTGCCCTGTCGTCGGAATGGCAAGAAGCTCACGTCCCCGAAAGACTGCGGCAACGCCGTCGACGCCCACGGCGCCTTGTTCGTGGTCCGTCCCGGCGAGGACGGTTTCCTTCTCTCCGTCCCCGTCGAAGTCCCCGGAGACGCCGAGCGAGAGTCCGTAAAGATGGTGCCATTCCATGCGCGGACGCGAGCGCACGGCGGCGATCCGTTCGGACTTTCCTTCGGCGTGGACCCAGATTTCCTGTTCCCACAAAGTGCTGTCTTTCGTTCTCTCGTCGTGACCCACGAGGTACGGGGTCGTGCCGTGGCTCGAGCAACCGAATTTGACGTCGACGGTGCCCTCGAGATCGACGAACCGCGCCTCGGCACTGGCGGCGACGCGCGCGACGATTTCTTCGCGGATACGTGCCTGTTCCCCAGGAGCAGGACTCTTGCAGGGTGCAACGGACGGACGCGGAAGCGCGTTCCAGACGGCAGCGGACGGGTCGGCCGTGGCGGTCGAGGCAGAAGGGGGCGTGTCGGCCGCAGGCTCGCTAGTGGGGAGTGGGCCATTCACGGCATTCAAGATGGCGTCGGCCTCGGCGGCATTCGCACCCAACGCAAGAAGATGCCTCTTCCGAGCGCCAGCATCGAGGTGGGTGGCCTCTTGGCCACATAGCTCGAGGGCATACCGAAGGCGCGCACCGTTCCACTCGCCCGCGTACGGCTCGCGGCCATCCGATGCGTTCGCGCCGGACCGAGAATACCGCACGACGGCCACGTCCTTGGGCAGGGCAAGATCGCCCGGCTCGGCGTCCGCCGGAGCGACGACCAGCGCCGGCGAGCCCGAGACGACGGTGACCGAGGGCTCCTCTGCGCCGGTCAAACGACGCGACCACTCCACGGGCCCTTTCTTGAACCAAACGCGAAACGTGCAGTCCTTTCCGAAGAGAGGCAGCGGACGACAGTCGGCCACGAGGGGCTCCACGTCACCGTCGCCGTCGAAATCGACCGCCCGCAGGATGCGACCGGGAAGCAGCTTTGGCGCGGCTTTCGAAGGCACGAGCACCACGAACGACGAGAGCCCCGATGGCCCTGACGAATCCGAATCCAAAACCTGAGCTTCGACCAGTCGACCTTGTTCGATCGCGTGGGCTCGCGTGAGTTGCACGTCCGCCGTCCGGAGCCGCACGGGCAAGACTCGGCGCACGGCCCCCTCGAGCGTGACACGCGTGGAATCGTCGAGGCTGACCAAGCCGTCCGCGTCCCCCAAGGACGACGCGACGGGATTCGAATGTGCGGACTCGGCCTCGGCCTTCTTGCAGAGTGCATCGAAGATCTCGTGGGCCGATCGTTGCTCCGCGACCTGTCGGGGCGAGGCCGTCGGGGGAGGATTCTTCGGCACTGCCTCGTGAACGGCGCCGGGGGCACATGCGACGAGGAAGAGGAAGACCGCGGTCCGAGGCGCCAGGATTCGCATGGTCGTCAATGGAACGCCAGAGGCACACGGGCGATTCCGTGCGCCTTCGTTCGCGACCCCAAGTCGTCGCCCACGGACGCCGACTCTCGTTCGCGATCCGGTTCGTGATTCACCTGAGACGCGATCAACGGATTGCGTCTACGAGCAAGAACGACTCGAAGAAAACATGGGTCCTTCACCACAGGCACGAAACCTCTTGGCCAAAGCCCCGACGTCGCTGGCCACGACCCCAACGCCTTCTGGCCACAGGCCCGAAGCCTTCTGGCCACAGGCCCGAACGCTTCTGGCCACAGCACAGAGGTCGCTGGCCACAGGCCCGAACGCTTCTGGCCACAGCACGGAGGTCGCTGGCCACAAAACAGCTATCCCTTGGATATCGTAAGTGAATTTGGCAGATTTGCCTCCAAAAAGGCCTTCCACGAAGACGCGCGACGTTCCCACGCAACGGTTTTCGATCGGCCGTCGACAGACGGTTCGCCAACCGAACGCGAAGGGCCCAGGTCGAACTATTTCTTGGGCGGAAAGCGCTTCTCCAGATCGTCGACCACGGCCGCAGACTCGTTCACGATGCGGTTCGAGATCATCGGCTTCGCATCGAAGTATCCGAAGGCACGAAGGGACGAGGGCGTGGTGGCCGACTCCCCGACGCGTGTGAGGTCGCGGGCCGATTTGAAGGCGTCGGGCAACGTCGCCGCGTCGAGACCAAAGGAGGCACGGGTGGACTCGCGAACGACCGTCGCGATGTGGCATCCTGCGCAGGAAAGCTGGTCTGGACCGTACTTCGTCGGGTTCTCGATTCGGACGAGCGCGGCCAGCGCGGCTCCACGCACCTCCGGCGTCGCGGCCTTTGCGGCTTCGGTCGAGAGGAGCGCGTCGATGTCCTCCGGAACCTTGGGCGACGGAGCGACTTGGTAGCTGTAGCCGTCCGGCACGATCGGGCGGTTTACCCGCTGGTTCGCCTTGCCGACACCGAGAATGTCGAGTTGCTTCATCTGACCGGCCTCCCTGTCGAAGCCACCGAAGAACCACTCTTCTTGTCTGGAAGGCGCGCGGAGGAAGAAGGTCATTCGCGTGAGGTTTTGCTCTCCCGCATGCTTCAGGACGAGCGCGCGAAGGGCTTTGCCATAGGCCCCTTCGAGCCCTTGAGCGGCGAGGCCCGCATGCACGTCGAGGGGTGCGTCCTTCACCTCCGGGGCCAGCGTGCGAAGCCGACGGAGCTCTTGAACGATCGGCGCGAGCTCGGCGTCATCCAGCCGATAGAAGAGATGAAGGGCCGAATCGAGGGTCTTTCCAGTGTCCGTGATGGGCTGCATTACGATTCGAATTTGGGCTTCGCAACCGGCCTTTCCGGGGAAGCAGCCGTCGAAACGAATGCCGACCGCACGCATTCGTGCGTAGTCGAGACCTTGCGGCGGAGGGACGCCGAACTTCGGGCTCTTGTCGAACACGTCTTGCGGCAAGAGGGGGCCCTTCGAGCCCTCGTCCGTGGGCCCGAGCGATCCTTTCGCGGCGGGCGACTCGGGAATGGGGACGAGCACGGAGACATCGTTCAGGCCGAGGGATGCCGTCGCCAAAGGTACGGCCGCGTCCGTCTCGACGGCGGGCGGCGTTGGGCTCGTCACCGTGGACGAGCACGAAAACAAGGCCAAAGGGAGAACGAAGGCGGCGATCCTCATTGGGGTATTCCTGGCGACTGGGCTCGAGAACGGTGCCCGGAGGCTTAGCACGACCGGGGCGTCTCACGCCCATCCGAGCTTGTTTTCTCGCTCAGCGACGGAGCGTGGTCAAGGAACCCTCGGGCCGATTGGCGCCCGGCATCCCGCGGTGTTAAACGAGCGTGGCTTGTCGCCCCTTCCCCGCGTGCCCAAAAACCTCGCTCGGGTCATCGCCCTCGTGGTCGTCCTCACGGGTGGAGTGGTCGCCGAGCGGGTTGGCATCCTCGCAGAGCTGGCCCACCCGGCCACGCTTCCGGCGAAGCTCGCCGAGCTCGGTGTGCTCGGCTACGTCGCCTTCGTACTGGCCTATGCGTGCCTCCAGCCCTTTGGCTTGCCTGGCATGCTTTTCGTCGTGTTGGCTACGCTCGTGTGGCCCTGGCCCATCGCGTTCGCGCTGTCGATGACGGGCACGATGGCGGCCAGTGTGGTCGGTTTCACATTTGCCCGCTTCATGGCGCGCGACTTCGTCGAAAAGCGGATTCCCGCTCGCTTTCGGAAATACGACGAGGCCTTGGCCAAACGAGCTTTTGCCACCGTGTTCTTCTTGAGGCTCATCCTTTGGATGCCTCCCCTTCTCCACGCCTTTTTTGGCGTTTCGAAGGTTCGATTCTCGACGCACTTCTGGGGCTCGTTTGCCGGATATCTTCTGCCACTTTTCCTTGTCAGCTACTTTGGCCAACGCGCCTTCACGGCCTTGAAGAGCGTGCCGCCGACGGCCTGGATCGTGGTCGGCATCGTGGTCGCGACGGGAGCGCTGACGACGTGGAGCGTGCGGCGTTTTCGGGCGCGACGAGCCGAAGCCGCCGCGCGCGCCAAACGCGTCTGACGTTGCGCCGCGCTCCCATCGGGCGTGCTCGCGTGGGAGTTGGTCGGCTACGGAATGTCGCGAACGAAGAGTCCTTTGGCGGCTTGGGTGTAGGCCATTTGTTTGCCGCCTGGCACGACCAGGGCCCCCACTTCGGCCTCGGTGACGAGTGGCGTCTTGGCCATCGTCGCCGGATCGATCAACTTGAAGTCGACGACGCCGACCTTGTTCGCCCCGACCGTGATCTCGCGCTCGTTGTCGCCCACCACGACCTTGTCCGATCCGTCGATTTTCCCGAGAAAGACGGCCACCGCACCGAGATCGATCTCCGCGGCTCCTGCCGTAGGCTTCGCTTTTAGCGTCGCCATCGCGGGGTTCGGTACCCAGAGCGCATACTTGCTGCCAAGCGTGAACCCGAACTCGAGCGCGACGGCCGTGGGAACGAGCGTGGTCGGTGCGCCAGGCGTCGCGGTGGACGACAGCTGCAAGTCGTAGAGTGAACCGAACTGTCCACCGGGAGCGAGCTTGTGCGAGAGCACCGTCTTGAAGTCGGGGGAGGTGGCCAGAATGCCCATGACGCCGGCATTCGGCACGAGCTCGGTGGCCGTCACGGGCGCTGCCGTATTGGCCCTCTTCAGCGCACCAAGCCGCGTTCGGTAAACCACGGTAGTGCCATCGGTCGAGATCGAGCCCTCTGCGACGCCAGCGGTCTCGATGGCTTGTTCGGTCACCGCGGTCGCGCCGATCGAGTAGACCGAAGCCGCCCCTCCCGTACCTCCCGCGGTAATGCGTTTGGCAGAAAAAGCCTTGTCGCCTGCCGCATTGATGGAGAGAAAGTAGGGAGAGAGGCCGGTGTCGATGTCCAGCACGGCTCCAGCCACCGTGGTTCGCCGCGCCGTGGCCGTGATGGCAGCTCCCGTGCACGTGGACGTGAACAAGTTTTGACCGACGAACGTGTAGAACGCGGCGCAAGGATTCGCAGCGCTTCCATCGCCGAGGTTGTCCTGGACGACGACTGTACTGCCGGCGACGAGCGTGGAGGGCGCGGTGACGAGCTGCAGCGCAGCCCCCATGGAACGAACGAAGGCGACACGGGTTCCGTCGTTCGAACCGTCGACTTCGTAGATGGGGGACTGGGCCGCAGCTTCCTTCAAGCCGTTGGCTTTGGTCCAGATCGACAGCTTTCCGAGCTCCGAGGTCCCGTCGACTCCGGTCCAAATGCCAACGGCGCCGCCGATGACGCTGACGATGTCGTCGGTGTCCGCGCCTTCGATCTTGAGGTCCGGAACGATGACCGTGGGTGCGCCGCCGGTCGGGGAAACGGCCTCGAGGCTTATCTTCGCGCCGTAGCGTTGGAAGATGATCGTGCCGTCGGCAAGGGTCGAGAGGATCTCGATTTCGCCTGCGGTGAGCTGCTTGCCCTGAGCCGGCGGACCGCCGTCGGGGCTCGAGCCGTCCGGACCGGGACCGCCGTCGGGGAGCGGCGTGGACGAGTCGACCTTCGTGCCGCCATCGGTGCGAACGGATCCATCGGGGAGCGTCGGATCGTCCTCGCCCGGTACGGTCTCCTCACGGCACGCTCCAAGGGCCAAAAATCCTACGGCGAGCGCGGCGGGAAAGACGTAGAGCTTCATCGGGCTATCCTACCGCGGCTTTATTCGGTGGCCACGACGAAGACGAGCCCGGGTGATCGGCGAGCAAAATCGCTGCTAGTCTTCGATCATGAGCCTTCGTCCCTTTTCCGTCTCGGGTCCCCTCTCCTTCGCATTTGCGCTCGCCACGGTCATCGCGTGTGGAGGCGGCGTGGGGACGGAAGGCACGCTGGTCGGCGGCGCCTGCTCCGCCAACACCGATTGCTCCTCCACTTCCCGATGCGAGACGGGCGGCTCG
>JAYUKI010001341.1:0-7197 GCA_043764595.1 Myxococcales bacterium | reverse complement strand
CGCTCGCGGGCTCGTCCAAGATGAGAACCTTCGGATCGTGAAGGAGCACGCGTCCGAGCTGGAGGCGCTGCTTCATTCCTTTCGACATCGTGACGACGAGCTTCGACTCGAGCTTTGCCAGATCGGTGAGCTCGAGCACCGCATCGACCACCGCGTAGTCGGATCCGCCCGACGACACTCCATACGCGTCAGCGAAAAACTCGAGGTACTCGCGGACCGTGACACGTTCGTACACGCCCGCGTGATCGGGCATATACCCGATGAGCCTCCGGACCTTGTCCTGGTCGACGCTGACGTCGTAGCCGTCGATCTCCACGCGGCCGGCGAGCGGCTCGAGAAGAGTGGACATGACTCGGATGGTCGTGGTCTTCCCGGCGCCGTTTGGACCAATGAATCCGAAAATCTCGCCGTGGCCCACGTCGAAAGAAACGTCGCGTAAGACGTCGTGGGGGCCGAATCGGTGGCAAAGGTGACGAACCCGGATGGCGCATTTTGCGTTGTGTGGGCTCACGGTGTCCCTCCTTCACCGACCACGCGCAGCAGGACGCGCTCGCTCTCGAGCGACAGCCCCGACTCGCTCGCTCCGTTTCCCTTCGGGGAGATCTCGGCGATGAGCACCGGAACGTCGTCCGACCAGAAATCACTTCCCTGTGCGAGCCCTTCGGCCATCTCCCATGTGGCGGCGGTCCGCATCCCTTCGGGGCCACCCACCACGTCACGGAGGAGGTACGATGCCAGTCTATGGGTCGGCATGGATCCGTAGGAGGACGTATCGCGGTAGCGCCCCGGGAGTGCGCGACCCTCCGCATCCGTGACCGACGCTCCAGCGGCGATGGTCGGGAAGTACGTCGCATGCGACCCGTCGCCCAACACGACGTCTCGGAGTGGTAGAGCGAGCCCGTTCTTTACTTTGACGTGTCCGTCCGGAAGTCGCCGCACGTCCACGCTGCCGTTTAGATCGTACAGAAACCCGCTCTCCCGTACGACGATCGTCTGCCACGGGAGCGCCGCGAGGTTCTGAAGCACGATTCCGTCTCGGTCCACGAGGTACCGATCGGGGTTCTGCTCGGCACGCTCCATGCGGGCCATCATCGCTCCAGGCCCGATGCTGCGAAGCGACAGTTGTTCCGCCCGGCTGGAAAAGAACCCTCGGTACGCGACTCCGCTCGCACGGCCCATGCCTGCGCCCGTCTCGACGAACATGACGTGTCGCGCCCTCCCACGAAATCCTTTCGCCGCAAGGCCGACGAGCACGAGCAGCGCAAAGGTTCCGGCAGCCAAGAAGGGGGCACGCACGAGCGGTTCGAGTGGTTTCTGTCTCTTTTGGGCGCGCAAGTGCAGCACGGGGCCCGCGAGGATGGCGTAGAGCACGAGCAACAGCGCCGAAACGCCGAGCGCCCCGCGAAAGTTCTCGTTCGGGTCGAGTGCGCGACGAATGGAGTCGTGTGCCTCGTTCGAGCCGTCTCCGTCGTGGCCCGGGAACGCGCGAAGCACGCGACGGTTGTAGGCGCGGGCGACGAGCTCCTTGACGCGTGCATGGATCCACGGGTCGTTGGCGTTTTGGGGAGCCAACGGATCGAACGCGAGAAGGTGGACTTCGCCGAGCCCATAGCTCGCCACGGCTCCGAATCGGCTGTCGTGCAGGTTCGCGCCTGCGTAGCCCGAAAAAGACTCGCGCAGATTCGGATCGCCGCCTTCCTCTCCTCCGGGTCGGTCCACCGCTGCGCTCGCCCCAGCGCCCGACGCCCGTCCGGGAAGCGTGTAGAGCTCACGGGAAATGGGCCCAGACCGAGCGTTTCCACCTAAGAAAGCGGTAAGTGGAGCCGTCCTCAGGTCTTCGGGTCGCGTCGGAACGACCGCGAGGGTCCCGCCTGCAAGTACGAAACCCGCGAGGGCCGCGAGCTCGGCTCCCTTGAGGCGAGCAAGGTCCGCCGAAGGGACGACGATGGCGTCCACGCCTACGTACGCAGCGGGTGAGCTCGGAACGAGCGGGTCGCCTGACGTGGAGTCCACCTCCGGACTGCCGACCCGCAAGCGATTCGTAACCGTCGTTCCCGTCGAGATTGGCAACGGGACGCCGCGCAGCTCCGTCGCGAGGCGCCGCGAGCGGCTCCATTCGATCAACGTCGGCGAGGGGTGTTGTTGGACCGGCGTGCTCCGCCGAGCGACTTCTTCGCCGTTCGCGAGCAGAAGTCGAATGCCGAACTGGTTCGAGTTGTACGAAGGCAAGTGCACGGGGAGCTTGATTCGTGTCTGGCCGTGCGCAGGTACCGTGATGGCCGCCGTCACGATCCCGAGAGACTGCGAACCATAGCGGTCACTGACGTTTTCGATCGAGCCGTTGAAGGCCAAAGGCTGCTGGTTCTCGACCGTCACGACGACCTCGTTCCACCCCGGGCTCGGGGCGACGTCGACTCCGAAGATAGGCTCGACCGTGAGCACGAGCCGCGCCTTGGCCGACCCGTTCGCGAGAGGCTGAGCGCAGGCCGTCCGTTCGAGGTAAGCCTCGAGCGACAAAGCAAGTATGGCGGCGCACACGATTCCGAGAAGCTTCACGAGCGCACCTCGGCGGCAACGCTCTTCGGTCGTTCTGGAATCTCGCGAAGGAGCACCTCCACGATCGCGTCCGTCGTGACACCGTCGGCTTCGGCCTCGAACGACCGCACGAGTCTGTGCCGCAGGGCGGGGAGGGCGACGCGAGCGATGTCGGCGAAGCCGATATGTCCGCGAGCCTCCGACAGCGCGACGGCTTTGGCGCCCAAAACGAGGGATTGTGCGCCACGAACACCCGCGCCGAAACGAATTCCACGCTTGACCGCCGCTGGCGCATCCGGCGAGGTGGGCTCGCTGGCGCGAACCAAGCGGGCTGCGTAACGAGCGACCGAGTCCGACACGAGCACGTCTCTGCAAAGTGCACGAATCTGGAGCAGCCCATCGCGCCCGAGCACCCGAGGTGGCGTAGCGACGTCTCGGCCCGTGGTTCTGGCAAGCACTTCGCAAAGCTCGTCTTCGCTCGGGTTCGGAACGAGCACCTTGAAGAGGAAACGATCGAGTTGCGCCTCGGGCAGGGGATACGTTCCTTCCATTTCGATTGGGTTCTCCGTGGCGAGCACGAAAAAGGGATCGGGAAGTGCGTGCCGCTTGCCGGCGATGGTGACCGCGTGCTCGGCCATCGCTTCGAGCAATGCGCTCTGGGTCTTGGGCGTCGCGCGGTTGATTTCGTCCGCCAGGACGACGTTACCGAAAATCGGGCCACGTTCGAGGGTGAACGCGGAGCCTTTCGACCGAGCCTCCGGATCGAGGACGAGCACGTTCGTCCCCGTGATGTCGCTCGGCATCAAGTCCGGAGTGAATTGGATCCGGGAGTACTGGAGGTCGAACGACGCCGCGAGCGAGCGGACGAGCAGCGTCTTTCCGAGCCCAGGAGCCCCTTCGAGCAGCGCGTGTCCGCCAGCAACGATGGCAAAGACGACCTCGTCGACGACCTCGTTTTGCCCAACCACGGCCGTTGCGACGGCGGCCTTCAGCTTTCGCAAGGTGTCTGCCGCGTCGCGGAGCTTCGGTTCGATCGGAGTGGTCATGAGGTCCGTTGACGTTGAGGGGGACGGAATGCTCCGGCAGTCCGGATTCTTGGGAGCTTCGAAGCTACGCCGCGAATGAACGAGCTCTGGTCGTACGCTACGGCCGAAAATATTTTCGCACTTGCTCGCGGTACTCCTCGGGGACCTCGCTTCGATCGGTCCCGAGGATTTCGGTGGCGCCCACCGTGCCTAGTGCACCACGGCCCACGACGTCCGCCGTGCCTCCTGCTTCGCCGGGCTTCCACGTGGTGGTCGTTCCGGGCAGTGGAGGCGCGCCATTCAAAGGGCCACGGGCACGAGCCTTGAAAGTGCTCGAGCCCAAGGTTTCCGTGGTGCCGCCGTGATTTCCTCGTCCAGTGTCGTGGTGAGATCCCGCGGAAGCTTCTCCCGCGCCAGCCCCTCCGCCCGGAACGGGGGAGCCTTTGGATCCGCTACCATTGGGGGCGTTCGCACCTTGGGCTGCCGGCCCTGGGCCCGGCTTCGGTGACCCGGCTCCGAGCTCGCCGTTCATGGCCTCGGCTCCTCTTTGTGCTTCGCCAAGCGCGTGGTCGCGTTCGCTCTCGGGGGTCGTTTTGCTCTCGGTCGCCATCGCCCGGAGGCGACGCTCGAGCTCCTTCTGGCCTTCCGCTGTCGAGGCTTCTTTCGCGAGCTCCTCGAACTCCTTCGCCGACAGGTTTGTGGGGTGCCTCGCGGCTTCCGCCAGCTTGCCCGCGAGGCGCGCGCGATCCTCTTTCGACAGCTTCGAGAGGGCATCGGCGAGAGCGCCGGCGAGCCCTTCTGCGTTCGCGTCGCTGGGAGCCTCATCGAGCTCCCGCAACTTCTCTTTCGTGTTTGCATCGCTCATCGACGCGGCCAGCCCCCGAAGCGCCGCAGCTCGAGCTTCCCTCTTTTCGAGCCTCGCCTTTTCGTCCCCGATGGCTTTCGCAACCCCGGGAGCTCCGGCCGCTCGAGCTGCTGTTTCGGCGTCCCCCAGCGCCTCCTTGGCGCGCCCGCGATCGCGAGCTTCGCGCGAGCTCGCGAGCCGTTCGAGGTCGCGGTCCATGGATTCGAGGTCATGATCGCCGAGCGCGGTCGCGGCGTGCCGGGTCGTATCGTCTCGCTCCAGTGCGGCAATGGCCGTCTCCAAACCTCGACGCTCTTCTCCCGCTCCGAGCATGAGCCGTTCGTTCCGCACGGACTCCGCAAGGCGCGCCGCCCGGTCTTGGGCCACGCGCTTTTCGAGGCCTTTCGCCAGGTCTTCACGGAGCTTGCGGGCCTCTTTCGCGAGAATCGCAAGGCGCGCTCGTTGTGCTTCGTCTCGTGCAGAGAGTGTCGCGAGTCGTTCTACGGCCTCCAGCGCCGGTGCTTGCGCGATCACTACTCGTGCCTCCCCGGGCTCTCTCGGGCGGTCAGCGTGGGGGGCGTGTGGCATCCGAGTGGCGAGGGCAAAGAGGAGCACGGCCAACACACCACCCAGGTGCGAACGGCGAATCACTGGGACCGAAACCGCCCCACGAGGCGCCGAACGCAGCGCCAAGAGCGCGGCGCGCCTGGCCGAGCTCGGAACAGGCAGCTCGACGGCGGTCACGATCGCTTCGTTCGTGCTCAGCTTCTGGTCAAAAAAGAGCGCCACTTCGGGATCGGTCCACGCTGTGCGTCGTGCACGGACCAGCGCGAGAACCACCCCCAGCCCCACCCCTACGCCGGCCAGCCCTGCCGTGCCTCTCGGGGAAAGGGCCGCGAACCGCGTCCAAACGATCACTGCGGCTGCAGCGACCACGAGCCCTATCCCACCGCCGTGCAAGGCCAAGCGCCCCGCATGACGGATTCGCGTCCTCCGCGCGAGCCGCGCGAAGACCACGTCGAAGCCGTCGGTGTCGGCGTTTGGAATCGAGCTCATGTTCCCCTGGAGCGTCTACGCCAGCCCCTGACGCTTTCAACGGACCTAGGTTCCCTTGTAGTCCCGAAAAGATCGAGCGAGTCGGAGCCCGAGATCGATGGATCAATGGACCATCAGGGTGGAGCCAGCCCCCACCACTGGGGGCCGGTACGACAGCCGCGTACTTAGGTACGCTCGTGTCCTACCAATCGGAAAGGATCGCGATTCTCGAGGCTTTCGCTCCATCGGGTTTCGCGTAGTCTCGTCTGAGAGGAAAGCTGGGTGTGGCGTGTCCTTCGCATCCATCCTCACTGACTCATTCCCAACGGAGGCTGCGTGCTCCCTTTCAACAAGCGCCCTGGTCGTGATGCCCGCGACGGCGATTCCTCGGACGCCGACTCTTCGCAACAGCGAAGGAGCGTACCACCGCCCGCACGCTCGCAACCCCGTTTGGAGGAGAAGCCCGTACCCGCTCCGGCGCGAGCGTTCCAGCCGTCGCTCTCCGACGAGGAGGTGACGATGTTCATGCCTTCTCCGGCGAAGAAGTCGTCGAGAGCGCTGCTCGCGGAATCGGGCGAGACGCGGACGTCCGCGAAGAAGCACATCCGCCCGCCTGCGCCCTCCATCGTGGACGAAGACGAGGACGAAGGACGCACCCAAATCCGGCCGATGCCCAAGGGAGGGAAGCTCTCCTTGCCCACGTCTTCGGTCTCGATAGCGAAGGTTCGTGAGCGTGAGCCGGCATCCGAGCCGCCCCCCGCTCGAAAGGACGTCCGCGTCCCCGAGATTTCGCTTCCGAAGTCCTCCGCGGTCATGTCGGAGCTCGACATGGATTCGATGGCCTCGGACGCGCCCGACTTCACGATGCAACTCGGTCCCTCCATGGGGGCTGGGAAGTCTTCTCCGCCGCCTCCCATGAAGTCGTCGCCGCCTCCCGCGATGCCTCAAATGTCCACGCATCAGTTCGCTCCGGTCACGTCCGCTCCGGTTCGCTCGCAGCCTCCGATGGCCGCGACCGCGATGATGGGGCAGGGGCCGATGTCCAACATGGCCCCTTCGTCAGGCATGATGGCACCAGGACCCATGCAGATGGCTCCAATGGGCGCTCCAATGAGCCCGGCGATGATGTCGGGCCAAGTCCAAGCGATGAGCCCGGCGATGATGTCGGGACAGCTCCCGGCCATGTCGATGTCGCACCAGCACCCGCAGCAGATGGCTGGCATGTCCGGTGGGTTTCCGCAGCAACACGCAAACATGTCCGGTGGTTATGCAGCGGCATCCGGGCAGTTCCCGGGAGCGCCGCTTTCCGATCCTCGGCTCGACCCGCCCGGAACCGCCGTCTCTTTGTCGCGCGCAGCTCCGAAGCCCGCACGAGTTTGGGTGATGGCGTTTGCCGCGGTCAGTGCGGCGGCCGCTATTGCCGTGTTTGGCCTCACCAAAGGCAGCCCTGGTGCGCAGAAGGCCACTGCTGCCTTCGTCGATCCTTCTCAGGCGCCTGGAGAGCCCGCACCTGGTGCCGCTCCCCTTGGAACCACGGCCCCCTCCGCCCCCCAGGCGGCTTCCCCCGCTGTTGCTCAAGGAGCTCCTGCTCCGGGGCTTACTCCCGCCGACCTCCTCGCTCAGCCAGCGGTCTCCGCCGGTGCAGCGAACATGGCTCCCGCAACCGGAGCCGCTTTGGTCGCAGCGCCCGCCGCTCCGGCGGTTGCGACGGCGCCTCCGGGAGCCGCTGCCATCGCGGTGGCTCCTCCAGTGGTCGCG
>JAYUKI010001340.1:0-7200 GCA_043764595.1 Myxococcales bacterium | reverse complement strand
GTTGCGTGATGCTGAGAGTGAGCTCGCTGTCGTCGATGACGAGGATTCGCGGGACGTGCATTTCGGGGCTCCAGGCTGCCGCAAGAAGCTCCTGAATGGCCCGAAGGGACCGTGGGGCTTTGGCGCAGCAACGCGTCCAAACTACATCAATGCGGAGGAGCGCGAGCCGTTATGGCGTGCCTCGGCGCGATTGAGGCGTCAGCGTGCGTCTTTGGCGGAGAAGTAGGTCTCGAAGACCTTGCTCGCGACTTGGTTTCCCTTGGACCACCAGGTCACGTCGTTCGACAAAAGCACCGCGACGGCGATCTCGGGTCGGTCCACTGGAGCAAAACCTGCAAACCAAGAAACCATGCGTGCTGGGTGGCCGCCGACCAGAGTGCCGGTTTTCCCTGCCACACGGACGTTGGGCAGCACGGGCCGGCCGTTCTCGTGGAAGGCTTTTGCGGCCGTACCGCGCTTGGTGGTCACTTCGAGCATCTGTTTCATGGCCCGAGCGGTCTCGACGGTCATGGCCCGGCCAACCGAAACACGCTGTGGCGTTCCCTCTCCCGCGTGGGCAAAGAGTTTTATCTTTTCGCCGTCGTTGGCAATGGTCTGCATCGCAAAAAGGGCGCCCAATGGCGAGAGCTTGGCGCTCCAAAATCCTGCCGACGAGCGTGCGAAACCAAGGCGATCTTCTGGAATGGTGAAGTCGCCGAAAGGCGCGTCCACGTCGGCTGGAACCTTGCCACCGAAGCCAAGCGTCGAGGCCGTCGAACGAAGCTCCGCCGGCGTCAGGTGTTTCAGGGTCAGGCGGGCAAAAATGCCATTGATGCTGAGCCCGAGGGCGTCGCCGAACGGGGCACACCCGATATCGCGCGGACTGTCCACGAGATCGACCTCGTCGATTCCGTGCTCGGTGTCACTGAAACACTGGCGCGTCGAGAGTGAGACCTTGCGGCGGTCGAGAAGCGCAGCGGTCGTGGCAATCTTGAAGACGCTCGCACTCGAGGTGCTGGCCTCTTTGACCCAGTCGCCGGGCCCGCGCGAAGCCCACGCAAGAATGCGCCCCGTGCGCACGTCCGACACGACGATGGCCCCGCCGGGAGCGCGAGACTCGTCGAGGAGGTGCAGCATTTTGGCTTGGAGGTCCGCATCGAGCGTCGTCTTGCCGGTGAGGCTTCCCTGCGAGGCGTGGAAGACGGGCGCTTCGTGGGGCGCTCCACTCGTCGAGTGTGCAGTGTTCGGCGCAAGTCGTGCCGACGTACCGTGTCGAGCCGGCGAAGCGGGAGCCGACGGTTTCGTCGCAGGCTTCGCCGCGGTGTCCTTCGAAGCCTCCGCCATCCCCGTTTCGGGAATTGCCGCGAGTGCGACCATGATCACGAACGAGGTGAGGACTCGGGCCATCCTTCGCTCGTACGTCGGACATGTGCGAATGGGCAAAGAACGTGCAGTCTGCGCACCTGTTCGCCGCGCTGGCGGGCACTTTCTCGCCCTCTCGCCTTGACGATCGAAGAACCTCGGCTACCCTGCCTCGCGCTGCTGCGTCGAGACCGCCCCGTCTCGACGACACCTATTTTTCTGCGGGCCCGGATGCCGTTCTTCGCGAAAATGCGAAAGAAGGCATGGCCGGAGTGGTCTGCCCGACGAACGCGCGCATATCCGCGTCGTCATTCGCGCCCAACGGCGTCCACTCGCCCGCGTCTCGGTCTGAAAGCAGCGTGCCATGGGCACTTTCGATTTCCTGCATCCGATGGCGGATGTTCCGTCGTGTTTTCGCGTCGAAAATCCCCAAGGGATCGACGTTCGTCTTTTTGCCAATCCGGAGGTCCCATTCGAGCGGGAGTCCTTCGAGCAGTTGTTCGACTTTCTCGATGTGGCACGGGCTTCGTCCGAAGCCGGAACGGCGCTTTTCGGCGACGCTCCGTTCGGAATCGACCGTGTCGTGCTGACTCCGGATTTCCACAAGGGCTCCCTCGTTCCTGTGGGAACGGTGGCCCGCGCGCGAAACATGTGCATTCCGCAGGCGATCGGAAACGACGTCTGCTGTGGCATGCGTCTTCTCGTGACCGATCTTCCAGCGGAGGCTCTCGAGCCCTTTTGGGCGGACATCCAGAAACGCCTTCGGGCCATTTTCTTCGCGGGCGAACGGGACATACCCATGTCCCCGCGTCAGCGCGAGGCCGTGCTCCGCGACGGACTTCCCGGGCTCGTCGATACCGCCCTGGACAACCAGAATCGGGGCATTTGGAAGCGTTTCGACCAGGCTTCGGAGCGCGAGAATCTCGCCCGTGCGCACGGTCAAGGGCACTTCGAGACGCGTCGGCTCTTTGGCTTCGAGCGATTCATTCAATCTTCCGGGGAAGTCGATGGCCGCGATCCGCAGATTGGGTGTGTCGGTGGTGGAAACCACTTCGTCGAGATTCAGCGCATCGATCGGCTCTTCGACGGCTACGCCGCACGAGCGTGGGGCGTTTCCAAAGGGCAAATCGCCATCATGGTGCACTCCGGATCGGTCGGTCTGGGGCACGCGGTCGGCGGCCATTTCATGGACCGCGCGCGCACTCTCTTTCCGACCACCGTGAAGGCACCCAAAGGAGGCTTCTATCCGCTCCCAATTGCGGGCCCGCGGGCCGAAGAGGGGCTCTTTTACCTGGACGGGATGGGCAATGCGGCAAACTTCGCTTTCGCGAACCGGCTCTTTTTGGGCCTCATGGCGGTTCGCGCGATCGAAGAAGCCACGGGGCGAACCGTCGCCACGCGGCTCGTGTACGACGCACCTCACAACCTCGTGTTTCGCTCGGGCGAAACGTGCCTCCATCGCAAAGGCGCGACTCCTGCGGAGGGGCCGAGCGCGCCTCACGAGAGTGGATTGGGGGCTCCCGTCATCATCCCCGGATCGATGGGTGCGGCGAGCTACCTTCTCGCAGGAGGGGGCTTGGAAGGTGCTTTGGAGAGTGCGTGCCACGGCGCGGGTCGTGCGCTCTCGCGCGGGAGTGCGTCGCGCGTTCCTCGTGAGGTGTTCGACCGAGAAATGGCAAAGCTTCGTGTCGTTGGACCCATCGACCCGAGGTCCCCTTCGCTCGCGCGTCGTCGCGACATTCTCGACAAGTACCAAAAGCGAGCCATGGAGGAGGCTCCGTATGCCTACAAGCCGGTGGAGCCCGTGGTGGACTCGATTGGCGATGCGGGAATTGCGCGAAAAGTGGCGCGTCTATTTCCGCTCTGCACGGTGAAGGGATAGGCGCTTTCAACGAATTGCGAAGGCCTCGATCGACCGACGTGTCGAGGCCTTTCGTGGTTTGCCCGGTCGTCGCGCACACCGTGCGGCGACTTGCCCGCTCGAGGATGGTTCGGAGCGTCAGGAGAAGGTCGTCCTCGGCGGAGCGGACGCCGTCGAAGGCATCGGGCGAGGTGGAGTGCAAGCATGTTCCTTGATTGCGGACGCGCGTCTGTTATGACAGACGCCCTGTGCATGTCCGCGTTTTTTTGGTCTTCGTGGGGCTCGGACTGTGGTCGCGCCCCGCACAAGCGCAGGCGGCCCTGGCCCCGGTCGACGCGACCCGTGACAGCGACGCGCGGCTTGGCGCGCTGGAAGCACGCCTCCGCCTTCTCGAGTCGGAACGCTCCTCCGAGAAGTCGCGCGTGGCCCTTTCGGCGTCGCCCGGAAAGGGGATTACCGTCGCCACGGCCGATGGTCGGTTTTCGAGCAGCCTCCGCTTTCGACTCCAGCTTCGGGAAACCGTGGTGTTCGATTCGACGGACACCACCAGCGATTTTGCCCTGAAGACCATTCGTCTCCGAAACGAGGGGCACGCGCTCGTTCCGGAGCTTCGGTATTCGATTCAACTGGCGTTGGGCGCGGGAGATTTCGAGAAGGACAATTCGTCCCCCCTCTTCGACGCCTATGTCGAATACACGAAGCTCGATGCCTTGAACGTCCGTGTTGGGCAGTTCTTCGTGCCGTTCGGGAGGGCCCGTTCGGTCCGCGAATGTGCACTTTCCCTGGTGGATCGTCCGCAGTCGGTCCGCGAGTTTTCTTTGGACCGGGACGTTGGCCTCCGCATCGGTTCTTCCGACACGTTTTTTGGTCGTGGGGTGCTGGGATACAGTGCCTTCGTCGGCTCGGGCGATGGGAAGAACCGTGTCTCGAGCGGCGCTCCGGGGGTGCTGCTCGTTGGTCGCCTGATGTTTCGTCCTTTTGGCGCATTCGACGACGACGTCGAGGGCGACCTCGAGCGCGAACGCAGACCGCGACTCGCACTCGGGCTGAGCGCCGCCTACAACCACGCCACGAATCGCCAACAGAGCACGTTCGGCAACACGCTTTCGTTGGGGACGCTCGACTACACCCACGGCGCCGTCGATGTCGCATTCAAGTACGGCGGACTCGCCGTGCTGGCCGAGGCGGCGTTTCGAAAGGCGTCCACCGAGCACCTCGATGCCATCGTCGACGGCGCCCCGAGGCGCGAGTGGGCGAGGTCCGGCGTCGGATATTTCGTGCAGGTCGGGACGATGGTTCACTCTCGTGTGGAGCTGGTCGCACGGTGGGACCACCTACAGTCGATCGGTGCAACGGACCCCAAGCTCGTTCGCCAAGACCGTGAAGAGGGCCACCAGGCGGGATTCGGGGCGAGCCTTTACCTTAACGGGCACTTTCTCAAGCTACAAGCCGACTACTTCCATGTTCGTGGCGCAACGGCCGCAGACATCCGAAATCAAGCACGGCTCCAACTGGACGCTTCGTTCTGAGCTCGGGAGGCAAGCTCGCAAGCGATCTACCACTGTTCCAGGAGACGAGCGCTTCGGCGCACGTGGTGTATCTTCTTCGTGTGACCACCATCTCCCGCGCGGCCTTGGCCTTCGTCCTTCTGTGCCCACTCGTTGCGGTCGCATGTCGTACCTATGGAAGCGAGCCGCCCGCCACACTGCCGGATGGCGGAGACGTCCCCTCCGACAGCGGCCTACTGGACCGACCGGCCTCGGACTCCTCCGGGAGGTTCTGCGAGAAGCAGACCAATGCGGTCTACTGTGCAGACTTCGATGGTCCGGACTTTGGGTTCGGGTGGGAGCTCCGAGGGGAAGAGCTCGGAAGTCTTACGCGCGTGGCGAGCACGCGGTCGTTGCCCTTTGCATTGCGTGCCGGCTTGCTTCCTCCCGCCGGGCCTTTTGATGCGGGAGCGCGCGGAAATGTGTATTTGCTCCACTCGTTGGGTCAGGGGTTTCCGGGGATAGCGGTGGATGTCGACATCGACGCGGACGGAATCGCGGCGACCTCGGGCGATACGCTCGTCACGACGGCGACCGTTGCCTTCAGCATCGAGCCCCCCGCATTCGTGTCGCTCGGATTTTCGGGGGAGAAGCGCGGTGTTCTCGTGGTGGCGCGTGAAGCCGACGCGGGTGGAGTGACCGCCTTCGAGTTTCAACGGCCGACGAAGGGGTTCGTGCACTACCGCCTCGAGACCGACTTCGAGGGCGGCACGGCGTCGCTCTTCGCCGACGGAACACTCGTGGTTCGGCCAGCTCCAGCGCTGCGCTCCGAAAAGAACCAGGTCCCGTTCGTGACCGTTGGCGCAGGGGCGGATCCGATCGGAACTGCATCGGTCGTCTACGACAACTACGTGGTCACCAAGTTGCCTTGAGCGTCGCGGCTCACCTTGGTTTCGCGAGGGCAGCGCCAATAAGCCTCGACAGGGTCGAAGCTTTTTGAAGAGTCGCTTCGTGCTCTGCCGAGAGCACGAGCATTCCTACGTCGACCCTTGCGCCAGGAATGTGCGCGGCAAGGTCGGCGGCGATTCCTTCTTCGGCGATGTCGGCGAGGGATTCCGGATGGTTCGTCGGCTTCAACAGCGTCGCAGCGTGACGGAGGCTCGGCGAAGAGCCCGAGCGGAGTGCCGATTCGCCTGCTGCGATGGCGTCGCGCAAATTGGTTTGGCAAAGCGGCGGCCAAACCTCGCGTACGCGTTCTGCGGGCGACAGAAACTCCGTCTTTGCTTTCGACACGTACGTTTGGAGGTCGCCGAGTTGTTGGTATTGGACGGAGAATCCGAGTTTCGTGAGCCGACGGTAAGGTTCGGGTACCCCGCGAGCGACTACGTGCTTTGAGTGGCTCGAGGTCGCCCGCCGAGAATACCCTCGTAGTCGAGCACCCGATCGCCGATGACGATCCCCTCGTCGGTGATGTCGTATTGCCGGAGGTCCCTGCTGTGGGCGCTGCCCCGCACCTTGATCACGGCCATTACCCGCGCGAGAGCGCTGTTCACCTCGACATAACGCTGGACGATGATGGCGTCGGTGAGGAAGGCCGAGCCATAAGGACTAAACCTTAGATCGGTGTAGCGGTCCTCGAGCTCCGAGGTCATGAGCATCGTCACACCGAGGCCCGCGAGCACCGACACCATCCGAAAGAGCGACTCGCGAAAGTCCTCACGGAACGCGGGGGCCACGGCGAGCTCGAACCCGGAGAGCGAGTCGATCACTACGCGGGTCGCCTTGGTCTCTTGGATGAGTGCGATGAGCTGCTGGACGATCTCGTCGATCGAGAGGTCGAGTGAGCGGGTGTTGATGAGGGCGATCTTCCCGGCGCTCACGAGCTCGTCGATGGTTCGATTCCACGTTTGGCTGGGAGTCTGCTCGAATGCGACGATCACCCCGCTCTCCCCGAGGCGCACACCTTCGACCAAGAAGGCCGTCGCGAGCACCGTCTTGCCGGAACCCGAAGGCCCCGCCACGAGAAGCGAGTACCCCGCAGGCAACCCTCCGCCCAACATGGCGTCGAGCTGAGGAACACCCATGGCAATACGAGCCTCGGAGCGCGCTACCAATCCCGAGCTCGGTCCCACCGAAGGAAAGACCTTTAGTCCCTCGTTCGTGATGCGGAACGTGTGGATTCCCGGGGCCGTTGCCTGGCCTCGCATCTTCGTGACTTGGATCTTGCGCACCGTCGAGTTCCGAAACGCCGACTCGCAGAGGGTCATGATGCCGTCGGCGATCGTATAGACGGGCTGCAGATCTCTCTCTGGGTCGTGCGCGCCGAGCAGGAACGTGGTCGCCGGGAGGCGACTCAGAAAGATGCCGAGTTGTTGTATGAACTGATGTGCGCTCATCATGCTCGGCAGTTGATCCTGTGCCTCGAGCATCACGGAATGGAAGGAATCCACGAAGACGAGCGCGGGTGAAGAGGCTGCGATCTCGGCTTCGATCCGCTCGAGAACCTGGTTG
>JAYUKI010001339.1:0-2161 GCA_043764595.1 Myxococcales bacterium | reverse complement strand
GTCGAGCGGCGACGGCGTGCGGCCGTAGCGAGCACGAAGAGGCCACATGAATCCGCGCTCGTGGACCTGCTCGCAAACCCACTCGGCGAGACGGCTCTTGCCTACTCCAGCCTCGCCAATCAGAACGACGAGACGCTGGGGCGGACCACTGCCGGAGCACACGCTTCCGACGATATCGAGAAGCTCGCGACGCTCTTCGTCACGGGCGACCATGGGCGACGGACGTAGCGAAAGCAGCCCCGGGGCGAGCGATCTTGCCGCCGTGATCGCGCGACCGACCTCCTGGGATTGCGACGCCGACGACGGTGCGGCCGGCGGCATGCTCGGGCTCGACGCGGAGAGCGTTTCCTCCATCGATATCGCGTGTCGCGGACGGAACTGCGCCCACACCCGACGAGCGTCGGCGGCGAGCTCGAACCTGTGCCAAGGGCGCTTGGCAAGGAGGCGTTGGACGTAGGCGGCTACCCCGGCCGGAACGCCTTCGGGCAACTGAGGCGGGGGAACGGGCGTGCGTTTGTGAGCGCGCAGCACCTCTTGTGCGGTCCCCTCGAACACTTCTTTGCCGGCCAGCACGCGGTAGAGGATGCAGCCGAGCGCGTAGATGTCGGTCGCCGGGCCAACTTGGGTGGCTGCCTTCCGGATCTGTTCGGGCGCCACCCAACCGACCGTGCCCGCCCCCGAGTGCATGGCAAGCTCGGGTGTCGGGCCGCCGTCGAGACGGGGATCGTGGAGCGTGCGCCTGAGCCACGCGAGACCAAGGTCCAGCACGTACGCGCGAGGCCCTTTTCCGGTCGACGCGAGATCGAGCATCACGTTCGACGGCTTGAGATCGCCGTGGATGACACCCCGCGCATGGGCATGCGCGAGCCCGGCGAGGGTCTGATCGACGAGCGACCAGATCACCGACCACGGCATGGTGGTCGTGTGCATCCACTCGTGGACGCTCCGCCCCGGCAGCGCATCCATCACGAGATACGGCGAGCCGTCGGTCAGCGTACCGAAGTCCCGTGCGCGCACGATCGCGGGATGGTCGAGCGAAGCTACCGCGCGTGCCTCTTGCTGGAACCACCAGCTTTCCTCGGCGCGCGACGACTTCGATTCCTCCGGCGAACGAAGCCGCTTGAGGGCGACGCGTTCCAGCGTCACGAGGTCCTTGCACAGGTAGACGACCCCCATGCCGCCACGACCGAGCTCGCGCACGACCTCGTACCGCGACACGAGGACCGTCCCGATTTCCGATTTCTTGTCGTCCGCTTTGGCCGCGGACTTCGCCTTGTCGTCACTCATCGCAAGCTCTCGAGTGTGCGGTTCGTGAGGCTTCCCTCACATGTCCACCCCATCGTCACGTACGCGAAAGCATACGCCAAAAAGCGAACGCGCCACGCAAAGTCCGAAGACCGCGTGGCGCGCGTAACGAGCGGGAATCGGCCTAATCTGCCTTCGCGGCGCGCTTTTTCGGCTGCGGGAGCGTGCGGAACACGACGTCCCAGAGCGGAGAGGACACGCCGAATCCTCCGGCGTGGTCCAGGTGGTGATGAAGCATGTGGTGCTTCCGGAGGGCTTTGCCGACTGGACCGGTCAGCTTGAAGTGGTGAAGCGCGAAGTGGGTTCCGTCGTACGTGAGGTAGCCGATCCCGAACCCAACGAAGAAAGGCAGGGCGTAGCTGCCCATGGTGACGAGGAAGAGCGCGAAAAAAATCGCGCCCATCGGAATGCTAGCGCCGAGTGGCATGACGAGGCGATCCTTGTCGTTCGGGTAGTCGTGGTGGACCCCGTGAACGAGAAAGTGAAAGCGTCGCCAGAAGGTCGATTCGCGCTGGAAGTGGAAGACGTAGCGGTGAAGTACGTACTCCGCGAACGACCAGAACAGGATCCCGCTGACCACGAGCGCGACGAAGGGCAACGGTCCGACCTCGCCTCCCGGAGCTCGCGTGAAGTTGCGGACAACGAGGTACGCCAACACGGGAAGCCAGAACACGAATGGCGTCGCCGGATGTATCCGCGAGAAGCGCTCGATGAAATCGCTCTCGAACATCCGCGTCGTCGTCGGCCTTATGTCGTCTCGCTTCGTCGCCTGCATCTTTCCTCACCCGCGGGAGACCCGCTCGCTTGAACGGCCGAACCCTAGAACGCGAAGGCGGTACGTGCAACCACGTGAACC
>JAYUKI010001338.1:0-7213 GCA_043764595.1 Myxococcales bacterium | reverse complement strand
CTTCCCGAAAAGGGTCGTTTCTCGTGGGTCGAGTCGCGCCCGTCAGGATGGGGCGATCTAGTTGTCGTCGATGGGGAGATGTAATTGTCGCTCAGCAGCCCTGGTCACACGAACGCACTTCGCGGCGCGCTTTTGGCGGGGAGCGAGAGGCGGGCAGAGAGGGGCGGGCAGCGCTTCAGATTTCGCGGTGAGGTCTCGGACGTCACGGCACGCCTTTGGCGGGGAGCGAGGGGCGGGGAGCGCCTAGCCATCCGAGCCACCGAAGGCGCCGCGATGGAGCACACCGAAGATCACCTCCCGCGGCGCTCGCTCCGGCGCACGCCGCGGAGCGCGAGGCTCGCGGTGGAGGAGCCGTCGAGCGCGGTCATGTCGCAGCCACAGCACCCTCCTCGTCCCATTGGTCGTCGAGGGACACGAGGTTGTCGCTGCAGGCATCGGGGCTGGGCGAGAGGAGCGCTTTCAACGCTAAGGCGGAGGGGCGCATAACTCGATTCCTCGCACGCGGTCTTGCCGCCATTGAACGCGAAGGAGCCACGACTGCTGGGCACTGGGTCGGCTGGGCCACCGTCGCCGACGTCCCGTGGAAAGACATATCCAAGGTACTCGGTACCTTCGGGTTCCTCCCGTAGGGACGCGGAGAACTCTCGCTTACCTTGCCATTCCGCCAACCCACGCCACAGCGGCAACCGGATGTTCTTGCGCGGCTTTAGAGCGGACGCCGTGCGGATCCGATAAACGTCCCGGCCGAGAAGTACACCCTGTCGATGTCCACGACGACGATGTCGGCGGCGACCGGTAGCCTGGCGACCAGAGTGTCAGGGAACCCTGGCGACAGGTGGACCTGGTGCACTTCGTTGCCGGTCGTGTAGTAAATCCAGGCGCCGCCCACCGCAACGGATCGGACCGTCGTGGTCGCGGGCACGATCGTGACAGGGTCGGCGTAGAGCCGGCCGAAGAAACGGCGGAGGCCTGCGCCCGCCACGTAGCCGAGTCCCCCGCTTATCGTGAAGTCCGGTGTCGGGCCGACGTTGTTAACGACCGTGAACGGTGCCTCTCGAAGCAAACGAACATCCAAGGTACGACGGCTCGGGCAACTCTGTGCGAACCACAGGTCGCCCGACGTCTGGTTTGGCTCGAGCGCAATCTGGGACGGACACTCCGCCGTCAGCACGGGCTCAACCGCGCCGCCCTCCACGGGCACTCGCGAGATCTCCTGGGGCGTCGGGCCGACGAAGTACGCGTGAAGTCTATCGACCGCCAGGCCGGGCGTCACGGCAGCCCCAGGCGGCACGAGCGTGGTGGTCGCGCCGCCCGTGGACGGGACGGAGAACACCCCGCCGTTCGCCTCGGACCAATAGACGCGCAAGCCGTCGAACGCGATTGGGCCTCGGCCCGCGCTGCTTGCAAGACGGGTGGCGGCTCCGCCCGCGCCGGGGGCCACGTAAACGGCGTCCGCGGTCCTGTAGTAGATGTTTCCCGGCACTCCGAGGACGACGTACAGCGCGTTCACCTCCCCGAGGCCGCTTTGAAGGACCGTGTAGGGAGTGGTGGCGTCGGTGGCATCGGTGGCATCGGCGGCTGCGTCGAGCGACCCGTCCTTCCGTGTTCCGGCGTCGGTCCCGCCGTCTTCACACGGCCCCACGCTGTAGGCGAATTGCCCTGCGCCGAGAGCCGCCGCGGAGGTGGGGTACGTCACTCCGTTGCAGGCGCATACGCCCTGCTCGAGGGGCGTTATCGCCTGGCACGTGGGGGTTACCCCACACGCGCTCGCAAAGCAGGCCCGAGAGCCGCAGTCCGACTGCCGAGTGCACGCGATGGCGCTCGCGCCAAAAGCCGTGGGTGGGGCGGGTTCACTGCACCCGGCGCCCGCTTCAGAGGCCACGAGCGCGAGCGCTCCGAGGGCGGCGAGCGCCCGGCGAACGGCTGATCTCAGCATTCTAAAGAGGCTAACACACGAGTGGAATGGAAGAAGCGCCGCGGGGGGGGAGACGCTTCGGTGGCGAAGTGAGACCCTGCCGCCGTAGTGAGGGCCCCTCGCAGGTTGGCAGAGGTGCTCGATTCGCTACGCAACAACCGCCTCGTGTATCCGTGCTGCCTCACCACGATAGCGGGATGGAGGCGAGCGAGAACCAGGCCACACAATGGAACCGAGCGAGGCCGCAATGGGGCGCAATCCCATCACGGCCGCTCTCCATTCTCTCAGTCAGCGTGCCCAGACCTCCACCTGCGCGCGGCCGCCGCCCGGCAGGTTGCCGTACTTGAGCTCGACCTTCTTGATGCCGCGCTTGTCGCCTGGCAGATCGATCTCGCGCGAGGTGGTGCCGTTGCCGAACTGGAGGCGTGTGGGGGGCGAGAAGGTCGACCCGTCACCGAAGGTGATCACGATGTCGAACATCTCCAACGCGCTGCCCTCCACCTTCAGCTGGACGGTCTTGAAGCGCCCGTCCTCTCGACCCACCGGGATGGTGTCGCGGTCCATCTTGCCGTCGACCATGCGCTGGCCGAGCTTTTCCCAGCGCGTGGTTTGCTCCACCTTGCGGTCGCGGGCGTCGTCGCGCGCGCCTCCGCGGCCGCGGGGGCCGTCCTGGCCGCGGGGGCCGTCCTGGCCGCGGGCTTCGGCCGGGGGTCCGCGGTGCGCTTCCGCGCTCGCCACTGCGGATCGCTGGCCACCGCCGCAGGCTCCGAGGAGGCTAGCCAGCGGCAGCAGGGCCAAAAGAGCGATGCGGCGCGCGCTCACTTCGTTCCCTCGTTCTTCTTCTCGTCCTTGCTCTCGTGCTGATTGTCGAAGGCAATGCCCTTCTGCGTCTCCTCGATGGCCTCGCGCGTGGCCTGCAAGGCCTTGGCGCGGTGACCCCCCTTGTCCGGCGTCGCGGCTTCCAGGCTCGCTTTCGCGGACTGAAGAGCGGCGAGGGCCGAGCGCATCCGGGGCTGCTCGTCGGCCGATGCAGACGACACGGAGCCGTAAGCAACCACACCGGCAAGGATGGCGGAGAGCGCGAACGTGGAGGTCTTGTAGAAGTTCATGGGGTTCCTTTTCTGCGGAGAGGCTGGCGTAGGCGGCGACCTGCGTGTCGTCCGTGCGGGTCCTTTTTGCACGGCGCGTGCCGTCCTTGCGCGCCGCCACGGCGCCGCAGCTCTCTGAAGTTTCGCGTAGTTAGCGGCTTGCGGACGGGCTCGCACCGTAACATGTCACGGGACCTGTCACGGGGATCCGCGCCGTCGTCCCGGGTTTCGTGGCCGCTCGGCGCCGCCTGGGCCTGGCCCCGGCTCCTCCGCCGATGGGCGCCCGCGCCCGCCCCCCAGCAGCCGTCGCACGAGGCCGCCACGAAAGCCCAATCCCACGACGAGCAGCGCCGCCAAGAGCGCCAAGGCCACCGTCACCAGCACGAGACCGCGCCGCGAGGCGGGCGCCGCACCCGAACCGGGCGCGAGCGCATGTGTCGGTGGGAGCGAGGCCGGCGGAGGAGCCGGAGGCTGAGGCGCCGGAGGCTGAGGCGTCGGAGGCTGAGGAGAGGGGGCGAGGGGCGCGGCGGAGATGCGCGTGGGCGCCACGGGACCAGAAGCCGAATACGGCGCCGGAGCAGGTGCCCATGGAACCGTTCCCAACGAAGGCGGCTGGGGACCGTTCGGCTGCGCTTCGCGAATCGTGTCTGCACCCGCAGCGTCGGTAACGGGAACGGTCGAGAAGGGCCGCGCGTCGGCAGGCTCCATCGCCGAGGCCTCCATCGCCGCGAGCGAAGCGACCTCCGAGAGCTGCTCCACGTCGGCGACTCGCGCGCCGAGATGCGAGAGCTCCGAGGCCCCGAGTCGATTCACGAACTCCGCCAGCTGCTTGGATGTCGCCGCGCCCGTCACAGCCTCGAGCGCGTCGGCCATTGCGACTGCGCTCTCGTACCGATCGCTGGGGCTCGCGGCGAGGGCGCGCATCAGCACCGCCTCGACCGGAGCCGGCACGTCGGCGTATGGGCTCAGCGGTGGAACCACACGCGTCTGGGCCGCGGCGAGGGCGGCGGCGAAGTCGGGGCTCGTCTCGAAGAGTCGGCGGCCCGCCAAAAGCTCCCAGAGCACGATGCCAATGGCGTAGAGATCGGCGCGGCGATCGACCTCCTCGCCGCGCAGCTGCTCCGGCGCCATGTAGGCCACCTTGCCTTTGATCTCTCCTACGCGCGTGACCGCGAGCTTGCCCTCGGCTTTCGCGATGCCGAAGTCGACCACCCGTACGAGGCCATCGGCGCCGCAGATCACGTTCTGCGGCGAGACGTCTCGGTGCACGATGCCAAGAGCGCGGCCTCGCTCGCTCACCGCCGTGTGCGCGGCCTCGAGGCCCGCCAGAACGTCGAGCACGATGCGCGCCGCGATGCCCAGTGGAATGCGCTCGTTCTGCGTTTGCGCGAGCGCGACCAGGCGCGAGAGGGCCACGCCCGGCACGTACTCCATCACCAGCAAGAGCTCGCTGCCCACCGCCACCACGTCGAGAGTGGGTACGACGTTGGGATGCCGAATACGGCTCACCATGCGCGCTTCGTCGATGAGCATGGTCGCGAAGCGAGGATCCTTGGCGCGTGTGCGGTGCAGCCGCTTGATGGCGACCAGGCGCGAGAAGCCTCCGGCTCCCAGGGCGCGTCCGAGGTGAACAGTGGCCATTCCGCCGCCGCCAATGGGATCGCACAGGAGGTAGCGACCGAAACGCGCCGGTGCCCGGGTGGAAGGAACGGTCTCCGTCACGCAGAGGCTCGCGTCACTTGCGGAAGGCCTCTGCGGTGAGCCCGTGATGCTTCAACCATCGGTGGATCTGCACGCGGTCCTTGCCGAGCTCCCGCGCCACGGCAGCCACGTTGCCTCCATGCCGCTCCAGGAGCGCACGCAGAGCGGGCTCGGAAGGTGCCGAAGAACGTCCATCGCCCGGGGCCTTGCCGGCCTCCAAATCGGTGCGCGTTCCGGCATTGACCGGCAGGTGACGTTCGTCGAGCACGTCGTCGGCGAGAGCCACCGCGCGCTTGATGGCCGCTTCCAGCTCGCGCACGTTGAACGGCCACGCATAGCCCAGCATCCCCAGCATGAAGGACGGCGTGACACGCAGCTGCGACGCACCCGCCTTCTCGAGGAAGTACCGCACCAGATCCGGGAGATCTTCTTTTCGCTCCCGAAGCGGAGGCAGCACGATGGTGTGCCCGGCGATGCGTGCGAAGAGATCGCCTCGGAACCGCTCTTCTTGGACCAAACGAGGGAGCGGCCGGTGGGTGGCGCTGACGATGCGGACGTCCACCGGTTCGCTCACATGGCTCCCCAGTGGCGTCACCTGGCGGGTCTCCAGCATGCGCAGGACCTTGGCTTGCGCATCGAGGGGCATGTCGCCGATCTCGTCGAGAAACAGCGTGCCGCCGTCGGCACTCTTTACGATGCCCATGCGATCGCGGTCGGCGCCGGTGAACGCACCGCGTTTGGAACCGAAGAGCTCGCTCTCCAGCAGGTTGGCGGGAATGGCCGCGCAGTTCACGGTGGCCAGGCGACCCGGGCGTCCGCTCGCTCGATGCAGGGCGGTGGCCACCACTTCTTTGCCGCTGCCGGTCTCGCCGAGGACGAGCACCGAGAGATCGGCCCGCGCGATGCGCAGAGTCTCGCGTCGCACAGCCTCCATCGACGGGCCGCCACGTAGCCCTTCGAGAGCCGGAGATGGCGCGTGGTGTGCGGCGTGAGACAGGTAGGCCTCGATGCCGCTCGCGACCAGCTTGAAGAGCACCTCGCCAATGCGGATCTCGTCGCCGTGGCTGGCGAAGGCTCGGTCGACGCGCGCGCCGCGGACGAACGTGCCGTTGCGGCTCTCCAGGTCTTCCACCACGATCTCCGCGCCCCGGCGGAACACCCGCGCATGAACGCGCGACACGGAAGAGAACGGAAGCGCGAGCCCACCCGGCGGCGGTTCGCGCCCCAGCACGAGGGCGTCCTCGGAGAGCACCGACACCGCGGGAACGTGGGCGCCTTGGGGCGCGAAGAGCAAGACGAGCCCCGCTCCGGTCGCCACCGAGGGAGCGCCGCCCACCTCGAGCGTTTCCGTCACGACCGACATGCGCCCACTATAGTCGGGTGTCGTGCGCTTCGCACGAAACGGCGCGCTGGCGAGGCTTACGCCCTCGAGGTCCACGGCGACGACCCCCGCGGCGACCGGTAGCTTGGCGACCAGAGTGTCAGGGAACCCTGCCAGCTGGACCGTTGCCGGTCGTGTAGAAAATCCAGATGCGGGCCAGCGTGGGCGCGGCGCGCTTTTGGCGGGGGCGGGGGAAGCGGGGATCGGGCAGAGAGGGGCGGTGGCCTTCACGGATCGCGCGCGAGGTCTCAGACGTCACGGCGCGCTTTTGGCGGCGGGAAGCGGGGAGCGGGCAGAGAGGGGCGGGGAGCGTTACGGAATCTCGCGCGAAACGGACGTCACGCACCTCAGGGAGCCACTTGGGCAGGCATCCGAGAACCGCCGAAGGCCACGCGACGGAGCACACGCGAAGATCACCTCCCGCGGCGCCGCGCGGCGATCGCTCCGACGACCACGCCGAGGAGCGCCAGGCTCGCGGTGGAGGAGCCGTCGAGCGCGGTCATATCGCAGCCACAGCACCCTCCTTCGTCCCATTGGTCGTCGAGGGATACGAGGTAGTCGCTGCAGGCAGCGGGGCTGGGCGAGAGGAGCGCTTTCAAAGCTTCGGCTTTGGTAAGGCGGAGCGGCGCACAACTCGATTTCTCGCACGCGGTCTTTCCGCCTTCGAACGCGAAGGAGCCACGACTGCTGGGCACTGGGTCGGCTGGGCCACCGTCGCCGCCATACGGTGGAAAGACATATCCAAGATACTCGGTACCTTCGGGTTCCTCCCGGAGGGACTCGGGAATCGTCAATCGCTGGCCGACCGCCACCCCGGGCGTCGCCGTGTGGACTTCGGTAATTTCGTATCCCCATCCCTTTCGCTGGTAGGTGACGAGGGAGGCCCCTTTGTACCAATCGGGTTGGTTGAAGCAGACACATTCGGTGCGTCTTTCGGCGCAATACGACGGTTGAACGAGGGCGACTTCTTCGCGTGTGAAGCCCGCAGCGCCGAGCCACGCGACGAAGCGCGAATCCTCCACGATCTCGGTGACCGGAGCGAAGTTCATGCGATCGCGCACGGAGAGAGCCAGGGGCCCCTCGCCCGAGAGCTCCAAGAGGTGCGCCACCGCGCAGCGCGTCCCGTCT
>JAYUKI010001337.1:0-26732 GCA_043764595.1 Myxococcales bacterium | reverse complement strand
GAGTTCAAGAGCGCCATGACGCAGAAGCCTTCCACGCAGCAGCTTCTCCCATTGGCCAAACCGGCGGCCAAGGTCGAAGACAAAGACGGCGCCGAGCTCAAGCGCTACGACTACGAACCCAGCGAAAAGACCCTTCTTTCGCGTCTCGTGCCCATGTACGTCGAGATCTCGCTCTACCGGGCGCTCCTCGATGCGCAGGCGAGCGAGTTCGGCGCGCGAATGACCGCCATGGACTCGGCGACCCGAAACGCCAAGGACATGATCGACCGACTGACCCTCGTGTACAACCGCGCCCGTCAGGCGGCGATTACGAAGGAGCTCATGGAGATCATCGGCGGCGCCGAGGCTCTCAAGTAGCGCAGCTCGCAGAGACGCATTTTTCAAGGCGGGGCAAAGCGAAGGCTTTGTCCCGTTTTGGCATTCGAAGACACGGTCGAAGAGGCGTTTGCCTCGAAATACCGGCAAAGCTTCGACCGCTCAACGTTTGGCTCGATGAGAACGGTTCGTTCCTCGGTGCCAAGGTGTGCCTGCACCCCCGAAACCTTCGTTCTCGTCGCCGCACGGAATCGAGGATCGACGGCTGAGCCTTGGCGAAGTGTTCGACTCAGGCGCCGATCCTTTGCATGATCCGCTCGACAACGTTGGACGCGTTTGGTCCCCTTCGTCATGGAGGGTAACGATGCGATCGAGCCGCCTGTGGAGCGTCGTGGCCAGTGGGATCGTCGTGGTGGCGTGTGGCTCGGGCAAGCCTTCGCTTGGTGCCGTTCGCGTTTCGCTCGTGACGCGGACGAACGACACCTTCGTCGCCGACGCGACCGTGACGTACACCGCAGGCTCCTCGGACGACCTCTTGAAGGAGATCGTGTGCATCGTGTTCCCCGAGGGAGCGCTCGGTCCCACGGCCCGCGTGAGCGATGCTCCAACGACCCTCGCCGGGACCGGAACGTTCCCCGTACCTTCACGCTCGGACGGCTACGCGGACGGCACGCTCACGATTGCGCTCACGGGAACAGGCAAGGCAGGCCGCTACGAGGTGCTCTGCGGCGCGGTGAGCTCGAAGGGCCTCACGAGCGAGGTCGACGTGCGCACCGCCATCGCGGTGCCATGATTCGCAAGTGCCCACGCCAGGAGTCTGGTGGCGACGCCCGTGTGAACCCCCGTCGACACGTGCCTGCAATGGGGTGTGAATCGCGCGAGCACGCGCCATAGATCCGTGGCATGTGGCGTGCTTATAGGCGCCCATGATGATTAAACTTGGTCGGGTCTTTTTGGCAGGAATCACGTTTATGGCGATGGCTTGCAGCTCGGGTATTGGCTCGGTGCCGGTGACCGTCGAAGCTCCCCTGGACGCCGCAAAAAAGTATCGACTCGCGGTGGTGTTCACTCAGTTCGACGACGACTTCGCCGGCCCTGCGGTCGACGTTGCCTACGACGTTCCGTTCGATCCGACGTCCACGACGATCGACTTGTCCTCTCTCGAAGCTCCTAGCGCCGCCAACCTCTATTGTGCGCGCAAAGACAAACAGCGCGGGCAGCCGCCGGGCGCCTGCGACGCAGACTCTCCGTACAAGATTGGCCTCGGGTACGTGCTCATCGTGGAGGACGGCAACGGCAACGGAAAGGTCGACTTCACGACGTCCGGAAGCGATGGCAGCGCGAAAATCGTGGCCCCCGACGTCATCGCACGGGTTGGAATGGGAGCCATCGTGTACGACGAAAAGGGCGGCTCGGTGCTCCCGTCGTCGTCGCTCCCATCGACGGGGGCCACCCCCATCAACGGCCCCGCGCTCATCGAGGGAGCCGTGCCCGCGGGCATGACGCTCTACGAGTCGTACCGTCCCGCGGGTTCGGCCTTCGACCGTTTGCGCGTGCGCACGGTCCCGCTCGTGCTCTCCGCCAAGGGGCCGAACCTCACCTGAGGGAGCTTTTCGCCATGCCCTTCCCTGGTCGCTAAGACCATCGGATCGAAGCCATATCGTCTTCGCTTGCTCGAGCTCGGGGCCTGCCGCGGCCTCGAGCCTCGAACTCGGACGGGATTGGCCCTATGGTCGCTCGCCATGGGATACGAAAGCCTTCGCGCGTGCGTTCTCGAGCTCGAAAAACACGGTGAGCTCGTCCGTGTGACCGAGCGTGTCGATCCGTTCCTCGAAGTGGCCGAGATCCAGCGGCGCATCTTTGCGGCGAGTGGTCCCGCTCTCCTTTTCGAGAACGTACAGGGCACGAAGTTTCCGTGCCTCTCGAATCTGTTCGGCACCAAAAAACGTGCGGAATACATCTTTCGCGACACGCTCTCGCACGTGCGCGCGCTCGTGGCCGCGAAGGTGGACCCCGCGAGCCTCGCTTTTTCGCCCATGTTGGTGGCAAAGCTTCCGTTCGCGGCGCTTCATCTGGTTCCGAAGACCGTCAAACAAGGTCCCGTCCAGGAAGTGACCACGTCGATCTCGAAGCTCCCGCAGATCGTGTCGTGGCCGGCAGACGGCGGAGCGTTCATCACGCTGCCGCAGGTGTACACCGAAGATCCCGAGGCCCCCGGGCTCCGTGCGTCGAACATGGGTATGTACCGCGTGCAGCTCGGTGGCAATCGTTATGTCCCGGATCGTGAAGTGGGCATCCATTATCAGCTCCACCGTGGCATTGGCGTGCACCACCAAAAGGCCCTCTCGCGAGGCGAGCCCCTACGTGTGCGCATTTTCGTCGGCGGGCCCCCTTCGTTCACTCTGGCCGCGGTCATGCCGCTGCCCGAAGGGCTTCCGGAGCTCTCGTTCGCGGGCGCGCTGAATGGCCGCGCCGCGCGCATGATTCCCGGCTCCCCGCACATCCACGCCGACGCCGATTTCTGTATTTCCGGGACCGTGGTCGGTCGCGAGACGAAACCCGAAGGACCCTTTGGCGATCACCTCGGATACTACGCAAAAACCCACGAATTTCCGGTGCTCCGTGTCGACTCGGTCACGTGCCGAAAAGACGCCATTTGGCCCTTCACCGTGGTGGGGAGGCCGCCCCAAGAAGACACCCTCTTCGGCGAGCTCATTCACGATCTCACGGCATCCCTGATTCCGAACGTCCTGCCCGGTGTACGTGGCGTCAATGCCGTGGACGAGGCCGGTGTGCACCCGTTGCTACTCGCGCTCGGCAGCGAACGCTATGTGCCTTATGCCCAGGACGACGCGCCCCAAGAGCTCTTGACCCAATCGAATGCCATCTTGGGTCAAGGCCAGATGTCGCTCGCGAAGTACCTCCTTATTGCCGACTCCGCGGATTCTCCTCCGAGCCTTCGCGACGTCCGCGCCTTTTTTACGCACGTGCTCGAGCGCATCGAGCCCTCGCGCGATTTGCACTTCCACGTACGCACGACCATCGACACACTCGACTACTCGGGTACGGGTTTGAATCGTGGCTCGAAGGTGGTGATCGCCGCGCGTGGCAAGAAGCGTCGCGAGCTTGGGCGGGAGGTGCCCCAGGGCCTCTCGCTCGGGGATTTCGTTCGCGATGTTCGGGTGGTTTCCCCAGGCATTTTGGCCGTTTCGTCGCCGCCGTTTGCCTCGAGCGAAGAGGTGGAATCGTTCGCGTCGCGCCTTCCGGAGCGCGGCATCGAGGGCTTCCCGCTCGTCGTCGTCGTGGACGATGCAGCGTTTGTCGCCAAGACTTTCGCGAATTTTCTATGGGTCACCTTCACGCGCTCGAACCCCGCGGTGGACGTTCATGGCGCCGGAGCGTTCGTGGCGCACAAGGCTTGGGGCTGCCGGGGATCCATCGTGATCGATGCCCGCACGAAGCCGCACCACGCGCCGCCCCTCGTCGAAAACGCGGACGTGAGCGCCCGTGTGGATGCGCTGTTTGCACGCGCGAAGGGCGGAGTTTTGTCTCGGTGGGGGTGATGAGATGAGGGTGCCCCCACCGGCCACGGGGGAGAAAGCCCAGGGCCGACGGGGCCGTCAGGCTTTCCCTTGGTCGGCATATGGCCGGGCGATTTTGCTTTCTCCCCCGTGTCCACCTCCCCCAAAGTCCGTTCTCGGGTTTGCTTTCCCGGGATATGGCGCGATACGGAACTAGCGCAAACCGCTGCGAGCGGACAGGGGGAGGTCGAGAGCCCGCGGGGGTTGCGGGGCCCTTGGGATACCCACGATAGAGAGCAGGTGGGGCTCTCGCATGGCAACGAGTGATCGACGCCGACACGACCTCATGATCTGGCTTGCGTCGAAAATGCCGCGCGGATGCGCTGACCTCCCGCGAAGCCCGGAGTATCGCCACGATGGGTGCGCCCGGCGTGATGAACCGCCCTAATGTGACAGCTGAGCCACGACGGCATAAAGTACCCTGGTGAAGATCACACTCGGTTCGTTCGCACTATTCGTGGCAGCCTTTGGAGCGTGCACGACCTTCGGCTCGTCCCCGCAAGGCGAACAACCCGATGGCGGAGCGGTCACCGAAGCCGGGACCGACGCCTTGGTCCTTCCGAGCGATGGCGGGGACGAGACCTCCGGCCCACTCGCCTGCGTCCACTTGCCGCGTGGCGTCGCGAAACCATGCACGAGCTGCGTGGTGGACCAGGTTCATGCGATCGTTCCTGGGGACGCTACCGTCGGACCCTTCGTGTTCGGTGTGGCCGTGGACGCCACACACGTCTATTGGATCGAGCAGTCCGGCGACCGCGCGTACGACGGTGTCGGCACGACGAGCATCGTGAAGCGCAAGAGCCTTTCTTCGGGGAGCACCGAGGAGTCTCTGGTTACGACAGGCATCGTCTTCAATCGTCTCGCGCTCACCTCCCAGCACGTATGGCTTGGCTCCGGCGACCCTGGCTTCGTCACGCGATTCGACAAAAGTTGCGCGGGAAGCGCTTGCACTCTGGTGCCGCTCGGCGTGTTGGAGACGGCGAGTCGAATGGTCCCTTTCAAAGATGGCTTGGCCGTCGCGACAGGCGGCCCCATTCGCACGTACAACGCCCAAGGGAGCCCTTCGTTCGTGAACGTGGAGCTGGGAACACGAGGCCTCGCATGGTTGGGCGAGTCGCGGCTGGCCTACGTCGTCGAGCGCTCGACCACGGGCCCCTCCGATATCAAGTTCATTGGAGGTGGCGATCCATTGCCGCTCTTGCCATTGCACCCTTCGCCCGCCAATTCCGCGTTCGAGCCTCGCGGGGCAAGCCACGTCGCGGCAAGTTGCGACGGGAACCTTTGGGCGGTTCAACGTTTTCGGAAAGAGCGACGCGGAGGCGAGGACTTCGTGTTCGCGGTGGTCCGCGCCGGCGCGAGTATGTCTCCGGTGGGAACACCCATCGAAAGCGCGCTCTTCATGGCCTCCGACGCCACCCACGCCTACATCGGCCAGCCCAACGGCAAAGGCCTAGTGCGCGCCAATCCGGACGGAACCACCAACCCAGTCGTGCCACAAGTGAGCGCCTGGAGCCTCTCCGTCACCGACGATTACGTCTACTTCGACGACCACGGTACGCTTGGAAGCCCAAGTAGCAAGGGCATCTTCCGAATGAAGAAATCCGACTAACCCCCGCCGCGGATACCATACGCCGCCCCTCGTCGAAAATGCGTCGGACGAGGTGCCGCTCACCTCGATCGACACGGGCATCAATTCACGAAGTCGTAGTGATTCGCGTGCGGAAGGCTGGTCTTGGCGAGTCCACATGCACGCAAGCCCGCTCGGCTCACGGGCGCGCCGTCGTTGATCAAGTCGATCGCTCGGCAGGAGGTATGGGGCGACGAGGTGCAGCCGGCCGTGGGTCGAACGCAGCCATCCATGCCCGTGCACCGGTTCGTGCAGCCGTTCTCGCGCCGCACGCGCTCTTGGTCGGCGGGGCTTCGGTAGTAGCTGAGCACACGGGCTCCCTTCCGTATGGCGCAGCCCACGGCTCGGTCGAAGGCTGTTCCCGCGCACGGGCCGGCCCTATTGGAGCCCGATCCGCTGCTGCTGGGCTCTTCCCCATCCTCTTCGTCGGGATTCGAGGGCAATCCAGCTGGCCAAGTGTAGTGGTCTCGGAACGCGAACACGACCGCACCGCCGCCGAACTTTCCACCGCAGCCATGGGCCGACATCAACAGGCCGCGCACGTGGTTGCCGACGATGGTGGCGCCCTTGAGCTTCAACACCTCGCCCTTGTCGATCGCGCACTTCTCCGTGCTCGCGATCCGGCTCGAGTCCGCCGTCGAGGTCTTGATGAAGCTGTCGCTCCGCGCAGTTGCCGAAGAGACGGTGTTGGACTGACTCGAGCGGAGGGCTTCTTCCGAGCTCTCTCCCGCGGTTTCGTCCAATGAAGTGTCGTCCACTTCTGCGCTGCATGCGTTCCCGGCAACGAGAACGGTGCCAACTGCGAGGAGTTTCGCTGCGGTTCGGATGAGGGTCATATCCTCACTTCAGCAACATGCGCGCCATGGCCAAGTCGTGGAGGCCGGTCGACATTGCCTGCCCTTCCAGGAGCCCACCCGTCCTTGCGCGCCGACGAATCGGTCCTCATTCAAGAGCGCGTGATCCAGGCGATCCGGATTCGGAGGGCGAAAGGGCACCACCCGCTTCGAGGGTCGAACCGTCTCAGCGTGCGTTGGCACACGGTAGGCCACATGTGGGATGCGAGCAGGCAGGGCTCGTGCGTGGCTTTTTGAGAATGGCATGGACGGGCGGGAGCAGTGATTTGGTCTTGGGCAGGAACCCAAGGGGTTCGGCACCAATGCTTCAACGGCTCGTCATCGGGATCTCGAAAGTGGGCAGCATTGCGGAGCTCCAAGAGTGCGTCGGCGAGATCGACACGGAGGTCAGTGCTGGTTGGCGCGGCGCCGCTACGCTTGGGTCATGAAGCGAGCCGACCTTCCGATCCCCACCCCGTGCACCGAAGACTGGGACACGATGACTGCTGTCGGGAAGACGCTCTTCTGCGCGACGTGCAAGAAGCACGTGCACGACCTTACGCGGATGACCGAAGGCGAGGCTCGCGACGTTCTCGCTTCCAAGGGCGAAGCCTCTTTGTGCGTACGTTACCTGCACGACGCGCACGGCGACCTCGTCTTCCGGATGGTCGAAACACGGCTTGTCCCCGTGAGCCGCCTCGCCAAGGCCAAACGTATGTTCGCGTTCGGCGCCGCGATGGCTGGCGTGTCGGCGCTCGCGGCCTGTGCGAGCACCCAGCCAAAACCCGAGATGCTCGGCGGCGCAGTCGCGTGTCCGACCGACCAGCCCAACCCGCCCGCGCCGAGCGGCACCGCCACGGGAAGCGTAGCGCCGATACCAAGCACCACACGGCCCGGCGACTAAACTAGGGATGTGAGTCCACCGCGCTCGGTTCCATCTGCCACAATGTCTTCGAGCATGCGTAGTCGAATGCCGAATGCCTTGTTCGGGCCCCAGTCGTGCGTCGTGCCACAAATGAGCCCGTGGAGCTCTCCGTCACCGACGACTACGTCTTCGACGACCACGGTACGCTCGGAAGCCCAAGCAGCAATGGCCTCTTCCGAATGAAAAAATCCAAGTAACCCGCCCCTGGATACCCAATCGAGGACCAGGCCCGCGGTCGGTGGCAGCGCCTGGAGGTATTGGCGAAAATCAGCCTGCCTACCTACACACGGCGTCGCAGACTTCGGTGACACAGCCGTCCAATGCGGCCGCGCGAATCTTGCATCCTGCACGCGTCGAGTAGCAGGTGTCGAGGCATCCGCACGCGTTCTGGCCGCAGCGGTTCACGCAGCGATCGAGGGCGTCGTCGCAGTCGGGGGAGTCTTTCTTGAGCGCGAGCTGCTGGGCGCAGCGGCCCACGTAAGGAGCCGTCACGGTGCAGTTGCATGTCGCTATTGGTGCCGTCGTCAAGCACTCGAGGCACGGGACCGTCTTCGTGCGGCTCCAGGTCGTGCGGATGTCGCACGCCTTGCGCAGGTCGTTTGATCCGTTCGTCACGAAGGTGGTGTCGTCCCCGCCGCATGCACAGAGGACGAAGGACGCTGCCAGGGCCACGGGAAGAGCACGAAGAAGACTCGCCATATCCACGGTTTTGCTCCCGAAAGCGCGTGTTGGCAAGCTTTGCGCGGCTCCGAGGATGCCTCAGAGAAAGGGATCGACGTGCGGGCTCGGCGTTTCCGCGGCGTACTTCACGCGTGCGAGGAGCCTCGCGAAAAAGACCGCACACGCGAGGACGAGAACGCCGCCCAGGGCTCCTTCGACCTCGAACCGAACGCGCCATCGCGTCCACGCGAGACCCGCCACGAACGCCACGAACGCGATGGGCAACACACGGGCGCCTTTTCGGAACGCGTCGTCGACTTTGGTGGAAGGGAGGGAGAAGCGCACGAGGAGCGAGAGCCCGGCGATGCCCCACGCTTTGGCCACGAGCAAGAGCCCGGCCACGAGGCGCGCGAAGAGGGAGAGCTTGTCGACCGTGCCCGGCAAACGGTACCCGCCGAAAAAGAGGACGGCGATGACCCCGGACGAGAACAGGAGCCCCACGCGGTAGGCCGTGTCGGCGCTCGGAGTGTGCTTTTTTCCCCTAGGCCGAGCGCCGAGAAAGGCTTGCGCGAACATGCAGGCGAGTACCAGGCCGAGCGCGAAGGGCGAACGAAACGCGTTCCATTCCCAGGGCAGGGGACCTTGCCCGCGAACGGCGTCGACGCCCCGGAGCGAGCCCGTGAGGCTCACGGCAGAGACCAGCGCGAGCACCAGCGGAATCGAGAGCAAGATGGCAGCTCCCACCGCGCGCGCTCGGGAATAGAAGCCTTCCTCTTGGCCGAGTGCGACGGCGAGCGAGGACGCCAAGAACGCGACGAAGAGCAGGAAAAGATCGAGATCCTCGCCGACGAGCGAGCCCGCTCCAGGAAGCGCGAAGAGGGCGGCCGATGCGGCAAAGAGCACGGTCGGCGGGAGCCACGAGAGCTCACGGCTCGGCTTTTCACCGAAGAATCCCTTGGCTCCGGCCTTGGCGAGCCCGGAAAAACCACGGTCGCGGATCTGACGAAGGCGGCCGGCGATGGCGACCTCGGCCCGTCCTAGCTTGCCCTCGAACGGTGCGACGAACGCGAGCACGAGAACCAACGCCAAGCCGAGGAGCGAGACGACGAGCGAGAAGTCCTTCGGGAGGCCCGATGCGAGGCCGAGGAGCGAGACGTCGCGGGTCTCTTCGCGCGATTCGCCGCGTCGGAACGACAGCTGGGCTTCGCGCCCTCCTGCTGGCCGAATGTCTCCGTGCCGTGCGAGCGTCACTCCGTCGAATGCGGTGAGCATGTCTCCGGCGGCGACCCCGATCTCTTCGCCCCGCGATCCACGGGCCACGGTCTCGACGAGGAGGCCGGTTCCGGACGAGTGTGCGGTGAGGCCGAGGAATCCGAGCACTCGTGCGCCTTCTTGTTCGCGCGTCGCGTCTTCTTCGACACGGACCCCGGACGGGAAGACATCGAGCACGACGCCTTGAAGGGTTGCGGCGATGGGCGGCGCGCTGGTGCTTTGCGAGGCGAAGACCACCTCGAGCTCGCCGCGGAACGTCGTGTGGTCCGCCCGCGCGCCCGTGCCGGTGAAGCTCGCCAAGAGAGCTTCGGAGATCTCGAGGTCGATGCGGTTCTGGCCGAGCACGTTGCCCTGAGCGTCGATGCGCGCTCGCTCCGGAGCGCGTCCGGGCCGGTGCAGGGTTCCGCGGAACGTGAGGCTCGCGAGACGCCCCTGGGGAAATCCGGCGCCTCGGATCTCCAGGCGATCATGCGCTTCCAGATCCTTCGGGGTGACTCCGTGCACCTCGACCAGACGAAGCGGCAGCTCCCTCTGGCATCCGAGGGCGAACGAAGCGAGCACGAGCGCGAGACCGAGCGTCACGAGGCGTGCAAAAACGAGGAGGACCCGGGATGGACTCTTCACGACCGCTTGGTTCTAAACGGGCGCGCCAACATGGCAAAATTCCCGGTGTGCGCCTTCGTCGAGCCATTGTTTTTTCAGGCGTCCAGACGCCAACGGCGTCACGTACGCGGGTCGTATGTTCTCGCCGCAGCTCTCCCGTGCTGGCATGGCGCCTGCTTCGTGGGCCGCATGCAAGGGATGGGGTTCATGCTTCTCGCGCAGCACCGCGATCCTTGCGCGCTTCCGTTGCGTCCAGCACGCACGGGTTGCGCGGCGCCTTCTTTCGCGCGCCTGTGAACCGACCACGAGATACGGAGGGGACCGATGGGGCTCGAGATTCACCACGAAAACTTCGAAGACGAGGATCGCGAACGCTTCGCATCGAAGCTCCGCGTGTCTCTTTCCGCCCTGAGGGAGCTTTCTTCGCGTCCGGGCTTCGGGGACGGGGCGGCGTCGATCGGAGCCGAGCTCGAGCTCTCGCTCGTGGACACCGAGTTGCGCCCAGCGCCGATCAACCGGGTCGTCCTCGCCGACACGGTGGACGAGCGGCTCACCCTCGAGGTCGACCGCTTCAACCTCGAGATCAATGCGCGGCCGTTTCCGCTTGCCGGGCAGCCGTTCTCGGAAACGGCACGAGACCTCGGCGAGGCGCTCGCGGCCGCCCGGGTCGCGGCGTCTTCGCACGGAGCTCGCGTGGTGGCCATCGGCATCTTGCCGACCCTCCGTGAAGCGGATCTCACGAGCGAAGCCTTGACCGAAGGACGCCGCTATCGGGCCCTCTCGGCGAGCCTTCGGCGCTTGAGAAATGCGCCCTTCGAGCTCCATATTCGTGGCCAAGACGAGCTCCGTCTCCTGGCCGAGGATGTCACGTACGAAGGCGCGAACACGTCGTTTCAGGTTCACCTTCGCACCGGCATGCGCGACTTCGCGCGCACGTACAACGCCGCGCAAATCGCCACGAGCTTGGTGCTCGCCGTCTCGGGAAACAGCCCGCTTTTCCTGGGGCGAAGGCTCTGGGACGAGACGCGCATCGCTCTCTTTCGCCAGTCGGTCGACGATCGACCCGATGGCGAAGGCGACGACGTACGTCCCGCGCGTGTCTCGTTCGGTCACGGCTGGGTACGCCACGGAGCCCTCGAGCTCTTCGAAGAATCCGTCCATCTCCACGAGCCGCTCCTTCCCGTTTGCTCGGACGAAGATCCCCTTACGGTGGTTCGCCTTGGCGCGGCGCCCAAGCTCGCGGAGCTGCGTCTCCACCACGGTACCGTGTGGCGCTGGAACCGCGCCGTCTACGACGACGTGGGCGGCGGTCATGTTCGGATCGAGATGCGGGCGCTACCGGCGGGACCTACGGTCGCCGACATGATGGCGAACGCGGCCTTCTTGGTCGGGCTCACGCTCGGGCTCCGGGACGAAGCCGACGCCCTCGTCACGCGCATGACGTTCGGCCATGCCCGCCGAAACTTCTACGAGGCGGCCCGTCGTGGTCTCGACGCCGATCTCGTGTGGCCGTCCGGCGGAGCATCGCCGCGGCTCGCACCGGCCATGGCGCTCGCTCCGCGGCTCGTGCCTCTGGCCCGCCACGGGCTCGTCTCGGCCGGAGTGGACCCGGAGGAGGCCGACGCCCACCTCGCAGTCCTTACGCAGCGCCTTGCCGCCCGCACCACGGGGGCGCGTTGGCAGCGCCGAATCTTCGACGACGCTCTCGCTCGAACGGGCGATCCGGACCGCGCGGCGGTCGAAATGCTCGGGCGTTACGCGGATCTCTCCGAGGCTGGCGCACCCGTACACACATGGCCTCTCGGCTGACGAAGCGTCCTCCGGCGAGTGCCCTGCCGCATCGAACACAGAACGAATTCGAGCCCCGCGAGGTGCGTCGACGACGGCGGCCCACGAGGTGGGGAGGGTGGTAAGGTCCGACCCATGGCGGACTACGCGGTGATCATGGCAGGTGGCGCGGGCACGAGGTTCTGGCCGGCGTCACGCGAAGCAAGGCCGAAACAGCTTCTCTCGCTTGCGGGACGAACGGATACGTTGCTCGCGGCGACGGTGAAGCGCCTCGAGCCTCTCGTTCCACCGGAGCGCGTTTTCGTGGTCACCGCGGAGCGCCTCTCCGACGCGACCATGGCGGCGATTCCGAACGTCCCGAAGGACCACATTCTGTGCGAGCCCAAGGCGCGCAATACGGCCCCGTGTATCGCGTGGGCGACGGAGGTCTTGCTCTCGAGGGATCCCGAGGCCGTGGTCGCGGTTTTACCGAGCGACCACCACATCGAAGACGAAGCCGAGTTTCGTGCGGTGATGGCCCGGGCGTACGCGAGCGCCAAGACCGGCGTGTGCACGACGATCGGCATCGTGCCGACGCGCCCGGAGACGGGCTTCGGGTACATCGAGCTCGGGGCCGATCGCGGCGCGGGCGCGAAGAGCGTGGTCCGCTTCGTCGAGAAGCCGGACCGCGAGCGGGCGCTTTCCTACGTCGCAGGCGGAAATCACCTTTGGAATGCGGGAATGTTCTTTTACCGCGGCGACGTGATGCGAGCTCTCTTCGAAGCGCACTTGCCCGCGATGGCCGCATCCACCAAGGACATGGTCGCACGCATGGCGCTCGGGGATGCTTCGGCGGTGGCGGAGATATTTCCCACCCTCGAGAGCGTATCGATCGACGTCGGCATCATGGAGAACGCCAAAGAGCTCGCCGTGGTTCCGGGCAGCTTCGGCTGGAACGACGTCGGCAGCTGGCAGAGCGCGTGGGAGCTCGCTTCGAAGGACGCGGCCGAAAACGCTCTGCCCGAAGGAGCCTTCGTGAAAGATGCAGAGCGCAACTACTTCACGAGCCTCACCTCTTCCGGCGTGAAAAAGCACGTGGCCTTCATCGGCGTCTCGGACCTCGTCGTGGTCGAGACGGACGACGCCGTGCTGGTCATGCCGCGCGACCGCGCACAGGACGTGAAGCTCGTGGTCGAGGCCCTCAAAAAAGACGGCCGCAAGGAATTGCTCTGACCCTACATGCAACGGTGATGCAAAAGTAGCGACGATTCAGCAAAATCGAACACTTGCGGAGCCGTCGTCTCTCGGGGAAAAAGGGCGCACCATGGCAAAGAACGGAAAGAAGAGCGCTCTCCAACAGGCCGCGTCGAAGAAGCTTGCGGGAATCGGGCCTGCGACGGCCACCGCCGAGCAAATCGCGCACATGATGGTTCACGCCGAGGAGCGAGGCGAGGTCACGCGTGTCGGCCTCGAGGACGGCTCATGGGGCTGGGCCCGTCGCCGGGAGGACGGCCAGACGGAAGTCATGCGCCCCACGCCCGAAATGCTCGAGTGCTTGGCCCGTTGGGAAAGCGGAGCCCAACACCCCGGTCACTGACCGAGCCACGCGGGGGCACGAATCCTCGCTCGCCAGTCCAAGCACGGATAGCGCCGGGTCTCGCCGCTCGAGTCGTCCGAGTCGGTCGAACACGCCCGATTCGGAGCGCCGAAGCGAGGCCGCATCCGCGTGGATCGGCTCGTCGTGGCGAAATTCGCCGTAGCCCACGTCACAGTGGAGCCGACTCGGACGATGACGAGGCATGCGAACCCGCTCGAGCCTCGCCGTGACGGCCGTTCTTGCCGTGCTCACCTCCCTCGGTTGTGGCGGGGCGTCGCTCCATAACGCGCCCCGAGCCCCGAGCCCGGTCAACGCCGCAAAAGAGAACACGGAAGCGGGTTCACCCGCGGTTCCAAGGATTCACGACGGGTACGATCTCGGGCCGGAGGAGCTTCCCGACGCCGACCTCGTTCGTGCCATGGACGCCGTGACGCGCGAAGCTTCCGTCGACCGTCCTTCGGTCGCGAGCGTGCCGTGGGACCACAAGACCACCCCGAAGTACCTCGACCTCGTGATCGAACGGTATGGCCTCACCGCCGTAGAGCGCTCGATGTTGATGAAGAACGGCATGGTGGTGCTGCCTCGGGTCACGTTCCCGAGCTACGGCTTTGCCATGCACGAGATCCACCGGCAAGAGCTGCCACTTTATGTCACGGTGGATAGCCTTCTTCAGGCGGTCTTTCGCTCCCACGAAGAGCTCCTCGTGAGGGCCGAGTCCTCGCTCGCGAACCGTCTCGGGGGACTTATCGAGCGTATCCAAAAGGCGCTCTTGGTCGACACGAAGTCCAAGTCTCCGCGGTACTCTGCCGAAGTGGCGAAAGACGCGGACGTGTACCTCGGGGTCGCTCGCGCGTTGCTCGCGGATGGCGGGAGCGACCCGGTGAGCGTGCTCGGCCAGGACGCCCAAATCGCGGAGGTTGCCGCGAAAGCGACGGCTGCAGCGCGCGTCGAAACGGTGGATCTCTTCGGACGACCTCGGAAAGTGGACTTCACGTTCTACGAGCCGCGTGGCGTTTACCTCGACCACTCCGAGCTCCATGCCTATTTTCGCGCCATGGTCTGGCTCACTCGGCTCGAGCTGAACGTGGTGTCTCGCGGTTCGAGAAGCTCGGCGCCCGCGCTGACGACCGAAGAGACTCCGCGCGAGGCGACCTTGGCCCTGGTGCTTGCCGATCTCGTCGACCGCGCGGGCGCGACCGCCGAGGTCGCGAAAGTGGACGCCTATCAGCGAAAGCTCGCCGGCAAACGCGAGGACCTCTCCCTTGCGGAGCTGTCGGCCATCGCCAAAAAGAAGTCGATCTCGTTTCTCGACTCCAAAGTAGCGCAAGAAACGCTGCGTGCCGAAATAGGTAATTCCCACGTGCGAACCGTGAATTACCACGTGATGCCTTATGGCACGTCCGAGGGGACGCTTCCCGTGATCGCGACGTTCTTCGGGACGGCCATCACGCCCGACGCGCGCTCCATCGCGTCTTTGGTTCCTAGCGACGGAACGCCCCACGTTCCACGCGGTCCGGAGCTCGCGTACCTCTTCGGCGCGGACGCGGGCGCACGCTACGTCGATCCGACCGGCTCACTTTCGCTCCTCAAAGGTGCTCGCGCCGAGCTCGAGAGAAACCTCCAATCCTCGGCGCCGGATCTTCATTCCGCCTGGACGGTGCTCGTGCGAAGCGCAGTGGCAAAGCCGGTAGGTCGGGTGCCGAGCTTCTTCGAGACGGCTTCGTACGGCGATAGGCGCATTTCTACGGCGATCGCGGGGTATGCCCAAATTCACCACGCCCACGTGCTCCATTCCGCCCAAGTCTACGACTTTTCCGGATGCACCATTCCCGACGCCTACGTAGAGCCCACCCTGAGCACGTACGAAGGCACTCTGACGTACACGAAGCGCCTCGAAGAGCTCGCTGCGCTTCTTCCCACCGAAGACGACGAAACCGCAAAAGAAGCTCGCGACGCGGCCTCTCGGCTCGGTCAAGTGACCAATGTCCTCCGCACCATCGCACGCGACGAGCTCGCAGGACGCCCCGTGAGCGACAAGGCCCTCGCGTTCTTGCGTATGGTGGCCGAATACGTTCCCGCTGGCGGAGGCTACGAGGCCAGTCATCCGGGCCGCTACAATGGCTTTTACCCATACATGCACGCCGACCGCGGGACGGCCTTCAAGAACGTTCCGTTCTCGATCGATCATTTCACGTCGACCCGTCTCGGCCAAATCGCGTTCGTCGGCGAGGGTCGTCCTGCCCTCGGTGTGTTCATCGTCGACGCTGGAGGCGAGCCTCGGGCCATGGTTGGCCCGGTGACCCGCGCCTACGACCGAATTCGGCCTTTGGGGAAACGGAAAGACGAGGGCGAGACTGGCGAAGTGGGGAACGTGCTCGACGTACCATCTCTCGCCGCGCACGAAAAAAGCTATGTCGCGCCACTTTCCACGGGACCCGCCGTTCCGGAATTCACGGTCTCGGCCGACACCGAAGGAGCGCGCATCACGACCAAACAGACCTTGAGGAACGTGACCATCGAGCTCGTCGATTCGCACGGAACGACGGTTTCGCAAGTCGTCGTGAAAGAGGTCCATCCCCCCAAGACGGAGTCCGACGAACCCGCACTTTTCCCGTTCCCGGCGACCGCAAAGTCCAAAGACGCGAGCGGCTTTCGCATTCGGCTCGCGAGTGGAGAGGTGCATTCTCTCGACTATCTTGGTACTTGGCCGTCGCCTTACTGACGGCAGGGTCACTCGGACTCGAAGACCCGCGACAGCCAACCCATCACGGCGCGCACGTTCGGAACGCGTTGTTTCGAGCGATGAACCACCATCCAAAGCTCACGATCCGGGATTGGGCCGAGGTCCTCGGCACCGACGGCGTTAGGCGAGACCTCTTCCACGCCACCCAGCCGTGCCGCGAACGCCCGTGGCAGTATTGCGACACCGGTTCCACTCTGGACGGCGAGGCCGAGGGACTCGACGTCCTCCACGAGGAGCCGAGGCGGACGCACGTTCGGGCGGAAGGCGCGCGTGGCGTGCCGTGCCTCGGCGATGGTGGCGAGACTGCCGGCGAGTCCCAACCAAGGTATGGTCGGGGAAAGGCCGAGCGAAGACGCCACGAAGAAACCGAACGACACGGTGGATAGCTTGCGCGCAAAGAGCTCTCCGCGCTCGGGCCGCGTCATTCGAAGGGAGACGTCGGCGTCGCCTGCGGCAAGACTGCTGATGCGGTTGTCGGCGAGGATACGAAGCCCGATGCGCGGATAGGCGCGGTAGAACGAAGCGAGCTTTCGGATCAGCGTCCATCGCACCACTTCGCCCACCGTGGCCACGGTCACCTGACCTTCGAGCTCGGGCCTGTCCGCGAGAGCGGCACGCGCGAGCACGGCTGCGTCGACCATGGGCCCGATCGCCGCGAGCAGGGCCTCGCCCCTGTCCGTGAGCTTGGAAGGGGATTGCCGCAACAAGAGGGGTGAGCCTGCGTCTTCTTCGAGCGAAGCGAGGTGCCGGCTGACCGTCGACTGGCTCACTCCGAGGGCCTTGGCCGCGGCGGTCAACGTGCCGAGACGGGCGACGGCCTCGAAGGTCCGGAACAGATCCCACTGGGTTTCTTGGGTCATGCAAAAATGGATAACCGGCTTTCGTCGTTGGGGTTTGGCTTCTTGTTCTAGGGCACCCAAGGTGTGGATGTCACGTTGCCGATTGCCATTCGGAGCACCTATGCACATTCATCACCTACGGAACGCCACGGCCATTCTCTCGATAGGCCCCCACCGTTTGCTTCTCGACCCCATGCTCTCCAAGCCGGGTGCGATGTCGGGCTTCAAGATGTTCGGAGGCGGGCGCCGTCGAAACCCGCTCGTCGCGCTTCCCGATGGCGCCGATGCGGCGCTCGAGGAGGTCACGGGACTGCTCGTGACGCACGAGCACCCGGACCACTTCGACCTTGCCGGACTTCGTTTCGCCAAGGAGCGAAACTTGCCAGTGTGGGCCAATGGTGTCGACGCCGCAAACCTCGAAAAGAAGGGGCTCGACGTCCACGAGCTCTCCGATGGCTCTCTGGGGATGAGCATCGAGATCGTTCGCTCGCGGCACGGGCAGGGGCTTCTCGGATGGCTGCTCGGACCAGTCGCCGGCTATTACCTCGCCCACCCCTCCGAGCCGAGCCTCTACGTGGTGGGTGACTCCGTCTTGACCGAGAGCGTCGAGGAAGCCGTCGCGCGCCTTCAGCCCGACGTGCTGCTCGTACCGGCGGGCTCGGCGAACGTGGGCCTCGGCGGAGACATCCTCTTTTCGGTCGACGAGCTGGTGTCGCTCGCGAAGGTGGCCAAAGGTCGGATCGTCTTCAATCACCTCGAGGCGCTGGACCATTGTCCGACCACCCGTGAAGGCCTGAAAAGGCGACTCGCAGACGAGGGGCTGTCCACGCGCACCCACGTCCCATCGGACGGCGAAGTCCTGACGTTCGAGCAGCGACAGTCAGCCCCGGCGCGTCCGAAGGCGAGCGGTCACGAGCGACCTGGCATGCAGAAGTGGCTCACGGCTCCGATGTCCGGTACCTGAGGCCGAGGTCGCGCCGTCCCACGACGATCGTGCGAAAGGGAACGCTTGCGCCTCCAAGCGTTCCCGCGCGAGCATGGCGCATGGCCGCACGAAAGTCCTCCAAGAAGCCGTCGAAGAAGAGCGCTCCGACCAACGAAAGGCCGACGCACTTCGAAAAGGCGAAGACGCCCAAGTCCGTGGCGAAAAAGGCCGGCGCCGCCAAGCCCTCGAAGCCCGTGAAGGGGCCCAAGGAGCCATTGACCCAGCGGCAGCTCGCGACCATTCGCGAAGTCTTCTCGAGCCTCGAGCTCTCGTTCAGCGAGGACTACGACGCCCGCACGGGCACGAGCTATTTCACGGTCGACACTGGAGTAGGCGAGCTCGAGGACATTCGCGCCGTCCACATCCCGGGCGTTCTCACCCTCTATGCAAGATTTGGCGTGCGTCCCAAAGAAGAGCATCGCCGCGAGCTCGAACGCTTTGCTTCGCAGATGAATGCGGGAATGCACCACGGATGCGTCGTGTTGCATGGCTCGCCCCCGCAGGTGTCGTTTCGAGCCTCGGTGGACTACGCGAGCGTGACGGACCTCGATCGAGGCTATGTGGGACGTCTCGTCGGTGATGCCGTGTCCATGATCCAAGCCATCGACTTGCCCCTCATCTTGATTGCTCAGGGAAGACCAGCAGACGCGGCGATCGCAGAAGTGATCGAGATCGAGGAAGTCCCCTTTTCTCCGCAGCCGGCCAAAAAGACCACGAAGGCCAAGCCGGCCAAGAATTCCTAGAGCCTGCCCATTCATCGACCGATCCCCGTCTGCCCCCGCGCCGGAGCCACTTCGGAACGTGGCTTTCGCGGTTGGGCCCGCCGGACGTCGGACGAGGCGTCGCGCTGCCTCGCGTCGGTGAGGTCGTGTGTGGATGAAAACCACCCATCCCGTGCCGGAACGTGCCAACCCTTCCGAGCTCGTCGCATTCGAGGCTGCTTTTCCCTGTCATACCGCCCAAAAGGAGGCCGACGGCTTGCGGCACGGCCTCTGCAATTGGGCTGTCATGCGCCCAGCCATCCTCCTCGCGTCTGCCGTCGCACTGCTTCTTGCTGCTTGCGGCGGCAAGGTGGAAGGTCCCAATTGTACGGCGGTCGGGTGTTCCGAACCGCCCGACGTCATCCTCGATCCTGCACCGCGTCCGTCTCCCGCGTCCTCGGCGAGCGCATCTCCGGCTCCTTCGCCCACGTTGGACTGCCCACCTCCGTACATGCTCGAGACCGACGACGGTCGGTGCGTGTGGTCGTGCAGCGAAGGGACCGAGCCCGCTCGCGACCGGCAGGAATGCGTTTGCAGCGAACGGAAAACCGAAGTCGGGCAGGACACGTTCGGTCGGCGTGTCTGCAAGTAGGGCTCCGTTTTCGAGAAACGATCCGTATGCTCGTTTCACCATGACCGAAGCCTCATCGTTTGCGCGGCGCCCCGTCAACGCTCTCGGCCGCGAGGTATTTCTAATGGGCCTCGCCACCAATTTCGGACTTCCTGAAAGTGGCGTCCGGTTGGCCCTCGAGCGCGGCGTAAACTACTTCTTTTGGGCAGCGTTCCGCAGCGGACCCTCGACCAAGGTCCTGCGCGAGAGCTTCCCGCGCATCCGTGAGAGCGTGGTGCTTTCGGCCGGCACGACGATCGGCTGGTTCGCGGGCACCCTCCGCGGAACGGTCGAGCGCACTCTTCGCAAGCTCGGTACCGAATACCTGGACGTCTTCCAGTTGAACTGGCTCGGGGTGGCGTCGTCCTATTCCGAGGCCCACATCGAGGAGCTCATGAAGCTTCGGGACGAAGGCAAAATTCGGAAAATCGGGATATCCATCCACGATCGGGAGCGGGCGGGCAAGCTCGCCGAAGACTCTCCTCTCGACCTCTTCATGATTCGTTACAACGCCGCCCATCCCGGCGCGGAGCGCGACATCTTTCCGCACCTCGAGAAGCGAAAGCCCGCCGTCGTGGCCTATACGGCGACCGCGTGGCAGCGGCTTTTCAAGCGGCCGAAGGGGTGGGAAGGCCCTTTGGCCACCGCAGGAGACTGCTATCGCTTTTGCCTGTCCAACCCGCACGTGGACGTGGTCCTGACGGGCCCGAAGACCGAAAAGGAGCTTCTCGAGAACCTGTCCGCCGTCGAGCTTGGGCCCCTTTCGAAGGAGGAAAACGAGCACATGCGGACGTTCGGCCGCGCCGTGCACGGCTGAGGGCCGAGACGGAACAAGGTGGCAAAAAGAGCGGCGTCGTTGGGGGACGTGATTCGGTTGGCCGTTTCGTCGCGCAAAGTGTCCGAAGTTGCGCCCGAATTCGGGTAAAAGGTGCCCGCGGATCCCAGCCGGCAAGCGAAGCTCAGGCGGAGCGTTGGTGCTTCGCGCGCTCTGCAGGCCGCTCGTCTGCGAACTGCGAATCCGAAAAGGGAGCGCGCTTGGTCGCCCACTCAATCGACTACCGAACATCCGCAGCGCCGGATAGAACGTACGGGTGAGCCGAGACCGTCGCAAAGGTGCGCAGAAGTACATCGCGCAGAATCGCGCGGCGTCGTTCCACTACGAAATTAGCGACCAGTACGAGGCCGGCATCGTGCTGCGCGGCAGCGAGGTGAAGTCCCTGCGTGACGGGCGCGTCGACATCTCGGAAGCTTACGCCGTCATCGAGCGCGGAGAAGTGTGGCTCCGACAGATGTATATCGCATCGTTCTTCGCCGCACGGGCGTTTCCTCACGCCGAGCGTGGCGTTCGCAAGCTCCTCCTGCACGCCCGCGAGATTCGCCAAATCGACCGGGCCGTTTCCCGCGAGGGCAATACGCTCGTGCCGCTCGATTTGCACTTCAAGGATGGGCGCGTGAAAGTGACCCTCGGGCTCGGTCGGGGAAAGAAGGCCCACGACAAGCGAGCCACGTTGGTCGAGAAGACCGCTGTCCGAGAGGCCCTCGAAGCGGTAAGGACGCGCCGCGACGAAGGTCGCTCCTAGAGCACCGAACATGATGACTCCCGTCGGCTTTCGCCGGTTTAGCGTCGCCTCGCGTTGTCCCCCGTCGGGGACTTTCAAGGATCGTCGCTCCTCCTCGGATACGAGTCCCCGTCGGGGACTTCCAAGGGTCGTATCCGTCGTTGTCGCTCCCAGCGATGCTTGCTAGTCCAGCGAAATCCTCGGTAGAAAAGTCCTGATAGGCGCTCTTGGGGCCTGGTTCGGGACAACTGCGATTGTCGGGATCAAGGGGCGCTGGACGCGCGAAGATCGTCGAACTGCGAACGTACCTGTGCGGCCGTAATGCTGTGGCCACCGGGGTGCTCGTGCAGAGTGAAAACGTGGCCTCGCCCCTGGAAGTCCGTGCGGTCCTGATAGGTGACCGAGATGGGGTTCATGTCTTGGACGCCGTGCACGTGGCTCACCGGGATCTTCCACTTGGCCGAGGCCGGGCTCACTCCGTTTTGGCGTGCGAAAGAGGTATTCGCTCCGCCCATGGCCAATCCGGAAAACCGCTCCGCGGCCCCGAGCCCGAGGAGGTAGCCGTAGAACGTTCCGGCAGAGAAACCCCACAGAATGTGCTTCTTGGGAAAGACATCGTAACAGTCGTCGACCTCGGTCATCAGCGCGAGCACGCGGTTCAGGTCCGCCGTGGCCCAGTTTCCCACCGTGGCGTCACCGTTGGTGGAAGGGCGAGACCCCTTCGGCGCGACCAGCACGAGCTGCTCCTGATCGGCAATTGGCTTCCATAGGGCATTGAGCTCCGGGACTCCATTCGAGTCTTGCCCGTGCATCAGGACCACCACCGTGTGCCCCACCTGGGGATCGTAGTTGGAAGGCGCATACACCGAGAACGAGAGCCCGCCCGCTTGTTGCAGCGCGGTGAGCCCGGTCTTGTGCGCCTGGTACTTGCAGTTCGGTTTGTTCGGCCCGGTCGACACGCTTCCGCCGTCCGTCGTTTGACCCGCATCCGTTCGCGGGCCAGCAGCGTCCATCGGGAGGTCGGATGCATCGGTGGATGGGGCCCCGGCGCCGTCTGCCGTGCCCGGGCCGCCGTCCACGCCAGTGCCAAGTCCGACCTCCGTGGAGCAGGCAGCCATCACGCCGAGGAGCAGGTATGCGGCCGTTCTCGTCGAGCAAGTGAACGTCGGTGCCATAGGTCTACCTTAGCACCCACCTATGTTTCGGGTGGCTGGTGCGGTCGGGTGCAGGGAATGCACGTGCTCGCACTCGGTGCGCCCGTCCACGGGGGAGACGGCCTCCTTTTGCCGGTATGGTGTTGGAACACGAGTTGCTCTGGTTCGCCGCCATGAAGCGAGTCGTGATCCTGGGCGCTGGAACGGGCGGAACGATGATGGCGAACAAGCTCGCCCGGGCGCTCCCTGACGACGCGTGGAAGGTCACGCTGGTGGACCGCGACGACGTCCACATCTACCAGCCCGGGCTTCTCTTTCTTCCGTTCGGTGCCTACGACAAGGCCGACTTGGTCAAGCGAAGGACGCACCTCGTCGACCGGCACGTGGAGCTCCGCCTGGGAGAGATCGACCGCGTCGCGCCAGACCAAAACACGATTCACTTCAAGCGTGGCGACAAGATTGCGTATGACGTGCTGATCGTCGCGACAGGCTCGCGCATCCTGCCCGAGCAGACCGAGGGCCTTACCGGGGAGGGCTGGAAAGACACGGCCTTCGACTTCTATACCCTCGAGGGGGCCAGCGCGCTCGCGCAGAAGCTCTCCGATTGGAAGGGCGGGCGTCTCGTGGTGAACGTCGTGGAGATGCCCATCAAGTGTCCGGTTGCACCTCTCGAGCTCGTGTTTCTCGCCGAGGCATTCTTCCGAAAGCGGGGCATGCGGGACAAGGTGGAGATTGTCTATTCCACTCCACTCGAAGGCGCCTTCACGAAACCTCGGGCATCCGCGGCTCTCGGAGGAATGCTCGCGCAGCGAGGTATCGAGGTGATAGGCGACTTCTCGCTAGCTTCGGTGGACGGAAAGAAGCGCTCGATGAAATCCTACGATGGCCGCGAGACGGACTACGACCTCCTCGTTACGACGCCGATTCACAGTGGCTCGGAGGTGCTCGCGCACTCGCAAATGACCGACGCGAGCGGTTGGTTTCCGACGGACAAACACACGCTGAAGAGCAAGCAGTTCGACAACGTGTTCGCAATTGGCGACGCAACCGACTTGCCGACGTCGAAGGCTGGGGCCGTGGCCCACTTCCAGTCGGAGGTGCTCTTCACCAACGTGCTCCGCTTCATCGCGGGAAAGGAGCCTCTTCCGGACTTCGACGGTCACGCGAATTGTTTCATCGAGACGGGCGATGGGAAGGCCATGCTCATCGACTTCAACTACGAAACCGAGCCTCTGCCCGGGCGCTTTCCTCTGCCCGGAATCGGCCCGTTCACGCTCCTAGAGGAGAGCGCCCAAAACCATTGGGGGAAACTTGCCTTCAAATGGGTCTATTGGAACGTACTTTTGGCGGGGAAGGAGCTTCCAATGGACCACCGAATGCTCATGGCCGGGAAGTGGAGCTGAGATGAACATGGAAACGGACAAGCTCGACACGATTCTCGCTCGGCTCGACACGCTCTCTTCGCGGGTCCACGATTTGACCGAGCGCCAACGAAAACAGGACGAGTTTCTTTCCGAGATGAGCCCCATTCTCAAAGAGGTCATGTCTACGGCGACGACTCGCATGGACGACCTCGAACGCAAGGGCTACTTCGCGTTCGGCCGGGAGCTCTTGGGCGTAGGCCAGCGCGTGGTGGAAGGGTTCTCGCCCGACGACGTTCGAAAGCTCGGGGACGCCATCGTGGCCATTCTCGAGACCGTACGCACGATGACGCAGCCCGAGGTGCTCGCCATCGCGGGTGAAGCCAGCGAGGTTCTCAAGAAGGCCGATCAAGTCGAGCCAATTGGCCTTCTTGGAATGGTGCGAGCGTCACGAGACGAGGACGTGCAAAAAGGAATGGCGGTGATGATGGACGTGGTCCGTCACGTAGGTCGAGTGGCGGAGATCGTTTCCCGCACGCGCAAGCCGCGCCCCGCCGAAGACCGGCGCGCACGACTTCAGGCCATCACGGGATCGCGAAAGAAGGCCGTGCTCGGCATCGAACGACCCAAATCTGCCCCAATGCCACGGGGCTCGAAGCTCGGGCCTCCGTCAGGATGCGCGGTTCCGTCGCAAAAGACACCGGTGGTTTCGGTCACCATCGAGGGAGTCGGCTTTACCGCCGACGGTCACCTCGCCGACGCGACCGCATGGACGGAGAGCCTCGCGGATCGGCTCGCGGAGGCGCAAGGCGTCGTGCTCGACGAAGCTCGCTGGACCGTCATTCGGTTTGCACGTGGCGACTTCGAATCGACCGGAGTGTCCCCGAACATCCGCAGAATCACGCAGGGGGCCGGGGTAACCACGAAGGACCTTTATACGCTTTTTCCGAAGGCGCCCGCGCGAACGATTGCGAAGATCGCCGGCATTCCAAAGCCTGCCGGTTGCATCTGAGCCGCGCCGATTTGCAGCGGTTCCTCTTTTTGACTCTGTAGGAGATTTCTCGATGAACGTCGCCACGACCAAACGCAAAGTTGCCATCATCGTCTCGCACGGAGGGCTCGACGAAGTCTATCCGGGACTCATTCTCGGCAATGCCGCGCGGCAGTCCGGAATCGATGCTTTCCTGTTTTTCACGTTCTGGGGACTCGACGCCATCACCGAGTCCAAAGTGGACCATCTCCACATGAACCTCGCAGGCAATGCCAGCTCGAACATGCCCACGATGTTGGCAGGCCTCCCCGGGATGGAGAGCCTCGCGGCCTCGATGATGAAGAAACAAATGGCCGAGCTCGACCTCCCAACGGTCCGAGAGATGCTACAAATCCTGGAGCAATCGGGCGCCGAGCTCTTCGCGTGCGAGCTTGCGATGAAGATGTTCAAGCGCGAGCAGAAGGACCTCTTGCCCGAGGTCAAAGACGTCATCACGGCCGGCGACTTCTACGACCTGGCGGACGGCGCCCAGATCATCTTCACCTGATTTTGTTCGGCCTATTCGTTCGAGAGGCCTATCCACGCCGAGCCGAGCGTCTCCAGGCCGAGGTCACTCGTTGGGCAGTCCCGGGCACTCCCATCGGCGTGACGAAACCGGCGAGTCAGGGGACGGTCAAGGTTTCCACTTCGTGGACGCACGTCGCTTGGCCGCGGGGCTCTTCACGGCAGGCTTCTTTTCGGCCGTAGCGCCGCTCTTTTTGGTCCGGGTTCGCGACTTGGTCGAATAGGGCTCGTAGGCCCCCTCGAGCGAAGCTTGCGTAATCTCGCTCCCAAGAGAGGCTTCCAACCGTTTCAGCTCGTCCCGCATGCGGGCGGCCTTCTCGAAGTCGAGAGCCTCGGCTGCGGCGAACATCTCGGCTCGAAGCGCGCGAAGGGTCTCGGTCGGATCGACCGAGGTGTCGCCCTTCTTCCCTTTCGTGTCGCCCATGCGGAGCTTCGGCACGTCGAGGTAGTCGATGGTGCCGGCCGCGGGGTTCATGTTCATGATCGCGCGAACGATGGTCTGTGGCGTGATGCCGTGTTCTTCGTTGTAGGCGATTTGCACGGTGCGCCGACGGCCGGTCTCCTCGATGGCTTGTTTCATCGATTTGGTAATCGAGTCCGCATACATGAAGACGCGTCCATTCGAGTTTCTGGCTGCGCGTCCGATGGTTTGGATGAGCGAGCGCGCGCTGCGCAAGAAGCCTTCTTTGTCGGCGTCGAAGATGGCCACGAGCGACACTTCGGGAAGGTCTAGGCCCTCGCGAAGAAGGTTGATGCCCACGAGCACGTCGAACTCCCCGAGACGTAAATCCCTTAGGATATCCATGCGTTCCAGAGTGTCGATGTCGGAGTGAAGGTACCGAATTCGGACGCCGAGCTCGCGGTAGTAGTCGGTGAGGTCCTCGGCCATGCGCTTCGTGAGCGTGGTGCACAAGACGCGCTCGTTGCGTTCCGCGCGCGCTCGAATCTCGCCGAGGAGGTCGTCGACTTGACCGGACACGGGGCGCACTTCGATGACCGGGTCCAAGAGGCCGGTGGGGCGAATGAGCTGCTCGACGAAGACGCCTTCGGCCTTCTCGAGCTCGTAGTCACCGGGAGTGGCAGAGACGTAAATGGCCTGTTTGATGTGGTCTTCGAATTCGTCGAATTTGAGTGGCCTGTTGTCGAGTGCGCTCGGGAGGCGAAATCCGTATTCGACCAGGGTTTCCTTGCGCGCGCGGTCGCCCTTGTACATCGCGCCGACCTGCGGAACGGTTTGGTGCGATTCGTCGAGGACCATCAGGAAGTCGCCCGGGAAGTAGTCGATGAGCGTGGGGGGCGGATCGCCGGCTTTTCGGCTCGACAGGTGCCTCGAGTAGTTCTCGATGCCGTTGCAGAATCCCATCTGCTCCATCATCTCGATGTCGTACTGGGTTCGTTGCTCGAGCCGCTGCTTTTCGACGAATTTGCCCTCTTTGTCGAAGTGATCGAGGCGCTCGCGCAGCTCTTCGCGAATGCTCGCGATGGCTTTTCGCAGTTGGTCTTGGGGTGTCACGTAGTGCGAGCCCGGGAAGATGGCGTATCGCGGGAGCGTGCCCTTCACTTTGCCGCGAAGCGGATCCACTTCCTTGATGGCCTCGATCGTGTCGCCGAAAAACTCGATCCGAATGGCCGTGTCCTGTTCGTAGGCCGGAAAGACCTCGACCACGTCGCCACGGACGCGGAAGGTTCCACGGTGGAAGTCGACGTCGTTTCGCTCGTACTGGATGTCGACCAGCATGCGAAGAAAGGTGTCCCGGCGGAACTCTTCGCCGACCTTCAAGTCGATGAGGAGCCCGTGGTAGCTCTCCGCGCTGCCGATGCCGTAAATGCAGCTCACGGAAGCCACGATGATGACGTCCCGTCGCGAGAGGAGCGCGTGGGTCGCTGCGTGGCGCATGCGGTCGATGGCGTCGTTGATGATGGCGTCTTTGTCGATGAACGTGTCGCTCGACGGGACGTACGCTTCGGGCTGGTAGTAGTCGTAG
>JAYUKI010001336.1:0-2163 GCA_043764595.1 Myxococcales bacterium | reverse complement strand
ACGCGCTAAGTAGGGCGGTGGCCCATGCGTAGTATCGCTTTGCAGTACGAAAGCTCGTCGACGCTGTCCGAGGCCATCGGCCTCTCCCCTCGTGGGGCAGCGTGCCTTCCCCTTCCTGCCACGGACGCCGTGGTGGAAGGCGAATGGGTGCTCGCCCGTGTCGAGACGGATGCCGATCGGCGAGGCATGGCGGCCGCGGCCGTCGGACGACGCATCGGCGACCACGTCGTCTTGTGCTTCGGGCCACTCGACTGGGAGCGCATCACGAACCTCACCGCTCCACCGAGCTCGCGGCCCATGCCTGCCACGCCTGCCTCGCGTCCTCCCACGCTCGATCCGATCGAGGACGCGCCCCCCAACAGCCTTCGCACGCCGGGCCTTCGCATCGCCCTCGTCGACAACGATCCGACGACTCGCGCCGAGCTCTTGGAAACTCTCAGCTCGCAAGGCCTCGACGTCGTCGCATTCGAAAACGGAGACGCCGCGCTGGCCGAGCGCGGCCCGCTTCATGCGGCCGTGGTGAGCTACGGACTGCCCGGAGGCGCAGGCGACCTCGCCAAGAAGATGCGCGAAGCCCACCCGTCCGGCCTGCCTGTCTTGTTCGTTTCGTCGCACCGCTGCTCCCGCGAAATCGTGGAAGCCTACGCGTGCGGGTGCGACGACTACCTCGCGAGGCCTTTCCGCAGTGGGGAGCTCGGCGCGCGCGTCCTCGGCCTCTTGCGCCGCTCGGCCGACGCATACCGCTGAACACCCGCGCCGCTCGGATCGTCCGCCAAGAACGCGCATGGCTCGGGCAAGTCCCGACCGCGGGCGAGCTGTGCTAATCACGCCCGAAATGGTGCCGAATTCTGGGAAGTCCCCGAAGGCGGGCGAGCCGTCTTTTCCCGTCGATACGTCCGATTTCGACAGCGATTCGGACGATCACGTGGATCGCTTCGAGGCTCCGGAGAGCCTTCGTGGAGCACGTCGCCTCTTCGTGGTCGGCGGTGGCCGAGGCGGAGTTGGAAAGAGCCTCGTCGCCGAGAACCTCGCGGTCTACTTCGCGCAGCTCGGCAAATCGGTCGTGCTCGTCGACGCCGATCCCACGGGCCCGAACTTGCACGCACACTTCGGTATACCGGCCTCCCGGGAGCCTCACTGGCTCGAGGACGGTGGCGAAACCGCCCTGAAGAAAGCCCTGGTCTCGACGTTGGTGCCCGGCCTCCAGCTCTTGCCCGCCGCGGTCGACGCCGTGACCCCTGCCCCCGCGCTTCGCGGCGGCCGCAAAATTCGTTGGCTCTCGCGCCTTCGGAGCATTCCGGCGGACGTGCTCGTGGTGGACGTGGGGCCGGGCGTCACGCCGTTCGCCGTGGACATGATGCTCGCGGCCGACGTGCCCATTTGCGTGACCGTTCCCGAGCCTCCGGCCATCGAGACGACGTATCGATTCTTGCGCGCGGCGTACCGTCGGGCCCTCCGTCGTGCGCTTTCGCAAGACCGCTTTCGCCTCTCGATGATGGAGCGAGCCCTCGCCGAGTTCGGGGTGTTGCCGAAGCCGCTCGACCTCATTCGCTCTCTCGTGAAGATGGACCGCGGGCTCGCCGAAATTGCGTGGATGGAAGCGAATCGCATGCGTTTTCACCTGGTGGTGAACCAAACGCGCGTGCGCACGGATCTCGAGCTCGGCACGTGGATGAGCGAGCTCGCGCGGCGTCACTATGGAGTCGGTCTCGAAGAGCTCGGCAACATCGAGCACGACGACACCGTGTGGGTCGCCGTTCGCCGCCGAAGGCCGCTGCTCACCGACGTGCCCACGTCGAAGGCCGCACGAAACATCGAGCGCATCGCGCGACGCGTGGTCGCCATCACGGCCGCACGCAAAGAGTCCCTCGCGCCGCCACCGCCCATGCCCGATTCGGAGCTCTCGCTCTACGCGGCCCTCGGAACGTCCCGCTCGTCGAGCGACGAAGAGATCCGGCGCGCGTACAAAAGAAAGCGCGAGATGTACGCGACAGGTGGCCTCTGCACGTCGTCGATGCTCGACGAAACCGAGCTCGCCCGCGAGCAGGCCCTCCTCGAAGAGGCGTACGACACTCTCCTCGATCCGATCCGGCGCCGTGCGTACGATCTCTCGGCCTTCCCCGAGCCCGACACGGCCCCCACCGAAGCGATTCCGCGTCCGGC
>JAYUKI010001335.1:0-7221 GCA_043764595.1 Myxococcales bacterium | reverse complement strand
ATCGTGGGCATGTGGCCCTTCGTGAGCTTCACCTTGTTCTGCATCATGGCCTTGATGGGATCGATCTCCTTTTTGATGATCGTTTTCCACATCGAGTAGGGCGCGACGATGACGAATGCGGCCGCTTGGGCCTCTTCCGCGGTCATGAGCTTCACGCCCCGACACTCGCCGCCGTGCACGTCGAGCCAGAGACCGGTGTCTTCCGGGATGCCGAGGGCCGGATCGGCCTTCACGACGAACGCGACCACGCCGTGCGTCCAGTCTTTTCCGTGCAAACGGTACTCGGGGTTCGCGTTGATGGCGTCTTTGTAGGCTTCGGCCCACTCTTGCGACGGAAAGTCGTACATGAGCGGCCCTATAGCCCATTCCTCGCGCGCTTATCGAGCGCTTCTGCGAGACCCGCGACGGAGCCGAGTGCGACTCGCTTGGCTCTGCCACGGACCTCGGGAGGGAGCGACGGACAGGCAAAGGTGGACGGGGCCCGCCGCTCGGGCGAACATGACGCGTCATGGCGAAGAGCGAAAAAGTGCACGAGCGCGGGGATGCCCGACTCGACGGAGTCCTCGATTTCGTTGCGTTTGCGGCGCGTCCGATGCCCCTCGGCACCCTGCTCGACGAAGGCCCGCGAAGGATCGCCCTGATTTTCGGGGCCGACGTCTGCTCGCTCTACGTCCTCGAAGGCGAAGGCGACGAGCTCGTCATGCGCGGAAACGTGGGCTTCAAGAGCGCGATCGGTCAGGTCCGCCTCACGGTCGGCCAAGGCATCACGGGGCGCGCGGTCGAGTACATGCGGCCCATTTCGGCCGACGTGGCCCAAACCCATGAGTCCTACAAGCACTTCGACGGCCTCGGTGAAGAGCGGTTTCCGGTGTTTCTCGCCGTTCCCGTGCGCGGGCGTCGTGGTCCGCTCGGAGCGATCGTGCTCCAGCGGAAAAAGGTCGCGTTCGTCGAGGACGACATCGCGCTCTTGGCTCTGATGGGCGGATTGCTGGCCGCTGGAATTTCCCAGGCCGAGCTCCTCGACGCTCGCCGCGAACGCCACGAACGAAAGGCCGGAGGCGGGACGCGCAAGGTCACACTTCCGGGCCTTCCGTTCGTGCCCGGACGCGCACTCGGTGCGATTGCCGCCCTTCGTCGTCCTTCCGCCCGACCCGCCGAAAAGCCCCTCGAGCCGACCGAGGCCAAGCTCGAGCTCCGGCGCCTGCGCTCGGCCTTCGACGTGGCCGAGAAGGCCATCTTTGCACTGGCAGAGAAGGCCCGCACGCGCGAGCTCGACGAGGGTGTGCGCTTCCTCGGGACATACCTCGAGATCCTCGGCGACCAGCGATTTCGCGAGCGGGCGATCGAGCTCGTGGAGATCGACGGTGGCATTCCACAGGCCCTTGCTCGGGTCGCGCGGGAGGTCACACGCACGGCCGCGAGCCTCACGCGGGACTCGTTTCTCGAAGAGCGCGCGCGCGACGTGGAAGATTTGTGCGACGCGATCTCGATGGTGGCGGTCTCGGACAAGCGCGCCGAGCTGCCGTCGAAGGCCATCCTGGTGGGCGATGCGCTCACCGTGTTCGACCTCTTGGTGTCCGCGCGAACCCAGCCTGCAGGCGTGGCGCTCTCCGAGCGTGCTTTTGGTCCGCGCACGAAGACGTTGCTCGCACTGCTCGACGTGCCCGCGATCGTGGGCGTCCAGGGCCTATTCCGCTGGGCTTCGGACGGTGACATCGCGCTGCTCGACGCCGACCACGGGCTCTTGGTGATCAACCCCACCAAGAGCGAAATCGCGAGCGCGCGAGAGCACAGGCGTGAAGTCGAAGGACGGTACGTCGACCTCTCGGTGGTGCCCGAAGGTGAAGCCTAGGTAGGTAGGCGGAGCACTCCAAACGGATTTTTCCGAGGGCATGCGAACGCGCAAAAAAGAGCGCTCCCGAGCCTCCGAAAAACCCAAGTAGAGACGCGGATCTCGTGTTGTGCTCGGATGCAGCTCGTGACCGCCGAGAAGAAGGGCACGGCCGAGAAGGCCAAAAGCACCGCCGAGAAGGCGAAGAACCTCCAGAATCTGGCGGACGTCATCGACGACGATCCGCCTTCGATCACCGAGGTCAACGGCACGATCGCGCGCTTCGACATGAGCTACATGCCGGACAAGCCGCTGCGGCGTACGTTCATTTCGCCCATGAAGACACGTGCGCCTTCGCTCGTGTACCTCGGGTTCGCGCTCGTCTTCGTGGCCGTCGTGCTCGCCGCGTACAACGGCAGCTCGAACTCGCGACTTTGGGTCTTCATCGTGGAGGGGGACAGGTCGCGGCCGCTCGGTGCGCAGCCGTTCTCGATCTTGATTCTGCTGTCGGCGCTGGGCACGGTGCTTCGCTCGTGGATGCGCGGAGTCATCGTGACGAACGAGGGCATCGACACGCGAGAAGTGCTGCTCTTCGGAGTGCCACGGTTGAAGCGCTGGGCTTGGCCGCAGATCGATCGCCTCGTGCTCGACGACCATGGCGTGATGCTGGAGCTGTGGGACGGTCAGTACGAGCGCCTCCCGGACGTCGCCGATCCAAAGGCCCTCGCCGACCTCCTCGAACAAATCGCCACTGCACGAAGCATCCAGGTGACGCGCCTCCGCGATCTCGCGTGACGTGATGGGCCTGACCGGATGGGCCTGACCAGATGGGCCGGAAGTGGCGGCCCGTTCGTTTGTTGACGAGGTCTGGCCGGCAGCACTTTTGGCCCGCCTTCGTGGTGGAACACGAGTTGCTTGCTGACTTCCCGACCCGGGAATCGTGGCTCATCTTGTGCCACGGGCGTGTCCCATCCGGGCCGAGGAGCTTCGATGTCGCGTCGGTGGATCGCTGGTCTACTTGCTTCATTTGGTGTTACGGCCGCGGCGTGCAGTGGCGCCATAGCGGATACCCCGGTGGATCCCACGGTCGCGGATGCCTCGCCTCCTCCGGTCGTCGTGGACGCGAGCACTCGCCCCGACGCAACGCCCGAGCCCAAAGCGTGCGCTGCACCCCTCGTCGACCCGAAGTGCGCGACCACGCAGGCGGCGCCTACGGGCAAGGCTGCGATCGAAGCGTTCGTCAAAGAAGGCGCCGTCCCCCTCCGATGCGAGCAAGTGGGCCAAAAGCCGGCGTGGGATCTGGGCGCTCTCGTGGATCTCTTTGGCACTCAAAAGATATTCATGATGGGCGAGGTGCACGGCTCGAACGAAATTGGCATCGTAAGCTCGCTCGTTCTCGAGCTTCTGGCCTCGAAGAAGCTCGTCAATGTGGTCGGATACGAGCTTCCGATGGACTACGAAGAGGTCCTCCAAAAGTACGTGACGACGGGCCGTGACCAAACGGCCGAGCAGGTCATGGGGAGCTTGGCGCCCAACATGTTCGGCGCGATTCTCACGCAAACCGCGCGAGACGCGACGGCCAAGGGACACCCGATGAAGGTCGCGGCCGTCGACGTTCCCACGAGCCCCGACTATGCCGTGGCGGCGCTCGAGGCTTTGGCCACGAAGCTCACCACGAAGCGCCCTATCGTGCTCGACACGCTTCCCACGAATGCTCGCCAGCCTCCGACTCCGGAGGACATCACGAAAGTGAATGCCTACTTCGACCTCGTGATTGGACGAAAGGCCGAAGTGTGCACCGAGCTTTCGGCAGCCGAGTGCGAGCGTCTCGTGGCGATGGTGCACGCCCTCTGGGCCTCGACCCTGGCCAGCGACCGGAACGAAGGCCAGTCGGGCCTTTGGTTCTCGCGCCGCGAGGAGGTCATCTATTCCAACATGAAGGCCAAAATGGCCACGCCCCAAGACCGCATGTATCTGCACATGGGCGCATTCCACACGAACAAACACGAGGACTCGGCCGGAAGCCGCATGGCCAAAGAATACGAGCTCACGAAGGGGCAAGTGTTCTCCGTGGCGCCCGCCTACGACGACGGGAGCATCATCTTCTACGGGCGCGACCAGCGGCTCCCCGGTGAGCCACGAAGCATTTCGGGCGCCCTTGGAACGTCCGAGATGCATCCTGCATTCGTCTCGAATACGCGACCAAGCTCGGCTTGCCTCAAAAACCCCATTGGGCTCGAGCCCGAAGACACGGTGACCGGGTCCGGCACGCGCGGGCAGCTCTACGATGGGTACATTCACTATGGAAAGCTGACCTCCGAGCAGGAGCCGGACCTCGCCACGCTGCCACGCGAGGGAGCGCTGGTCGGTCGAGGTTCGTTTGCTGCATTCGCGGCGTTTCGCGCCAACGTCGCGCGACGCGAAGCCGAGGCCTTTCGGTTGGGGCTCCGCAAGCAGGTGGCACCGCACCGCTGATCTCGAGTGATGTCGATCGCGTACCATTCGAAGACCGGATAGGCTCTTTGGATGGCGCGGGCTCCGACGTGGTTCGACTTTTTCGCACTGGGTCTTCTGGTCGGGCCCGGAATGGCGTGTACCAAACCCGGGGCGGACGATCCGTCGCGTGCGCCCACGGCCACGGCCACGTCAACCGCATCCGCCGCAATTCATGAGCCGGTGCCGAGCTCCGCGGCACAGCCAAGCGCGCCAGCTTGCGAAGGTCTCGAGAAAACGGCGTGTGTGCTTCGACTGGGATGCATCCTCGACCAGTCGTCGACAGGAAGCTACGTCTGCCGTGCTGCCAAGAACGACTGCGAACGTGCCGTGCGTCATGCCGACCTCATCGGCCGCGACGTGGCCTCGGTAAGCGAAGCCGAAGCGAAGTCGGCCGCTTCGCGGTGCACGGCCTCGCCGGGGTGCGTCGTGGCGGGTGGCAAATGCGCTTGCACTTGCTCGGTGTTTGCCAATTGCGACTGCATTTGTGGAGGCGGTTGGCTTCCGCGCTGCGTCCCCAACGCCGAGGCTTCGTCCCTCGAAGGATTCCCCACGAAACGACGCTGAGCCTCGAGGAGCGCGCGAAACGCATCTCGAGAGTGCGCCGCGGGGAACTTGGCGCCATGCAGCGGCGCTCGACGACGGGCTTCCCTGATGGCCAACGAACGTCCGTTCGATCAGAATCCACCCTCCATGCCCAAGCTCGGAATCGTGATGGGGCCAACCTCGTCCGGTGTGCAGCGCGAGCCGGGCAGCGACGACGAGAGGTCCGGGCTCGAGCCGAACGGAGAGCAGTCGACCGTCAACGCCTCCTTTCGTAGCGTAGCATTGAGCCACTCGGCGACGAACGAGACGTATCCGGTCTTCCCGAACGTCCAGCGCTTTTCGACGCGAAAGTCGAAGCGGTAGAAGTCGGGAAAGCGGTATCCGTTGTACGGCGGAATGGGCACTCCGCGGACTTCTTCGGTGTAGGGACGACCGGTGTAGAAATAGAACCGTGCGCCGGCGCGCCAACCCCTTCCAATCGCGTACGAGGCGGCCACGTTGAGCACGTGAGCACGGTCGAATTCGCCTGGAATGCGCTGCTCGCCGCCAAGAATGGGCAAAGACACGGTCCCTCGGCTCTCGCGGTACGTGTAGGGCCGGGTAAGGCGGGTCGAGCGAGACAGCGTGTACGTGACAAATCCCGTGAGGCGCTCCGAAAAGGCGCGCCGAATGGCAAGCTCGAGGCCGTAGGTGCGACCGCTCACCCGCCGGACACAGCGCGGATCGTCGATTTCGAAGGCGCCCGCGCACGTGGCCGTCGCGTCGGTGAGACCGAACGTGTTGGCCACGAAAATCGTGGGATTCACCGTAAATTTCCAAGGGAGCGCGATCTCGGCGCCTTGGCTTGCGTGAATGGCCGATTGGAGGCCGTCCGCCAGACGACCCACTTGGAGGCCAGGGACCGGAACGATGAACGCTGGCGTCTGGTGTTGGACCCCGAGAGTGGACACGTACGTGACGTCCGGAGTGACCTTCACGCGAACGGCAAGACGCGGATCTGCGGCGGGGACGATTGCCGTGCGCAAACGATCCGGAACGAGTGCCCCGGCCGAGAGGAACGAACCGAACAGGTCGAACCTTGCTCCGGGGACGACCTCGACGCGTGGGACGACCTTCCACACCACGTCGGCGCGCACGCCGAACGCGACGTCGTTGCGCGGGGGATACAGCGACGCAAAGGCGTCCGTGCTCCCGCCTCGTAGGGTACCGTCGAGCAGATCGTAGTGATCGAGCATGGCATCCGCGCCTGCACGGAACGTGAGATCGTCGGCAATGCGTTTCTCGAAGTCCCAGCGGGCGGCGAGCATCCGATCCCGCGTGACGGCATCTTCGCCAAGGTTCGACTCGTCGATGCCCAAAGTGACGGCGAACCGCATGCGACCGGACGAAATTTTGCGGTCGTAGCGCAGATCGAGACGATGAAACTGGGTCGAGAAGACCGTGCGCACCCGGCTCGTGCCGTCGCTCAGCTGGTTCACTTCGCCGAGGAAGTCGTGACTTCCGAACGCAAATACCGAGAGTCGGTCTTTTGGCGTGACGTCGAAGGCCACACGCGTTTGGTAGTCCCAATAGTTGAGCCTTACGTCCGGCACGATGGCCGAAAAGAGCAAGGCCGTATAGCTCACTCGCCCCGCGGCCAGGAAGGTGCCTCGGTCGTTCGCGAACGGCGCCTCGGCCAAAAGTCCCGCGTCGAAGAGGCGGACGTTGCCCTCTCCGTGGATCCGCGATGCGGGGTCCCGCGTCTCGCCACTCACGAATCCTCCGGCGAACCGACCGAACTTGGCGGGCGGTGCACCGCCCCAAAAGTCCACGTGGTCCACGAGCCCCGGATGAATGACCGCCGGGCCAAGAGCCAAGTGGTAAAGCAGCGGGACGCGAATGCCGTCTAGGTAATATCCGGTGTTGCCGGGCGGCGCACCGCGCACGAAGAAAAATGGCAATCCACTGGCTACGGGCACCACGCCCGGCAAGGTCTCGATGGCCCGAAAGGCGTCCCCGAACGCACCCGGAACGTCCCGAATTTCGGCCTGACCGAGGGTGGTTTGGCCGGCCTCCTTGCGCTTTCCGCGAACCTCGACCTCTTCGACCGGAGTGGCCTTTGCGGCGGGCCGAGCGGACGGGACCTTTGGCACGGGCACTGGCGCCACGGGCATCTCTGGGGGTTCTTTGACTGCGGCAAAGCCAATTTTCATTCGAATCTTCGCGAGCACGGGCTCCCCTGACCTCGTGGCCGGCTCGAACACGAAGCTTCGTGAGGCCGCGAGAGCAGCGTCCGAAAAGGGAGGGGCGCCATCGACGACGTGTGCATCTTGCACGGAACCATCTTTGGCGACGACGAGCTCGAGCACGAC
>JAYUKI010001334.1:0-7226 GCA_043764595.1 Myxococcales bacterium | reverse complement strand
CATCATCATCATGTATCTCGTGACCCAGGAAATCGCGAAGGGCTTCGGAAAGTCGGCGGGCTTCGGCTTTGGCCTTCTGTTCCTGCCGTTCGTCTTCTTTCCGATGCTCGGCTTCAGCGACGCGACCTTCCAAGGCTCCAAGCCTGCCTGAGCGACCTCGCCGATCGCGTAGTCCTTCCTGGTGGAGCACCGAACAACGTAGTCGGTGCTGACCGAGCGCCCCCAAAGGCGGCGTTTGGCTTCGGCCAAGCGCCGTTTTTGCGTGTGGACGTACAGCGATAGCGCTGCATGTGCGTCAGGAGAGCGGGTGGATTCGCGCCTCGCGCGGGCAACTTCGCCTACCATCGGGTGGGCAGAACGCGAGTCGAAGCGATGGAGGGAAACGATAGCGCAGTGTGGGTAGGGCGAACGCTCTCCGGGAAGTTTCGGCTCGTCCGTCTCCTCGGGGAGGGCGGATACGGTGCCGTGTACGAAGCGCACCAAGAAGCCCTCGGCCGAGCCGTCGCCATCAAACGACTCCATCCGGCGGCGGCCCGCAACGCCCAAGCCCTCCAGCGGTTCCGCCGTGAGGCAGAAGCGTGCGCTCGGCTCGGCCATCCGCACATCGTCGCGGTGTACGATTTCGTCCTCGACGACCCTTCCGGTCCTTACCTGGTCATGGAGCTCTTGAAGGGAGAGTCGTTCTCCGCCCTGCTGCGCAGGGAGGCTCCTCTCGACGAGGAACGAACGGCGATCCTGTTCCGACAGGTCCTCTCCGCGCTCGCGGCCGCTCACTCGGCGGGGGTCGTCCACCGGGACATCAAACCCGGCAACATCTTCGTCACCGAATCTCCGACCCTCGGAACGATTGCCAAGGTTCTCGACTTCGGTGTCGCCAAGCGAGCGGAGGACGACACCGCGCCACTCACGAGGCCCGGCGATTTGGTCGGGACGCTCTCGTATATGGCTCCGGAGCAGGCCTATGGCGCGGTCCTGGACGGTTGAGCGGACCTCTATGCGGTCGGCATCTGCATGTATATTGCACTGACGGGAAAAGCGCCATTCCCGGGCGAAACGGGGATCGCCCGTCTTGCCGCCGCAGGCCGCGGCGAGGCCGTCCCAATGGCTGCCTACCGGCCCGGAATCGATCCGACGCTTGCGCGGATCACGGAGAGAGCGTTCTTCCTGAGGCCGGAAGATCGTTTTCAATCGGCCGACGAAATGAGTGCGGCCCTTGGACAATGGCTCGACACGCGTAGTCGCTTCCCTAGGGGCTCCCTGGCGCCTCAAGGGAGGCTCGCGCCATCCACTCTCGAATCGCTGACCGAGCGTGACGCTGGCCGCACGTTGACGGCTCCACCTACTGGACCAAGCGTCCAACGAGCGGTGTCGACGGCACCTCTCGCTGCGCCGCTCGCAGTCCCGAGTCAGCCGCCCCAGATGCCAGGTGCTTGGCCGCCTCCTCCGACGAGCGATCCGCGCATGGTGCAGCCGGCTCCTGCGCTCGCGGCCTCGAACGCCCATCCCATTCACGCTGCTCGGCCTCGCTCGGTCGCGGTCTTGGCCGTTGGACTTTCTTCGCTCGCGGCGGTCGTCGTGGCCGCGATCGTCCTTGGTGCAGTCTTCGTCGTGAAGGACTCGAAGGCGCCGGAGCCATCGGATGCCAGCGCGGTTCCAACGACCCTCGCCTCGACGTCGGATACCTCTGAACCGAGCGACCTCCGACGCTCGTCGCCGGAATACTTCCAAGACGGAGGCCCTCGAACGAGCACGGATGCCGGCTTTCGCCCCGCACCGAAGCCCACGTCGGATTCTCCCATCGTTGGCACTCCTTGCAAGGATGGAACGGGCTTCGGTGTGACGTGCGTCAATGGCAAATGGACGTGCATGACCGGCTATGTTTCGTGCGGCGGAACTTGCACGAATCTCGGCGGAAATCCGTACCACTGCGGGGCGTGTGGGAAGCTCTGTCCAGCCCCCAATCACTGCGTCAACGCGGACTGCGTGCCGTGCACCTCGCCTCGTCAAACGTGCAGCAACCGCTGCGTCGACGTGAGATTCGACACGGCGAATTGCGGAGGCTGCGGAAAGCTGTGCCCGGGCGGAGAAACCTGCTGGAAGGCGGCTTGCACCAAGGGACCGTTCAAGTAGTCGGCCCGCCGCCTGCATCAATGGCCACATCGCCGAGCTCGAATGGCGAGGAGGCTGGCCCGGGCGCGACTCTTTTGGTCACGGTCGAGGTAGGGGGTCGGTATTTTCCGACGCACGCGCCATGACGCTCCGCAAATCTCTTGATGCCCTCGTGGTGCAATCGGGGTATCCCATTCTTCATGGTTCCGCGGCTCAGATCGCGGGGGGGCGCAGTGGGAGTGCTGCTCGCGGGAGCGCTCGTCTCGCTCGTCTCGCGTGTCTCCTCGGCAGAGCTACCACCACCGAGCCCGTCTGCCGCGGCTTCGGTGATGCCATCGGGAGCCTTGCCCGCCGCCGCTGCGTCTTCTGCGTCGGCACCAGCGCCTTCGAGCGTACCTACCGGCGTCGTGCCACCGAAGCTCGTGACGGCTCCGGACGTGCCTTATCCCGAGGGGGCAAAGGGGGCTGCGACGGTGGTGCTCACGGTCGTCGTCGAAAAGAACGGCACCGTGCGGGAGGCCACGCCGACCCTAGAAAATAAGCCCTTCAGCGACGTAGCAGCGGCAAGCGTGAAGTCCTTCGTTTATGCGCCCGCCACCCGCGATGGGCTGCCCATCGTTGCGAAGATCCGTGTCGAGATCGCGTTCTCCGAGCCGCCGCCCCCACCGCCACCTCGTGAGCTACGGGTCGCGGTGGCCCCGCCGCCTCCCAAAGCCCGAGCTCCGATGGTGATCGAGCAAGTCGACGTGCGTGGTGTTCGGGCCGAAGCCGGAAGGACGGCATCGCTCTCGCGGGCCGAGGTCCGCCAGGTGCCGGGAACGTTCGGAGATCCCTTTCGGGCCGTCGAGATCATGCCCGGGGTCACGCCCATCGTCTCGGGTCTGCCCTATTTCTTCATCCGTGGCGCTCCTCCAGGAAATGTTGGCTACTTCCTCGATGGGCTTCGCGTGCCCGTCCTTTTCCACGTTGGCGCTGGACCTTCGGTGGTGCACCCCGGCCTCGTTCGCCAAGTGGACCTCTACCCGGGAGGATACCCGGCGCGGTTTGGTCGCTTCGCGGGCGGCATCGTGGCGGGCGAAATGCAGGAGCCCCTCGAGCGGCCGCACGGAGAGCTCAATCTTCGTCTTTTCGACGTCGGCGCGCTCGCCGAAACGCCTTTTGCAAATGGCCGAGGCTCGGTGGCCCTCGGAGGCCGGTATTCGTATACGGGAGCCCTTTTTTCGCTCTTCTCGCCGTCGACCATCCTCGACTATTGGGACTATCAAGGGCGCGCCACGTTCGATCTGACTCCCGACGATCGCATCTCCGTATTCGCGATGGGCTCGTACGACTTCCTCGGGCAAACCATCGAGGGCGTGGACGAGCCTTTGACCCTCTTCGGCGCCGAGTTTCACCGCCTCGACTTTCGCTACGACCACAGGATCGGCAATCGTGGGCGGCTCCGCTCCGCCTTCACGCTCGGAATCGACAAATCCCGTATCAGCCAAGATCGGAATACCCGAGATCGGTTGATTGGAACACGCACCGATCTCGAATACCGCCTTTCTCCGGAAGCCCTTCTTCGCGCCGGCTCCGACGCTCAAATCGACAGCTACGACGTCCAGACGGGGCTTCCCGACCTCGGTCCTGCGGCCCAGTCGCTCCTTTCGCTTTTTCCTTCGCGTGCCGACCTCGTGATGGGCGCGCGCGCGGACGTGGTCTTCACGCCGTCGTCGCGCTTCGAGGTCGTTCCTGGCATTCGCGCCGATCTCTTCGCGTCGCAAGGCGCGACCGCCGTCGGTATCGATCCACGGCTCGCGACCCGCACCAAGGTCACAGAGAGGGTCTCCGTCCTGGCCGCCGCGGGCCTCGCGCATCAAGCTCCCGCGTTCGTCGTGCCGGTGCCAGGCTTTACTCCTGGGGGGATTCGCGGTGGGCTCCAAAAGGCGGTCCAACAGAGCCTCGGCGTCGAGCTCGCGCTCATGACCGATACGACCTTCACGGCCACGCTCTTCCACAATGGCTTCTTCGACATGAGCGATCCACTCGGCGCAACCGCGCCCGTGCCACCCGGCTGCCCCGCGGGCACCTTCGCCGAGGGCACGTTGGCGGGCGATCGCACGGGAGGCGGTGGCGGAGGAGGAAATGCATGCGGCCCACGCTTTCCGCAGGGCACCGTCGGCGGCGACCGCTCGGGTGGCGGAGGGCAGGGGAGCGAGACTCGCGGGAACCAGCGCGCGGTCACGGCCCTCGAGGTTCGCACTCGGGGCCGCTCGTATGGCATGGAGCTTTTTCTGAAGAAGCGCCTCACGAGCCGGCTCGGCGGGTTCTTTTCGTACACGCTGTCGCGCTCGACGCGCACGTTCGAGAACCGCGAGTACACGGCCACATTCGACCGCGCGCACGTCTTGAACGTCGCGGTGGCGCTCGACCTCGGGCGCAACTGGCGCGCAGGCACGCGCGTCGTGTTCTACACGGGCGTTCCCAAGGCCCTCGATCCGGCGGACCCGGAAGCGACGCGGCTTCCGCCGTTTTTCCGCGTGGACCTGCGCCTCGAGAAGCGCTGGAACCTCGGGAAGACGGCATGGCTCTCGGTCGTCGCAGAGTGGCTCAATGCCACGTTGACGAAAGAGTCGATAGCCCAAAACTGTACGCTCTCGGGCTGCGAGGCCACGTACATCGGTCCTGTCACGATTCCGAGCATCGGGCTCGAAGGAGGCATTTGATGCGCAAGAGCCCTTTGGCCGTTTCCCTACTGATGCTTGGCGTATGCGTCGCATTCCCGCCGTCTTGCAGCTCGGATCCCGTGGCCGTCGACGCTGGACCTCCTCCTTGCGATCAGGAATGCCAGGACAAAACCGCCGTGCGCGCCGTGCGCGAGATGATGAAGCTGGTTTACAATCTCACCCTCCAAGGCAAGCCTGTCGGTCCGCAAAACGCCGCGGTGGCCTGCCCCAAGGGCGGAAAAGCCTTCATCTATGGGACGGCCACGTCGAATGCCGAACAGGGCACCACCGAGCTGAAGCTCACGTACGAGGCCGAGGCGTGCGGCTACGAGCAACGCGACAACGACGTGGAGGAGAGCTACGACGTCGTCCTCACGGCCAAAATCGTGCAAGAGGGCGTTCTCGCCGTGCAGCCGAGCTCGTCCACCGCGCTCGTGATGAAAGGCGAGGGCGTGACCTTGAGCGGCACGATTCGCCTACCGGCCGTCGCATACCGCGCGGAGGCCTGCAAGCTCGACATGACCCAAAACGGCAACAGGCTCACGGCCACGTTTTGCGGACGGACCGTGGGAATCGACTTGTAGCGGCAGCGAGAGACCCGGTCGTAGCCCACGTGCAAATGGCCCAAGAGGCAAGGCGCGCGAGGGACGTGTGGTAGGGTCGGCACTTGATCCCCTACCCGCGAAACCACTGGCTTCGGATAATGGTCTCGGCGAGTGGCTCGTTCTCGCCCGGCGTGAATCGCCGAGTTCTCGCCTTCGGAGCGATAGGTCTCGCCGTTTGGGGGCTTCACAAGCTCATCCCCCGGATAGGCCTGCCAATTGCCCATTACGAGATCGCCGGCGCGGTGATCGCCCTCGTGCTCGCCTTTCGTACCAATACGGCCTACGACCGGTTTTGGGAGGGACGAAAGCTCTGGGGCTCGATAACGAATGCGAGCCGCAACCTCCAACGGATCGTGGTCGCGCACGTGGCGACCGAGCCCGAGGCCGCGCGTGACTTCGCCACGTGGATCGTCCTTTTTGCCCACTCCACTCGCCACGCGCTTCGCGGCGCGACCGAGCGGCCCGAGCACGCGCGTCTCCTGTCGCCCGAGTCGTTCGCGAGCCAGGCGACCCAGCCAAAGGCGCCGATCCATGCCGCCCAGCAGATCTCGCACCGGCTCGCGGCGTTCTCGCGCGCGGGTCTCGATCCGAACATGGTGGCTCGTGCGGAAGCCCAGGTGATCGTCCTGGTCGACTCCCTTGGTGGCTGCGAGCGCATCCGCGGAACGCCAACGCCTCTTGGTTACGTGCTCCTCATCCAGCGCACCGTGGCGCTCTACCTTGCGGCGCTTCCCATCGGCCTCGTCGGCGAGCTTGGCGTACTTACACCCATCATCACCATCATGGTGGCCTATCCGGTGTTGATGATCGAGGCCCTCGGACGCGAGCTCGACGATCCGTTCGGGGAAGAGCCGAACGATCTTGCCCTGACGCGCATGTGCGAGACCATCGAGATCGACTTGCTCGGCTCCGCCCCCACCCAGTCCGTCGACCAAGACGAGCCTTTCGATACGTGAGGCCGAGCGGTATTGCCCGCACGTCTTGCGTGGGGCCGCGGCCCCTGCGCTCCGTTCCGGCGCCACGCCACCGTTCGACCGCGCGGCGGCACGAGGCATGGCCCGTGCACTTTCCGCGGAATGATTCGTCGCTTGGGAGCTGCATTTCTCATCTCCTTGCTCGTCGTGGCCGGCCGTCTTGCCGGCCCATGGCGCCTGCGACGAGGTGCTCGGAACGGACAGCTACTACGGGCTCGGCCACATCAAGCCGGGCCCGAATGGGGCCTTTGGCTCGAGCCAAAGGGCGTACGGGATGCCAGGCGCGGGAGGATCGTTTGCGTTCGCCGACCCCGAGCTTGGGCTCGGGTATGCCTACGTGATGAACCGAATGGGCTATCGCATGAGCGACGATCCAAGGGAAAAGGCCCTCAGGGACGCGGTGCATTGTGTCGTGTCGAGCCGTGAGGGCCGCTGGGATCCCAAGAGGTGAGAGCGCTGGAGCCCGACATCGAAAGTTCGCCCGCTTTGTCATTTGTTCGTCCTCGGGATCGTCGGTCGTCCATGCACGAGCCCAGCGTTGCGCCGGAGTGGGAGCGGACGAAGCGCGGAATGATTCACTACCTCGCCTGTGTCACGCAGCCGAACGGTCGGTTGCCGATGCTCGGCGCCATCAGTACGACCCTCCGTGGTACCCTGAGGACGTGATTTGCACCCGCGCCCTCGGCTCACTTCCCGCGATCGATGCTCTGCTGCAGGTCACGAAGGGGCTGGCTGCCCTCGACGCCATCCTTTGGGCCGATTGGGAGGGACGCTACTACTCGTTCAACTCTCGCTGGGATGCGGCCACCGGCGCGCAAATGGCATCGATGCGG
>JAYUKI010001333.1:0-2166 GCA_043764595.1 Myxococcales bacterium | reverse complement strand
CTTTCCATCATCGTTCTTCGTAGATGGAAAGCCCCTCGCAGATTATGGAGCGATTTCGATCACTTGCAGTTCGTCAAGTTGTCGGATGCGCTCTAGCCCGCAGCGAGCAAGGTCCCCATGGTCTTCAAGGGCCCGTTCGAGCCTCCGTGCTCTAACTACCCACCCGCGTGCGGCCCTCGGCTTCGTACGCGAACGCCGCCGTGACGAGCCAAACGATCGAACGGAACGAGAGCATGAGACGCGGATCGGCTTGTGCACGCAGCACCGCAAAAAGCCCGTCGGAGCCTTCCGGCGGAAACACGGCGAGCATGACGAACGTGCTCACGCAAAACGAGAAGACCACCACGCACCACCCGTAGAGCCCGGCCCAAAGGCTCTCGGCCGAGGGCAGGATTCCGCGAGGCTCCGAGACCTTCTCGGCGCGATCCAAGATGCCTTTGGCCGCGTGGTGCGCGATCACGAGCCCAATCCCGGGCGACAGCGCGAGCACGAGGCCGCCGAGCGCGCCAAGCCGAGGCCAGTGTTTCGCCCAGTCCAAGTACGTAGGAAGCACCATCGCCACCCCGGCGAACACGAACGTCGAGAACAGGAACAGCACCACGGCACTGATCCAGGCCGCAGGGCCGGGGAGGGGAAGCTTTTTCGGCATGGGTTGACCGTACCGGCCCGCGAGGCTCCGCACAAACCGCGCATCGCAGGAAAAAGAAAGGGCCACGAGACGGTGCTCGTGGCCCTCGCGTTCACCGCGTGTTCGCGCGGTCTCAGGGACGGAGCGCCACCGTCTGGATGCCCCACTCGCCGAGCGAGCACGTCGCGCGGTCTTGCTCGAGGAGCACGTGCGAGCTGTAACCCCAGCCGCGAAGCTTCGCGTCGGCCACGAGCCTCGGCGCCGCGCCCTCGGTCGCGGTGTCGTAGATGGCGAGACCGCTATCCGTGTAGAGTGCAACCTTGGAGCCCGCCGCGGCGAGCGGCCACTTCGAGTCGCCCTCGAGCTCGTTCACGACGCGGAGGCGACCGTCGCGGAGACCGCCGAGCGACCAGAGCCCACCCGCTTCGAGGCGTTTCGGCTCGACGTAGACGCCGGAGGACATTCCAGGCTGAGCGCTGTAGTCGTAGGTCGGGTAGTGGGTGACGTAGATGCGGTCGTCCGACACCGTGAGGCCTCCGAGGTTCTGCGAAGGCGGGGTGAACGTGTTTCGCACCGTGAGGCGCGTGCCGTCGACGTCGACGAGCTTGAAGTTTCGGTCGACCGCCTTGCAGGTGAGCGTGCGCTGATCGAAGCGCCCGCGGTAGGCGGTTCGCGCCGAGCAATCTTGGTAGCTCGTCGCGACGAACGCCGACTTCGTGTAGTCCGCGGTCACGTAGCGGCCCGTGGTCGCGTCCACCGTCACGAGCGAGCCCGGCGTGTTGACCGAAGGAAGCCGCGCAGGCATCGCGCCTCCGAGATCCACGCGGTCGACGTAAAACTTCACCTTGCCCGAGACCGAGCCGCGCACCCAGCGCGACGAGAGCACGGTGTTCCCCTGCACGTTGAGTGGGAACGAGCCCAGGCTATCGCCGAGGATCACGGGAGCGGCCACGACGGGAGCGGCGACGTTCGCGAGGTCCACCACATGGAGCTTCCGATGAATCGTCGGAGCCACGTAGAAGCCGTTCATGGCCTGGGCGTACTCGGTGTCGTTCTCGATGTAGGCGAGCTTGTTGCCGACCTGCACGATGCTCTCGCCGCCGCTCACCAAGCTGCCACCGAAGTAGCTGTAGTAGCCGTAGCCGTCGAAGAAGCCCCAGTAGCCGCCGTAGCCGTTCTGGCGCGTCGTCATCGCGATTTCGGACTTCGAGACCAGCACCGGAGCGGCCGGGTTCGAGGCGTCGACCACTCCGACGACCAGCTTGCCCGAGCTCGTGGTGTCCGTGTACGAACGCACCGGCACCGTGACGATCACGTGGTTGCCCTGCGTGAAGAGCCGCGCCGAGTACCACTCCGCCCAAGCTCCCCCGCGACCCGAGCAAAGGTTCGCGTTCTGGTCGGCGAGGCTCGCGAGCGAAACCTTTCCGGTCACGTCCGCGTCGTCGGCGTTGGCGCGCGGCGTGAGCGAGAGCATGACCTCGCTCGTCCACCAGTCGTTCGTGATCGAGGCGAGCTGCCCGTTCACCGGGGTCATGCGG
>JAYUKI010001332.1:0-2167 GCA_043764595.1 Myxococcales bacterium | reverse complement strand
CTCGACCTCGACCGCAGGGCGATCCTGGTTGGTTTCGAGATCGACGAGCTCCCCATGAAGGAGATGGCCGAAACGATGTGCATTCCGCTCAACACGGCGTATTCGCGACTACGGCTCGCCCGCGAGGACTTCGCGAAAGCCGTCGCCCGAATTCGCCTTCGAGGAGGCCGCTGATGCGCGACGATCCAATGCGCCCGGAGCTGCGCTCGCTGCTCCGTGAGGGCTCCGCAAAAGATGGCCTTTCCTCCGCAGCCGCCGACCGCATGTTGGCCAACGTCCTCGCAGGAAGCGGTAGCGCGCCAAAAGCGAAAGGTTCCGGAACCCCCAACGCCGCTGGGCTCGCGGGAGCGAAGCTTGTAGCGTTTGGCGCATTGCTTTTCGCACTGGGCGGAGCCGTGGGCGCTGGAGTTGCACTATGGCAGGCACCTTCGCGGACCGTCCTTGTTCCCACGCCTACGGCAAGCCTCTCCCCAGTCGACCCCAGGGGCCCGCGGGAGACGGCCAGTGTTGCGGCCATCGCAGAAGCACCAACGGCGGCCACCTCTGCTCGCCCCCTCACGCCTGAGGACCTTCCTGTGGCGCCAAATGAAGCGAAAGCGCTCCGAACGAGCGCCTCGACGGACAGGAAACCCTTCGGAGACGATCCCCCCGATGCATCACCTGTTCCCGCCGAGTCCGCACTAGGCGAGCGCGCCGTTTTGGATCGAGGCCGCGTCGCGCTTGCGCGAGGTGACGCGGCGCGTGCGCTTTCGCTCGTCGCCGAGCACGAATCGCGATTCGCGACCGGCGCACTCTCCGAAGAGAGGGATGCGCTCCGCATTCGTGCCCTCGCGAGCTTGGGCCGCGCGAAGGAAGCGAAAGACCGCGCAACCGTGTTCCGAGCACGGTATCCAAACAGCGTTTTTTGGAAGAGCATCGAAGGCATCCTTTCGCAGGACCCATAAGCCTCGAGATGCGAGGCCTCGATCGGCCAACCGTTTTTGAAAGTGGCGAGCCAAAAGCGCTCGGGAGTGACGGAGCCTTCGATTTGGCTTCAGGGCTTGCAGGCTGCATTCAGGGACTGCTGAATGAGGCACGTGGTGTCCCAGGCGCTGGTGCAGCAACCCGGATTGGTCGCGCACACGGCGGCCACACACGGAGAGCATGTCACGGACAAAGGGCCCCCGGTGCTCGTGGTGGGATGGGCGCACGGCCCGCCGTCGATAGCCGTGCTCGTATCGGGGCGAGCGTCGGCGGCAACAGCGTCCGGAACCAACGATCCGTCACGGGTGGCCGCGTCTTGCCTATCTCGCTCGCATCCTGTCGAGGTGCTCGACGGCGCGGGGCTCGACGACGCGGGGCTGGACGGCGTGGGTGTTCGAGGCCGCCCGCCATCCGCGTCACTCCCTCGGGCTGGAGAGCCAGGGGAATCGTCCTCGGTGTCCTCCAAAGGACCCCCGGTGGCGCATCCAATCCCGACCAGAAGGCACCAAAGCAACGGGAGGAATCGGTACGTTGCCCTCGCCAAGACGTGTCGCTCTTGACCGCTATTGGTGGTCTTGGAGGGACGCGCGGTCGTGTCGAGCGCCCCACCAACGAGGATGAGACCAAGGACACCCACAGGCTCGCCTCGAGGTGACAACGGTTCCTGATTCTGATCCATGGTGGCTGTCCGTTTTGCAAGGCATTCCGGGCGTCCGAGGATTGGGGCGCGTGGTGCTAGCTCTTGTTCGTCTCGCCTCGCCTTCTGGATGCAGTGCATGCCCACGAATGCGGCGAGAATCGACATGGATCCGTCGTGCCATCGAGGAGCGTTCGATGCCTCGCCGGTGGAAGGCTCGATGAATGACACCTCGGTGTGGTGCATGACCACCCGCCCGCCTTCGAGGTGACCGCCGTGTGGACTCGCTTCGCGCGCCCGGGGGCCCGAAAGGAACTTCCACAATCGCGCTGGCCCTCACGAATCTTTCAGAATGTGCGAGGCCACCACGCACTCAAGTGGAGTCCCGAATGGGTGCCCCGCCATCGGCAAGGCAGCCATTTGCTTTCGGACCTTATTCGAGGTGCTTTCCCATGGTAAATCGCTCACGTTCGCTGTTCTTTGCAATGATCCTCTGTACGTTCCTCGTGCCCACGGCCGTAGCCTGCTCCGCTGACGTCGTCACTTCGCCGTTCGATCCCGTCCCCA
>JAYUKI010001331.1:0-7238 GCA_043764595.1 Myxococcales bacterium | reverse complement strand
TCGTGATGTCTTGGTCGCTGATGAAGCCGAGCTTCGCGAGCGCAGCGTTCAAGTTCTGGCCAGAGCGAGACTGCTCGTCTTGCGCTTGCCGGAGCTGGGAGAGCGAAATGAGCTTCTCGCGCACGAGTAGCTCGCCGAGTCGATTTTGGTTCGCCATGCGTCCTCTCAGTTACCTCGCCTAGGATCGACGAAGATTCTACGGCTGTCTTTTCGTTTCTACACGCCCATTTGCGGGCAAAGCTTCGTGGTACGTTCCGAAAGGGCACCGTGGGAGTTTTCGACCGCTTTTTCGGGAAGGGACGCGACGCCGAAAGGGCGCGCAAGGCCGAGCTTCGCGGCGATTTCGCCAAGGCCATCGAGCTTTTCGTCGAAGCGGACCGACCTGCCGAAGCGGCACGCGTGATGTTGCTCCGTGGCGACGCCGAGCCCGACCACCGCGTGCGCCTCCAGCACTACACCCACGCGTCGATGACCGCACCAGAAGGCACGGACGAGAACAAGCTCGCTCGGAAGAAGCGCGCGCTTCTCATGCTCGCCCTCTCCGGCGAGGTAGCGCTCTCCGCCGTTCACAAGAGGGACATCGAGGACGCGGCGAAGGAGCTCGAGGCCATCGGCGAGCACGAACGAGCCGCCCAAGCGTACGCCCAGCTCGGCGACTCGGAGGGCGAGGCCCGTGCGCTCACGTCGGCAGGAGACGTCGACCGCCTCGAGTTTTTGCTCTCGAGCGAGCAGCACAAGGAGCGAGGCGAGCGAAAGAGGCGGGATCGCCAGGCCGAGGTGGACCTCCTCCTGACGAGCGGGCGTAGGCGGGAAGCCCTCGAGCTCTTGGACGTTTTGGTTCGGGAAAACCCGGATGAAGCCTCCGTACGCGAGCGAATCGCGAGCCTTCGGGCGCGTCTCGCGAAGGGCCCCATCGTCCCGTTGTCTTTGCAAGGTGCACGCATTGCCCTCACCTTCACGCGAGAGGTCGTCGTGGGTCGGAGCGAAGGAACGGTGCTCGTCCCGTCGAATGCCGTGAGCCGCCGCCATCTTTCGATCGCCCCCGAAGGCGTGCATGTCGTGGTACGCGACCTTGGTAGCCGCAACGGCACGCAGCTTCGCGGTTTGCCCATACGAGGCGCTCTCCCTGTCGGTGACGGCCTCGAGCTCACCCTCGGACGCGAGGTTCCCGTCGTACTCGCGCCGAGTCGCGCCGTCCCCGGAGCCATCGAAATCGAGGTAGCCGGTCAGCGCGTGACCACGAGCTTCGGCCCGATGCTGCTCGGCATCGGCGACTGGACCCTCCTCGAAGCGGCGGACGGCCTCATCGAGCTGCGAGCCAAATCGCCGACTCCCTATCTCGGAGACGTCGCCCTCGGGGACGGGTCCACCCTCCTCGTCGGAGACATACTTTCCACCCAGCGTGGAGGCTCCCCCGCCTTCAAGGTGCTCGGATGACGGCCACCGAAACAACGTCCTTTTCCTTGGCGAGCTGGAACTGCTTCGGCGCCGCCCAAGACCTCCTCGCCATCCTTCGCGGACGCGGCGCGGCGGCCGCCCATCGCTTCGAGCATCCGGAGGTCCAGGCATCCCTCGCGACCGTCGACATTTTGTGCGTGCAAGAGCTCTGGCTCGAGGAGGCGGTCCGCGCGTTCGTACGGCCCAAGCACCTGCCCCACCGCATCCTCGCCGAGAACCGCTGGACGCTTCTCCCGCTGACCATCGGGGGCTCGGGCTTGGGGGTCGCGTCGCGATTTCCGCTCGTCGTGTCCGAGTTCCGCGCGTACTCCCGCCCACACGTTGGCTCGGAACGGTTCGCTCGAAAGGGTATGGCTCACGTGCGCGTCGTGCTCCCTGGCGGGCTCGAGGCGGACATTGTCACCACGCACATGCAGTCGGGCTACGAGCAAGACGCCGAGTCCGTCCGGCGCCGCCACTTGACGGAGCTCCGCGCGTTCGCCGACGAAGTGGGAAGCGAAGACCGCCCCTTGGTGGTGGCCGGGGACCTCAACGTGAATGGCCTTGGGCCCGTCCGCGACCTGGAATACCGGACGCTCGCGGATGTTTTCTCCGGCTACACGGACCTCTTCGCCGACGAGGACAGCATCACGTTTCATCCGACCGAAAACGCCCTTGCCGCGAAGTACGAGCCGGGGGCCCACGATCAACGGATCGACTACATCTTCGTACGCAGGCAAGGTCGAACGCTCGACGCCCGTCGCAAAGAGCGCTTTCTCGATCGCGAGCTCTTCCCGCACGCAGGCTTCGGGCATGTTCCGGCCTCGGACCACTACGGGCTGCGCGTCGAGCTCACGGTCCGCTAGCCTAGTTTTCTTTCGCTTCGCGTGTCGTTCGCCTTTGGTGGGCGATCACACTCGAGCCCCCGAGACATCATGCCCCATCGCGAGCTTTCCACCCTTCGTGAACGAATCGGCGGCGTCCTCCGAGGAAAGCCTCACGTCGTGGATCAAGTGCTCGTGGCGGCTCTCGCTGGCGGACACGTCCTGCTCGAAGACGTCCCCGGAGTCGGGAAAACGACCCTCGCCAAAGCCTTCGCGCGCACGCTTGGCGTCGGCTTCGCACGCGTACAGTTCACTCCGGACCTTCTCCCCCAAGACATCCTCGGCTCGCTCGTCCTCGACCGCGAAATCGGTACGTTCTCGTTTCGACGCGGCCCCATCTTCACGCACGTGCTCCTGGCCGACGAAATCAACCGTGCTTCGCCACGAACGCAGTCCGCATTGCTCGAAGCCATGAGCGAAGGGCACGTCACCGTCGACGGCGAGACCCACCCCCTTCCCCCGCCCTTTCTCGTGCTCGCGACACAAAACCCCGGCGACCACCACGGGACCTATCCTCTTCCCGAAGCGCAGCTCGATCGTTTCCTCCTGCGGCTCTCCATCGGCTACCTGAGCCACGACGAAACGCGCGAGATTCTCTTTTCGCGCGCAACGGTGGATCCGCTCGACGCTCTGGCTCCCGTCCTGAAAGAGGGGGATCTCGTCGCGCTCCAAAAACGCACGCGCGAGATTCGCGTGGAGCCAAAAGTCGCGGACTACCTGATTTCACTCGTAGAACGCACACGAACGCATCCCGACGTCGAGCTCGGAGTGAGCCCTCGCGGAGCCCTCGCGCTGTTCCGCGCTAGCCAGGCGAAGGCGCTCGTGGAGGGGCGAACGTTCGTCGCACCGGACGACGTCGCCGCGCTGGCCGTGCCCGTCCTCGCCCATCGCCTCGTGCTCGGGCCGGACGCGAAGTACGCGGGAAGAAAGGGCGAAGGGGTCATCCTCGCCATCGTCGAAGCGGAGCCCGTGCCCGCGTGAAAATCGACTGGGATCGGCTCAACCATGTCCTGATTCCGGTCCCGACGGCCGCGCGACGCCGAACCGCAAAGCCTCTCCCGAAGCGCGTGCAGCGACTCATCGAGCTCGCTTTTTCCCTCACCCCCACGGGCCAGGTCACTCTGGTGGGCGCCTCGCTGCTCGGCGCCCTATCGCTTGCCCTCCCTGCGTCGCGCGTGCCCTACCTCTTCGGGTTCGTGCTCGGTCTGTTCGTCGTGTCGATCGCGCTTCGCCGCTTTTTTCGGCTCGATCGCGGAACGGATGCGAGCAAGGCCACACTCGAGCAGGCCATCCGCGTGACCGTCGGCGAGCCGCTCACGGTGCGCGTCGTCGTGGACACCCACGAGCGAGCAGACGGGCTCTCGGTGCGCGGGCCGTTCTTGCCGTGGTTCGCACGGTACGAAGGCGAACCACCGGTGCTCGGCGTCGACCGAGGCACGGGAGTCCTCTCGGCCCGCGCAACCGTGCGCTTTACTCGACGCGCGGATCTCTTCCTCGGGGCGTTCGCCGTGGCGAAGCGGTTGCCCTTCGACCTCGTCGCTGGCCCCCCTATCGAGACCGAGCCTTTCCGCATAAAGGTAGTGCCACGCCCCGCTCGCATCGGAAAGCTCGACCTACCACCGGCTCGCGAAGGCACGTCGCTCGCGGCAGGCGCCAAACGTGGCGGTCTTACCGATTTGGCAGGCGTCCGCGAGTACCGCTCGGGAGACCGCGTCCGCGACCTCGACGCACGAACGTGGGCACGCACGGGCATCCCCTTCGTTCGCGAATACGAAGACCCCGAAATGACTCGAGCCATCCTTCTCTTCGACACCGAGGGCGAAGAAGGCGAAGCGTTCGAGGCCGCGGTGTCGCTCGCTGCGGGTGTCGCCGAGGCCACGCTCGACGGTGGGCTGGCACTCGAGCTCTTCGTGGTGGGTGAAGCGCTCTATCGTCTCGACGCCGGACGTGGCCGTGCCGCGCTTCCCTTGGTGCTCGATGCACTTTCGGTCGCCGAGCCCACGAAGCGCTTCGACGGGCTCGCGCTCGTGGCGCGCGTAGCGCCGCATTTGCGTGGCGTTTCTGCCGTGGTTTTCGTGACCACCAAGTGGGACACCGCGCGGGCCGAGGTCGCCGAGACGCTGGCGAAACGCGGGCCGACGCCTCGTGTGGCCATCGTCGCCGAGGCCGCTTCGGCCATTCCCTCCTATGCGAGGAGCTTGACACCAAGCACGGTCCGACGTGGAGGGTTCGAACTTTGAGCGAGCGCTCGTCCAAGCTCGGAACGTCGTCCGCCGAGGCGCCTCCCCCGGATTCTCTCGCCTCATCGAGGGGGCTATCGCTCGCGCGACTCGGACCGGCAACTGCGGCCCTCGGGCTCGTGGGCCTCGCCGATCCGCGGGTATTGCTCGCACTCCCGCTGCTCGTAGGTTTGAGCCATTTTCTGCCCCGAAACCGCATTTCGCGCGCCGGAGAGCTCGGCATCTACGCCGCCATCGGAGGCCTGCTCGTCCTTGCCGCACGCTACGGCGGAGAACCGCGCGGAGGTGTCACGACGACCGTGGCACTCGTCGCGACGATCTTCGTCCTCGCGCGGGTGTTCTTCCTTCCGAACCTTGCAGCCAAGGGCGGCGACCTCGCGCTCGTCCTCGCCGCAGCAACGGCCATTGGAGCGCCGCCGCAGCGCTTCGTACCGTTCGGCCCGGTCGCAACGTTCTTGGTGGCTTTGGCCACCGCGTCGCGCGGGCTTTCGCGTAGTGAACTGGCGCCTCGGGCCATCTTCGCCGCACCGAAGAAGCGACTCGTAGGGCTACTCTTCCTCGTGCTTGCCGTGGGCATCGGGATTGCGGCAGGGCGCGTCCTGCCACGTTTCACCTACCGCTACGCCGAGAAGCTCGCCATGCTCCTTTGGCACCACCCGCGCTCGGGATTCGACGACGATGTCTCCCTCGCGGACGGAGCCGGAGACGTACGCAAGATCCTCGAATCCGAGACCGTGGTGCTGCGCGTGAGCGGAGCCTCGGTCGACCACCTCCGCGGCAAGGTCTACGAGGTTTTCGACGGCAACCGTTGGCACGGGCTGTCGGCCATCGACCCGCCTCGGCCGCTCGGCACCGGCACCGGCACCTCGAGCGAGCGCACCACCGTCGAGTCACTCCGGCCCTCCAAAGTGTATTTCGCGCCGCTCGACCTCGCGGTCCGCGATGCCCCCACACGCGACGGAAGCATCGCAAGAGGCGGAAAACGGAGCACATGGGAGCTTGTGCCAGCGGCTCCCGCGTTGCCCCCCCCCACGTCACGCGACCGAACGCCGGCGCGAACCTACCCGGACGAGATTCGAGCCCTTGCGCTCGAATGGACGGCCGGCCAACCCACGGACAACGACAGGCTGCTCGCCATCGAAGCCCATCTCCTGGCGGGCTACCGCTACACCCTCTCGCGCGAGCCGTTCCAGGGATCTGCCATCTACGATTTTCTCTTCGTGCATCGAGCAGGACACTGCGAGCTGTTTGCCACGGCCTTCGCCCTGCTGGCCCGTTCGGTGGGCATCCCCACCCGACTCGTCGGTGGCTACCGCGTCGTGGAGCCAGGCCCGCAAGGTGACACCTACATCGTGCGCGAGCGTCACGCGCACGCCTGGGTCGAGGCCTTCCACGGCGACGCATGGCACACATGGGACCCCACGCCCGCGGTAGCGTTCACGCGCAAAGCTCCGCTATGGGAACGTGCCCTCGACGCCATCTCCGACCCGAGGACCGAAGGCGTCATCGGCGTGACCGCGGTGCTCGTGGCACTTGGTTTTTTCGTCCGAGCGCTCGCGAAGAAACGAAAGGCCAACACCACCGAAGCCCGAAGGGTGGCAGGTCTCCATCCCGAGCTCGTTCGTCTCGAGTCCGTTCTTGCCAAAGAGGGAGTAGTCCGGGCAAGCTCGGAGGGTCTCTTCACGTTCGCGACACGGCTCGAAAAGGCCGGGGATCTCCTCGGAGCCCAGGCCGTCCGCGCGTGCGCGAATCTCAGTTATGGGCGTGAGGGAACCGAGCAGGATCTCCGTGCGCACGTGAACGCACGCGTCGAAGATCAGCGAACCACACGACCTTCCCTCCGCTGAAGCGCACGAACGTTCGTCGCCGAAACCAAATACCGTTGGCGACACCGAGCCATCGACTTGGTCTTTCCTCCCGATCTCAGACCGTGTCTTCGGCGCTCGTGCAAAGCCACTTCTCGAAGATGCGGTATCCTTCGTGCACGAGCGCGGTCGCGCAAGACTCGTTTTTTTGGTGAGCCTGTGCATTCTCGCCCGGTCCGAAGTTGATGGCTGGCACGCCAATCGTCGCGAAGCGAGCGACGTCGGTCCAAGCCTGTTTGGGCTCCACCGTGGTCACGCCGCATGCCACGAGCTTCTGCACGAGTGGGTGTTTCGCATTCGGCTTTGCCGCCGGGCTCACGTCGAGCCACTCGAGCTTCGCGCGACCCGCAAGAAGTCGGACCACCTGGGCTTGGCCCTCCTCCGCGGTGAACTCGGGAGCGAACCTGTGATTGAGGTTGAGAACGAATCGGTCCGGCACCACGTTCCGCCCTCGACCACCGTCCTTCGCCGACGTCACCGTCGTTACCGTCCGAAAGACCAGACCGTCGAGGGTGGACTCGATGGGCTCACGCTGTGCGAGCTCGGCCAGGAATGGCGCGGCTTTCGAGATTGCGCTCACGCCCTCCCACGGACGGGACGAATGCCCGGTTTTTCCCTCGAACGTGATGGTCGCGTGGATCGATCCATTGCACCCGAGCTGCATGCGGTTGTCCGATGGCTCGAGGCATACGGCGAGGTCTACGGTGCGAAGCTCCGGATCTCCGTCGAGCACCGGACCGAGCTCGTTCTCGGCATAGGGCCCCTCTTCACGTGCATAGAAGACGAGCGTGACGTCCACGTCGAGACGCGAG
>JAYUKI010001330.1:0-7239 GCA_043764595.1 Myxococcales bacterium | reverse complement strand
CGAGGCGCGACGACGAGTCCTACTGCTGCTAGGCGAGGAGGAGCAACGAAGCACGGCGACGTAAATCGGCGAAAAGCCGACCGAATCAAGCGGTTCGGCGCTCTAGCTCGCAAGATAGGCATTCAGGCGTTCCGAGAGCCCTCTTCCGAGCTGCTTTCTTCGGGATCGGTTCGTGGCGGCTCGGTTCGGTCGGAGCGTGCCCGGTTCCCGAAGACCAGTAGACCCAAGACACCGAGCCATCCCATCGCCCGCGTGAAGCGATCGAGCGCGTTCTCGCCGCGATACGCGTAGTCCGACGTTCGAGGCGTGTAAGGCTCCTTCTCGAGCGCCTGTACGAGCTCCGGGTCGCCTCGCAAGACACCGTCCCGATCGACCACGACCGTTCGTTTGGCCCGCAGCGCGGCCATCACGCTCGCTTCGTCGCCGGGCTCCGTCACGAATACCAAAGTGCGGCAAATGCCAAGGACGCTTCCTCCGTGGAAATCGGACGACCCAATGGCCGCGAGCCTCGGCTCGGCCCCGTCGAAGTACTCGACCATTGACGCATAGCTCCAGGTCGTGCCGCGATCGCGAAAGGCGAGAGGGTGCATTCGCTCCGCCCCATCCAGCTTTGGCCGTAGCGGGACGAGCGAAGGCCAAAAGTGGCGCACGGGGTGGGCCGCAAAAACCACCCCGCCTTGGCCGTGAACGTCGTCGACGGCCGCGACGGAGCCGACGTCGGGAGAGACAGTCCGTTCGAGGCCCACCGCGATCATGTGGAAGCGGGCCGACGTAATCTCTTCCCCTACGAGAACGAGAGGCCCGCCGGTCGCCTTCGCAAATCCCCGAGCGAGCTTCCCTGCGGTCGTTCCGTTGTGCTCGGTCACCGCAAGCACGTCGAGGCCGCGACGGTCCGCTTGTCGCACGATCGCGAAGGGCGAAAGCGTGCCGTCGCTCCAGGTGGTGTGGGCATGAAAATCGGCTTCTAGAACCCGGTATCCTGCGCGATGTACGACGGGGCGCGCCGGTCGGGGATCGCACGCTGCGCCGCCTGCCAGCCCGATGGCGACGAGGGCCGCTGAACCCCAAAAGGCCAGTTGGCTAGGTCTCCATAGCCAAGCCGGTCCCCCGCTCCCTTGCGTGTTCATGGCGGCATTCTCCCAAATGGCAAAATGGGAAGGAGCTGCCCGAGCAACAGATAGTACGAAAGCACTAGGCCCGTCGTGACGGCGTAAAACGTGAGGGTCGCGCCGAACGCCCTCTTTCGTGACATCCCCGCACCGCTGCGGAAGAGCGCCACGGTGGTCACGATGCCCCAAAAGAAGGCCACGAGAATGGCGACGGGCCCCACGACCGCCACCGCCGCGAGTGAGTCAGGGGCGAACAGCAGCGCTCCACAAATGGCGAGGAGCGCAAACAGCCATATACCGTGGCCCTCGAGGTAGAGCGCAGCGAGGGTCAAGAAAGGGAGCTTCTCGCGCGTCACGGCTTTGGCCGAAAAAAGAGCCGCCGCTTGCACTCCGAGAATCCACGTGAACGCGCCCGTCGCGAGCATCGCGTCGATGGGCGAGAGCCGACCCGTCGAAGTGAAGCTCACGAAGACGCCCACGACGCCGAGGAGCCGAGCGGAACCCACGAGGACGCGGACGAAACGGCGGTCCGCTCCTTCGGCCTTCCAGTCGCGCGCGAGGAGCTCGTACTCTCGAAAGGGCCGCAGGGTGAGCGTGGCGACTCGTGAAAAAAGCGCCATCGGTCTGCGAACGTAGCCTATTTCAGCGTGACCTGCCCCGATGCGTTCTTCACGCTGCTCGAGCCAAGCAACGTGACCGTATAGCTTCCCGCTTTGACTTGCTCGGTGGTGGAGATCGAAGCGCCGAAACCGCCGTCTCCCGCAGGGAGCTTCGCGAGGAGCTTCGTCGGCATTTGTCCGGTCCCCTTGGAGGCATCGAATCGGCACGTCACGACGGCTGAGCCTCCGCCGGGAACGCTCGCTGTCGCGCTCACCGTGAGCGTGCCGGCGCCAGCACCGCTCCAGGCCACCGCGAGCGCTTTCGAGCGATCGATCTCGGCCTTCTGGGTCGGGCTGATGGCCGGCGACGTGAGGGCAACGCCCGGAGCCGGCGCGACCACCGTTCCCGAAAAAGCAGGCACGTCGGCGCCGACGGCAGAAATCGAGAGGGTCTCTCCACCCGACCACGCGTCGAGGCCCGTTTGTTGGAGGGCGGGGTACTTCCCGTCCGGTCCCGGCGTCAACTTGGTTCCGGCCGGGATCCGCGCTCCGGATACCGAGATGACTCCGGCGTTCGGCGGCGTCGGGCTGCCGGCGTCGCTCGTCGTCCCCGCTTCCGCCTGGACGAAGGGGGCGCACACGTACGAGACGCACTCCCCCTCGGTCTCGCTTTGGCACGAAGGCAAGCTCGGCGTCACGCCCGTGGCGCGCTGGAACTGGGCAAATCCCACAAAGGACTTCACCGTTCCGTAATCGGCATAGGTGAGCGAAATGGACCCATAATCCGTAATGGTGGCGCCGCCATCGCCGCCTCCGTCGCGAATGCCCCCATCGCTGCCGGGGTCGATGGGCGCGCCATCGGGAGCCAGCCCTCCGTCGTCGTTCTCGCCTTTGATCGTCGTGCAGGCCGCGCCACCGACCGAGACGAACGTGGCCAACGCAGCGAAGGAAAGGAGGGCTCTCGTGATCATCCTCTCCTTTTACTCCGTCACGGAGCTAACCCTTCCTCGCCCGCGCTCGCCGAGGACGTTTGCCTCGAATAGTCGAACGATTCCTGGCTGTTGGAGACTATTCCGTGATGCGCATGCGGGTGGGCGGGGAAGGGGGACCTTGGCCAATGAGGCCCCAGCAGTGGACTTCGTGGCCAGCCGTCACCGCGCACGAAATGCCGGAGCCGCACTTCACGTCGAGCATGGGCGGAATCCCCGGCACCTTCTCGGGGGCGTGGGGCATGTAGTCTTCGGGCCCGGCCTTCGTGCCGAGTGCACCCCCATAACTGGAACCGAAACAGTACACTTCCCCCGCCGTCGTCACGGCGCAGCCGTGGTTGGCTCCCAAGCTCACGCGCCGCGCGGAGGGCATCTCGAACACACGCAGCGAACCCCGCGGTCCGTCGTGGTCTCCCAACATCATCAGATCGCCCCAGCAGACGACCTTTTCGCCCCGTATGGCGCAAAACGATGATTCGTTCGCCGTAAGCGACGTTGCTCCACGAAGACTCGTAATGGTCGCGGGGGACTCGTGCTGGGGACCCCGAAGCTTCTCGTGCTCGTCGAGCTTGGCGCGTCCCCAGCAGTGCACGGCTCCCTTCGTCGTGGCTGCGCACGCAGAATCCCAGCCGATGGCCACTTCTTCCACGTCCGTAAGACCAGGCACGACCTCGGGTTCGACGAGCTCACGCGCGGCCGCGAGGTACGTCGTGGAGCTTCCACTCTCTCCGAATTGGTTCTTTCCCCAGCACGCGACGGAGCCCTTGGCCAGAATGGCGCACGACGTAAACGGCCCCGAAACGACGCGCTTGGCTCCCTCTAGGGCGGGCAGCAAAACCGCCTCGTGAGCGTCGTCCGCGAGACCCGCACCGAGCTGCCCAAAGCGATTGCCTCCGCCACACTTCACGTGGCCATCGCGCAAGGCCGCACACCAAAAGTCACGGCCGAACGCCGCCGAAGCCACACCGTCGAGGTTCGGTGTCGGAGCCGAGCTCGCGAACGAGCGAGTGGGCGACAGCTTATCGGGACAGTAGATCTTTCCTCCAATCGTGGCGCACGGTCCGTACGACATCGTGAGCTCGAAGGGACTCTCTTCCACCCGTACTTGGGCTGGCGGCTCGACGTCGAGTGGCTTCACGGTCCTCCGAGGAACGGAGACGACGACTGGCGCGGTAGGGGCTGCTCCACACCCGACGAGGACCGCTGCCAGCGACCACGGGCCAAGCCAAAAACGAAGGCCGCTCACGGCGAGGGCCTCGTGAGGTCGGCACGGAATCGCTTCTCGCCGCTCTTGTTGCCCGCCTCGTCCACGACGGCGATAGCGATTTGCGCCGTCGGCGCTTTGAGCGGAAAGCTGCGCGGGTCACAAAGGCTCGTTTGTCCTATCGAGACCTGTTCCCGAAAAGGAAAGAGGAGCGTATCGGGCGGACGTTTGGTGTCGAGCTTGCCGCCGCTGTCGGCCGTCCAGATCGCGAACCCCATGGTTGCGTCTTTGCGTCCCGGATCCTGAATGGCGTACCCGGACAACGTGATCCACGGGCCGCGGATCGAACAATTGCCCCCGCCCACCATGCCCAGGTTCAAGTGGGTGGTGACCTTGCCTAAGGAGTCGAAGCGTGGCGGTGTGGTGTCGACGGCAGTCCCGGTCTTGAACGTGCCAACGACCGTCGTGGATGGATGTTTGCTCGGATCGACTGTCGCGACCTCGTACCGTGTGACCGCAGCCAGGGGCGCGAGTGGGGTCAGATCGACTACGGACATTCCCCCTCCCGACAGCACCTCCGCACGCGTTGGCACGGGAGGCCCTCGGTGGGCGCGCAAGACGAATGTGGCGGCTGAGGCGGGGCTCGGTACTTCGATTCGCACGTGGGTGTTGAGAGGCGCGGCCTCGGCCCGGACGGGCGACAAGAAGGCGAGCTCAGGACCGACACACGAGCATGCGTGGGCCGTTCCTTCGTGAGCGACCGAGAGCCCAGCGCCTGCTGCGACGCCGAACAGCCCGAGCGTGGACCAGCGTCCTTCCACTTTCATTCCCCGAGTGTGCCAACATTTTGAAGAAAAACCGAGGCAAGGCGCGCGAAAAAAGGAACCGGGTAGGATGCAGAAAGGTCGTGGTTCGGCGCTCCGAGTGGCTAGCATTCGGACGTGCGAAAAAGATCCCTCGTCGTCCTCCTCGCCCTGTCCGTCGGCCTTGGTTGCAATTCCCCTCGTTCGAGCGCCCCACCGAAAGGGACCTCTTCCGCAGCTTCGTCCGCTCCCAGCGTCTCGTCGGTCGCCAAAGAATCCGACCTTCCGGAGCTGCCTGCCGATCCTCGGGAGCCGATGTTGGCCGAGGCCGCGACCGTCCTTTTGGGCAAGCAGCATGTCCTGCGCAAGCCCATCGACGACGCGCTCTCCCGGGATGCATTCCAGAAGCTCGTGGAGGAGCTCGACGGCGCGAAGCTCCTCCTCCTGGAGAGCCACGTGAAGCAGCTCTCCTTCTACGAAACGAGCATCGACGACGAGCTCCGTGAGGGCAATCTCGTGGTCGCGCGCAAAGGAGGCGCGCTGGTTGCGGCGCGTCGGGCCGAAGTCGCGAAGCTCGTCAAGGGCCTCCTCGAGAAGCCGCTCGACTTGGAGGCCGTCGAGACGCTCGAGACCGATCCCAAAAAACGTGCATTCTGCAAGACCGAAGCGGAGCTGGCCACGCGGTGGCGGGGGGTCCTCAAGCTCCAAATCCTCGAACGAAACCAGCAAATGGAAGACATCGTCGAGGCCAAAGCCCACCCGAAGCCCGACGCGAAGAAGGCGAAGGACCCGGACGACGCGAAGCGCGAAGCCATCGCCGAGCGTGCGCTCGGAGAGATTCCGGCGACTTTCGAGGGGCGCGAAGAGAAGATCCGGAAGGAGCTTGCCCTGCGTTATTCGACGCAGTTCACCCGGCTCGCCGTGACCGAGAAGCTCGAGCCGGTCGAAGTGCTCTTGAACGCGGTGAACGCCGTGTTCGATCCGCATACGCAGTATCTGGCACCTGCTCAGGAAGCGAACTTCGACATCGCGATGACCGGCAAGCTCGAGGGAATCGGCGCGTCCCTCCGCGAGCAAGATCACTACATCGTCGTTCACGATCTGGTCCCCGGCGGTGCGAGCTGGCAGCAGGGAAAGCTCGAGATCGGCGATCTCATTTTGGCCGTCGCGCAGGAGGGCAAAGACGCGGTGGACGCCATCGACCTCCCGATTGACAAGGTGGTCTCCATGATCCGCGGGCCGAAAGGCACCGTGGTCGTACTCACGGTCAAGAAGGCGGACGGCCGGATCGAGACGCTTTCGATCACGCGCGACATAATTCGTATCGAAGCAACGTATGCCCGCGGCGCAGTGGTCAAGGTGGACAAGAAATCCGAGCCGGTCGGATACGTGTATCTTCCAGGCTTCTACGGGGACGTCGGGGCTCGAGCCAAGCCGGGCGAACGAAACGCCACGGACGACGTCAGGGCCATTCTCGTTGCCCTCCAAAAGAAGAACGTAAGCTCCCTCGTCCTCGACTTGCGAGGAAATGGCGGCGGACTCTTGACCCACGCGCGGGACATCAGCGGCCTCTTCATTCCTCGAGGCCCCGTCGTTCAGACCAAAGACTCGGACGGAAAAATCGAGGTCCTGAGCGACACGGATCCCTCGGTTTCGTTCTCGGGAAACGTCGTCGTTCTCGTCGACCGGTTCAGCGCTTCGGCGGCCGAGATTCTCGCCGGGGCCTTGCAAGACTACGAACGAGCCGTCGTGGTCGGCACGAGCGCGACCCACGGCAAGGGCACGGTCCAAGCCGTGCTCGACCTCGATCGGATGCAGCCGAAGGGCGGGGGCGACCCGCTCGGTCTCTACAAAATCACCGTCCAAGAGTACTTCCGCGTGAGCGGTGGATCGACGCAGCTCAAGGGCGTCGTGCCAGACGTGCTCTTGCCGGATCCCACGTCGTTCGTCGATTCGGGCGAGCGGACGCTCTACCACGCGATTCCTTGGAGCACGATTCGCCCCGCTTCGTTCACCAAGATCCCTCACACGTGGAAGCCCGCCGACCTGTCTCAGGCGAGCCTCACTCGGACGCGCGCGAATGCCGATTTGGCTGCCGTGAGCGAGTTCGCCAAGATCCTCGGTGCTCGAAAGGACAAGACTCTCGAGCCGCTCTCGCGGAAGGCTTGGCAAGAGGAAAAAAAGCGCGCCAAAGCCGAGCTCGAGGCGGTCGATCCGAAACGGAAAGATCGAAAGCCGGTCCTCGAGGTCGAGGCACTTCCCGCCACCGGCGCCGCCGCGGTCACCGCGCCCACGGACGAGAAAATCCGCCAGCGGCTGGATCGTTGGAAGGACGACCTCGCACGGGACCTGTGGGTCGAAGAGTGCGCCAAAATCGTGCAAGACATGGCCAAGGCGCGCTGAACGGGCCCTAGAGCGACAAACAGGATGACTCCCTTCGGCTTTCGCACGTTTAGCGGCGCTGCGCGTCGTTCCTCCTCCGAAGATAGAAGACTATCCGTCGTCCTCGCGCGTACCAGGTGCGCCAGCTTGCTA
>JAYUKI010001329.1:0-7242 GCA_043764595.1 Myxococcales bacterium | reverse complement strand
CGTTAGCCAGACCGAGAAATCGTGAGCTTTATCCACTTTCTCACCATCGGCCACCTCGACCACGAATGCCTGGCGCGCGGGGAAGCTCGCGCGCTACGGCCGATGAATCCGGAGCTGCGAGCCGTGATCCTGGATCGCGCCGACGCGGGGTCGGTCCGCGACTCCAATGGCAGGGTAGAGTTCTCCATCGCGGGTGCTCGCGGAACCATGACAGGCGAAATCGCGCGCCTTCCGTGGCACGAGCCGCGGCTCAACCATTCCGCAGTTGCTCTCGCACTGATTGGGCTCGATCTCGGCCACGACGCTGCCGATGTTGAGCATGCACGGGCTGTCCCCAGAGGCGAGCTCGAGGCCGATGCTCGAATTCAAATGCTCTCGCCCGTGGTCGTTCCGGACGCCGACTCGCCCTCGGAGGACGAAATCGTTGCCCTCGTGGACCACGTCTTGCGCGCTGCAGCCGCGCTCGCGCCCTGCGTTCTTCAGGCAAGACTCACCGGCGCCCCGCACGCTCAATGGACGGTCTCAACCACCCAGGCTGCCACCACGGAGGTCCTCGATCAGTCGGCCGGCACGTTCCGAATGGCCCTCGCTCGGCTGGCCTGCCAATACCTAGACGGCCAGGTCTACGGCGGCTACACAAGGCGGCACTTGCGCGTGGGCGCGCGGGACTACGCGGCAGCGTTCTTTCTCTCGAATGAGGCCCTCTCGGGGTTTTGGGTGCAGATCCACCTCGCTCCACTCACGGGCTCGGACTCTCACTAGCGCGAGCTGGCTAACAAGGCGTTGCTGCGGACAACCGCCACGCTCGGCCTTCGGCCTCGCTCTGGCGTTTGCCGCAGAACGCCGCTACGTTGGGCGGGCAACGAGGTCGGAGATGCACGACTGGCAGAGCACGGGCGGGGGCCTTTGGATGCGCAAAGCTGAATGCGGCGCATCATTGTCAGCTCGCCAGGATGCTCCTGGCGCTCGCTGGAAAGTTCGGATGGGCGCCGACGTCCTCGCAGGGCGCCGCGATCGGATTGGAGGAAGCCCGAACCGCCGCGGATCTCTGGCTGCGCGACGCGCTTGCCCAGACAGAGGTGTCCTGGAGCACTCCGTGGCAGCAGTGCTCGACAACGACCTGGCGCGCGTTAGACATCGACGGATGGTCCGTGGACGTGCGCACCGAGCGAGCCGTCTGGCACTGGAGCACGAGGCCACCCGGCGGTCCTATTCTGGGACAGGGCGATGCCGACTCCCATGATGCCGCGCGCGAGCGTGCGGAGGCGAATCTCAAGTGCGTATTCCTGAGCACTCGCTCGCGCCGACGGTGACGTCGCGCGCGAGCCCCCCCTTTTTCGCAGCCGACTTCCGACCACATCGGCGACCCTATAGAAGGCGGACACGCGGCTCTGTGCCTGGTTGCGATGGGCCATCGCGGTCTCCTGCGTGTGGACGGCAGGCGTATGGCTGCTCACCACGCTCCTTGCGGCGCCGGCCAACAAGCCGTTGCAGCTGACGGTCGCCGTCCCTCGCTGCCCTCGGTCTTGGCGGCCGCAGCTGAACGCCGATACGTTGGGGCGGACGAGATGAGCGCAGGAGGAAAGATCCGAAGAGACACGGTATCTGGGCGCGAGCTGTTTATCGCAGACGTGACATCGCCCGCCGAGGTCGCGAGCTTCCTTGCCTTCCCTAGCCCGTACTTCTGCTGCCTGCTGGCTTGGGACTCAACCGGGCAAGGTGACGCAGAGATTTTCACGCTGATGCGCGGGCTTGTGAAAGCAGGCTGCGTCTACCTATGCGCTTGGGGGCCTGGATGCGAGCGTGTTCATGACCTGTTCGACGCAGCCGACGTTGAACGTTCGCCGGACGGACCCTTCGCGATGTCGACGTGGCATGCAAGCGAGCCGCTGGCGGAGGCGGCCTGGTTCGCGCTGTTCAACGCCTTCCCAGACGACGCCTTCTTCGATGGGTGCCGCTCGACCCTTGGCATCACGATCGGATCCCCGAAGTGGGCAGCAGAGATTCGAGCCGCCTTCGAGGAAAAGATCAGGCCCGGGCCGGCATGCGGGTAGGTTCACTGCCCAACCCGCCGTTGCAGTCGGACGGTCGCCCCGGTCACTGCGCTCCCTCTCGCTCCCGCCGCTGAACGGCAGTATCGTTGGGCGCCGCGCAGGCGGCGGAAATGACATCACAGTGCGCGAGGTACCTGACGAGATGAGTTGGCAGCGATACTACGCCGGTACGAGATCTGACCTGAGTCCAGAAGACCGCTTCTATCACGGCACCAGAGCTCAATTGGTGGCGGGCGATCTCATCCGGCCCGGTTTTGCGGCAAACTTCGGCGATCCGCAACGTGTTGCCAATCACGTCTACTTCAGCGCCACGTTGGACGCTGCGATCTGGGGAGCGGAGCTCGCGCGCGGCGAGTCCCCCGGGCGTGTCTACATCGTTGAACCCACCGGACCGTTCACCGATGATCCCAATCTGACCGACAAGAAGTTTCCCGGGAATCGCACAAAGTCGTACCGCTCGAGCGAGGCAATACGCATCATTGGGGAGGTCACCGAATGGCAGGGCCATGCATCCGATGTACTCCAGGCAATGCAGGACGCGATCGCCGAGCGGGACAAGCACGGAACGAACCAAATCGACGACTAACACCCACGGTATGGCCCGAGTCGGCCAGCCGGTGCGTGAGGCGCCTAACCCGGGATGCTGACAATGCGACCCAGCAGGAGTAGGTTTGGTCGCATTGCAGCAGAACCCTGTTTCGTTAGACCGCGAACTCAACGTCGGAGGATGACCAATCGCCAGCAAGAGAACCGCCCGTCCCACTGCAAGAGCAGCAAGTGGGTCAGTTGATGCATATCTCGACGCGCTACAGCACCCGCACGTGAAGGGGATTCAGGTGCTTCGGAAGGCCATTCTCAGTATCGATGCGAGCATTCAAGAGAAAGTGAAATGGAATGCGCCAAGCTTCCGCCTTGAGGATCATTTCGCGACCTTTCGGCTCCACCCAGGCAGCATGTTTCAGCTCGTCTTGCACACGGGCGCGAAAGTGAAGGCGAGCCCGAAGCAGTTCCTCCTAGATGACCCCCAGGGTCTCCTGAAGTGGGCAACGAAGGACCGATGCACGATTGCGTTTGAGTCTGACGCGGACGCAACGACCAAGAGCGCTGCAGTGAAGAAAATGGTGAAGGACTGGATATCGCAACTATGAGATGCAAGAGCACTTGCGGTGGAGATCAACGTGAGTAGCTTTGGAAGACGCCTGCCTCTTGTCGCAGGAGTGGAGTGGCGCTGCTTGATGCGCGCCGGGCTTGCAGCTGTCGAACGCTCGCTGCGCTCGGGATTCGCAGGTGAAGCCTGGTACGTTGGCGGGACAGGCCGTTCCAGACGTCGGAGCGCATGATGGGGATGTTCGATTGGTACGAACCCGCGCAACAAGCTTGCCCGGTCTGCGACCGCCCGATCGCGGAATGGCAGGGCAAGGACGGTCCCAACTTGCTCTTCGTGTGGCGCCAAGGAACGCCGCACCCGGTCGACCAGCGCGTCGACGACGTTCGCCTTCCGCCGGCCGAAACCGCTCCGTTCCGCCTTCCGAGCACCTTCACGATCTATGCGTACTGCTGCGGCGGGGCGAGTCCCGTCGAGGCGCTCTGCGGAGTGACCTCCAGCTGCTGGAACCGCACCCGAATCGTAACCGCCACGATCGCCGCCCAGCTTCTTGGCGAGCCGAACGCGCGGTGGCTGTCTCGACGGGCCTGGTTGTCCCAGGGCAGACCGGATCGAAGCGTCCTCCTGACCGTTCAACACGCGTTCCACGTCGCGAACCGCGGGGTCATGATCACCCCGGGGCTTCGTCCGGACGCGGTTCAGGGACCCACCCGCGTGCCCGTGGAACTACAAAGACCCGACGGTGTGATCGTGGCGGCAACGCTCGTGGTGGGCGCGGCGCTCGTTTCCCCGCCACCAGACCCGGAGGAGCGACGATGGGCGTGTGTGTTGACAGGAGTCGCGGTCGCCGACGTTCCGCCCGGCACCCAAGTTCGAGGCCGCTCGATACCGCCCCTAGCCGGCTAATAAGCTGCACCCGCCGAAGTCCGGGCGATCGCGTCTTGCGGCCGCGCGCGAGCTCGATACGCTCTCCCGCGTCGGACGGTGGTCGCCGCGGCGTTCGCGGGTGAGGCCCAAGCCGTTAGCCAGGCGAAGGGGTTGCCATGAACCGGGGATTGGGATCACGTTGGGCGGACGCAATGACGGCTGAAGACTTTAGGCGCGAGCTGGAAATTGCCCGCGAGGAAATGGCGGCTGCCGCCACAGCGCTGCGCGGAAAACACAACGGTGGCGAATGGGAGCGCTACGGAAACGCCCACGCCCGGTGCCTTTCACTCGAGCGAGATCTCGCCCGCGCAACCGGCGAGGAGTGCGCCGTTGAGATCCCGTGGTCGCAGCCCTGGGACACTGGCGCGCCAATGCCTCATGTCTTGTCGTCGGGTTTGCGGACGTTCGTCGTCTACAACATGCGCGAACCCGATCCGAACTGGGATGGTTCGTACGCGAATGTGGTTGATCCGGCGAGCCGCGAACTTCGTTTGATCGCGACTGTCGAATTCGAACGATGCATCGCCCATAGGTTCGGTTCGCCAAACGACGAGGTTCTCCACGGGCATCCACTTCATGGTCGTGGCCTGGTCGCCTACAGAGCGCACGTCGTTGAACGATCCAGATGGATCGCCGACTTGATGAAAATCAACTCGGTTCACTCCCAGTACAATCCGGACATATGGGGGCAATATCAGCACTATCTGCTCGCCTTCCACGACGAGATTCTTGAATGCGTCGCGCGTGCGTACTCATGCAAAGAGACGCTTTCCTCGTTCCCGGAAGCGCTCGAAGCCTGCACCAGAAACCTTCTCGCGTGACGGCGCCGGGGGGCGCACTCTTGGTGTCGAACGGCTTGCCCGTGCTTCCCCCTGACCCTCGAGAATCCGTATCATCCCCGTACGCGACACCAACGGCACGATCGTTAGTCCGGCTCGGGAAGTAGGGGAGCTATGGGGACCAAGAAGAAGAACGCCTCGAAGCAAAAGCAGCCATCGAGCTTGCCGCCGGAAACGGAGACGGACGATCGCGGCGGCGCGATCGTCGCGCTGGCCTTCGATGCGGGGCGTCGCCTCTACGCTATCGACGTGGATGGTCGCGTGCTCCAGCTCGCGGACGACGGTGAGCGGTTCACCACGTCGCGTGTGCTGCACGATGCTGCCGGCGATCCGGCGACGGCGCTCGCGGCGTGCGGCGAGGGTGTGGTCGTGGCGGTGGGAACGCACCTGCTCGTGTTCGGCGCAGACGGCGCACGCGAGGCGACGGGCGAGGTGGAAGCGGGGCCCGTCTCGGCGCTCGTGGTGCGCGGCAGAACGGTGTTCGCGCTCGGTGGCGGCTACGTCACTCGCTACGACCTCGAGGCGGGCAGGCTCGTCTCCGGGGCGCGGGTTGCGCACGGCGCGGGGGTTGCGTTCGACCTCGATCTCGATGACGGCGCGAAGCGAGCATTGGTCCTAAGGGACCGCAAGATGGTCGAGATTCTCGATCTCGGTGCGAAGAAGGTCCTGCACACCTGGGAGCGGAAGGGGCTCGGTAGCTCGCGCGTCGAGGACGTTGGCGCGCGGTTTCAACCGGGGAAAGACGCGGTGCTTTCGGTGACGGACGCGGGTGGCTATTGCCTCGATCGGGTCGCGACGAAGACCGGGCGCGTAACGGGGAAAGCCCAAGACCAAATGGCATCTTCGGTGCTCGGCCCGCTCGTGCTCGACGTGAGCCGTCGCGTCGCCGCGGTGGGCGTGACCGGCGAGGACGTGGAGGTCGTCGAGCTCGACGAGGCTCGGTCGCGGTTCTTGCTCGATCCCGTGCTTACGGACGCGATGGCAAAATCGCTAGCTTCTCTCACGAGGGTTCCAAAGTTCAAACCGTTCGGGCCGGGGCTCTGGAAGCGGAGCGGCTCCGACGCTGCGCCGCTCGCGCCGAGTACCCTGACGGCGATGGCCGTCGACGACGGCGGCGCCCACGTGGCCGCCGGGTATGCCTCCGGTGAGGTGCTGCTCGCCGACACCGCGACCGCGCGGATCGTGTCGACGCGACGCGCGGTGCTCTCCGAGGGACGGTGCCGCGTCGTGATGCCCCTACCCAACGTGATCGCCACGGGCATCGATGGAAACGACCTATGGCTGGTCGGCGCAGAGGGCACACGAATCGTCGATATCGCGACTTCGACGTTTCGTGATGGTCCACGGCTGCTCGTTCCGCGAGAGATGGGCGAGTTGCACGAAGCGAGCGAGCTCACGTTCGAGGGCGACGTGGTCTCGTGGTCCGGAGCGACGGAGATAGTGCGGTTTTCGCGGAGCAGCGGGGAAATCCTCGAGCGCGTCGCGCTTCCCAACTGCGAGGGCTGGCACACGAGCGTCGTGCACGGAGGCGAGATCGTGTTCGTCGAGAGCTCCGAGGTCGAGGTCTCTGGCTTCCCGCTCCGCGCGCTCGATCTCGGCACTGGCAAGGTGCGCGCGCTGGGTCGTTTCGTGCGCGACAAGAAGCGGTTTCCGTTCGGCGATCCGGGGTGGAAGGCCTGGTTCAGACTCGGCTCTCTCGGCGGCGAGCCCACGATTACGTTGTGGCCCGGAAAGGGCATGGTCGTGGCGCAAACGCACCTCTTCAATCTCGAGACGCTCGCCGTCGGCGATCGATTGCCGTGGGAGACGAGCGAGGCCGAAGGTCGACTGCTCGTGACCCAGACCGACGAGTTCGACGGTGTGATGGTGCGCGATCTCGTCGCCGGCGCAGAGCTCCGTCGCGTGGCGTTCGGACCGGGCGAGCGCTATCGGAGCCGTGGTCGCTACGACGTTGCTTCCGGCACGCTCGCGAGCACGGTGTCGAGCTCGCGCATCGGCGTGTGGGATGGCGCGGGCACAAGGCGCTTTTCGCTGGCGGGGCACCGTGATGGGGATGTGTATGCGCTCGCGGTCGGGGGGAAGGGTCTTGTTTCGCGGGATCGGTATTGGCTGCGTTTTTGGGACCTGCGGTGATGGTTTGGTGCGTCGCCTTTGCACAACACCGGGGTTTTTACGAACGCGAGCGCCTTCGTCCTACGGACGAGGGATGAGCGACTCACTTAGCACTACTGCTCGATGTTGAGCACGCGACGTGAAGGTTCCGTGGTCGCCACACGCATCGCATTTGGCGTATCCGGATCGCGGGAACGGTGACACG
>JAYUKI010001328.1:0-2172 GCA_043764595.1 Myxococcales bacterium | reverse complement strand
ACCATGGCCAAACGATTCAAGGCCGCCGTCATCGGCGGAAGCGGGTACGGCGGCGGCGAGCTCGTCCGACGTCTTCTTCTCCATCCTGAAGTCGAGCTCGCAAGGGTCGCTTCGGTCGACTTCGTAGGCGAGCCCCTCTCGGCCGCGCACCCGAACCTCGAAGGACGCACGGACCTCGTGTTCGAGGGTCTGTCGCCGGCCGAAGCCGCGAAGGGCATGGACGTCGTGCTGCTTGGGCTGCCTCACAAAGTGTCGGCCACCAAGATGCCCGAGCTGCTCGAGTCGGGCGCCAAGATCGTCGACCTCTCGGGCGACTTTCGCCTCCGCGATCCGGCCGTCTACAAGCGCTACTACCACGCCGATCACCCCTGCCCGGACAAGCTCTCGGGCACCTTCGTGTACGGCCTCCCCGAGCTCCACCGCGAGCGCATCAAGGCCGCGCGCTACGTGGCCTCGCCAGGCTGTTTTGCGACCACGATCGAGCTCGCGCTCTTGCCGCTCGCGAAGGCCGGTCTCCTTCGCGGAGCGGTCGAAGTCGTGGGCATCACCGGCTCGTCCGGCAGCGGCGTCGTGCCGAGCGCGGGCACGCACCACCCCGTGCGCGCGGTGAACCTTCGCACGTACAAGCCCCTCGATCACCAGCACATCCCGGAGATCGTGCAGACCCTCGAGGACGCGGGCGCCAAGGATCTCGTGCTGCGGTTCGTTCCCGTGAGCGCGCCGCTGTCGCGTGGCATCTTCGTCACGTGTTTCGCGCACGTCGAGGGCGCCACCAAAGATACACTACGTGCACTCTACAAGGATACGTTCGCGAACGAACCGTTCGTGCGCGTGCCGCAGAAGCGGCTTCCCGAGGTGGTCGCCGTGTCGGGGACGAACTACGCCGAGGTTGGCTTCGAGGTCGGAACCGACACCGCCGAGCCAGAAAAATCCGTCGTCGCGTGTTTCGCCGCGACCGACAATCTCATCAAAGGCGGCGCAGGCCAGGCCATCCAATCGATGAACCTCCTCTTGGGTCTCGACGAGCGTCTCTCGCTCGAAGATCCGGGCGGTTACCCGTGACGAAGTCGCTGGAAAAAGGACGCGCCGTCGTCGTGAAGCTCGGCGGCGAGGTGGTCAAGGGGCCCTACCTTGCGGCCATCTGCGCCGACATCCGCACACTCGCCGAGACGCGCCCCGTGGTCGTCGTGCATGGGGGCGGACCGCAAGCTACGGACCTCCAGAAGCGCCTCGGCCAAACCCCGAACGTCGTGGCCGGACGACGCATCACCGACGAAGCCGCGCTCGAGGTCATGAAGATGACCGTGGCGGGGCTCGTGAACGTGGACCTGTGCCGCGCCCTAGTGGGCGCCGGGGCAAAGCCCGTGGGCCTGCACGGAGCCAGCTCGTGTGTCGTTCGCGCGGTCAAGCGTCCCCCGCGCGTCGTCGAAGGAGGAGGCCCCGATCCGATCGACTTCGGCCACGTCGGAGACGTCACGGGTCTCGGCGAAGATCTCCTCGCGACCCTCGTGTCGGCCGGCTACGTCCCCGTGCTCGCCTGCCTCGGAGCAGACGCCGAGGGCAACGTCTACAACATCAACGCCGACGTCGTAGCCAACCGCACCGCCGTCTTTCTCGACGCGGCGGCGCTCGTCCTGGTGACCGACGTCCCGGGAGTGATGCGCGATCTCCAAGACCCCGCCTCGCGCATTCCAAAAATCACAAGATCCGACAAAAGTAGGCTCATCGAAGACGGAACGGTCACCAAGGGCATGATTCCCAAGCTCGAAGAATCCTTCGCAGCCATCGCCGAGGGAGTCCGAGCCGTCCACGTCGTAGGCAAGCTCTCCAAAGGCGACCTCGTCCAAGAAATCGCCACCCCAGGCACCAAAGGAACCGTCCTAGTCCCCTAACCCCCGCCTCTCAGGCGCAAGCGCCTCTCGAGCGCAAGCAAAGCAAGCGCCTCTCGAGAGCGCAAGCGAAGCGCCTCTCGAGAGCGCAAGCGAAGCAAGCGCGCATCTTCACCACCCAAATGGAAAGAAGATGGCCCGGTTTCCGTCGAGACCGAGCGACGCCAAGGAGGGACGCGCGGAACGGACTCCTGTCTCAAGATCCCGCACATCTCGCTTGCAACGAGGAACGAGCGGTGATCTTGAGCTTCCATGGTTCCGGAAGCACGTGAAGCGATCGCGA
>JAYUKI010001327.1:0-7283 GCA_043764595.1 Myxococcales bacterium | reverse complement strand
TTTCTCGAAGCCCTCGAGAGCAAGCACCACGTCACGGTCAGCTTCTTTCACGTGAAAGACCAGCGCGAGCGAACGCTCACGTGCGCCCCCCTCGACTTCGGCCCGCTCCGCGGCTCCCACGACCAGAAGCCTCGCTACCAACTGTGGGACGTCGGCGCAAAGCGGCCTCCGTACAACGTGACGATTCTTCCGGAAGACGTGAGGAGCATCGCACCGCTCGAAACCACGTTCGATCCCGCGGACATCATCAAGTGGGCATTCAAGCCCCACGCGTGGAGCGTCGAGCGGAATTGGGGTCCCTTCAGCTGACGACACCCGATTCGGGCTCTTTGGAGTCCAATTCACGATGGTTGGCACTCGAAGCCCAGTCGTCCAAAACCTTGATAGCAACACCAACGATTCGCTTCGCCTCAAAGAGAGAGCCCACGCCACAATGAGTCTCGGAGTCCACTTTGCTCTCGTCTCGAAAGACCTCCGCAAGCTTCAACGCCTGACGGACCCGGCCGTATTGGTCGACTTCATCTCCGAAGACCTCGAGGGACGGTACCTCGACAACGACGAGCTCTCGTTCCAATCGGACAAAGCCTGGGAGCCCATTCATCGCGCGCTCACGGATGGAACGCTCCTCCCCGGGAAAGGCCCCTTCCCGCTCGCGTTTGCCGTGTTGGGTGGAAAGCGCCTCGATAGCGGCGAAGGCTCGACCGTCTGTTTGGTCGAACCCGAACAGGTCAAAGGCGCATCGCTGGCGCTCGGTCAAGTCACCAAGGACTGGTTCCTCAGCCGGTTTCGCAAGCTTTCCGACTCCGACTATCAGGGCCCGCTCGGCGACAAAGACGCGGCCGCTACTTGGGAGACACTCCAGGGGTTGCGCGCGTTCTTCGAGAGGGCCGGGAAAAAGGACCGCGCAGTGCTTTTCTCGGTCGACGCGTAAAGCCGATTCGGGCGCATCCAACGAACGATCCTCGTCGCATACCGACTTACCGACGTGGGTGCACGCGCACGGTTCGCGGTGATAGTGTCGTCTCATCATGCGCCGCTCGACGTCCCGATTCCTCGTCCTCGTTTGCCTCCCGTCGCTTTCGGCACTCCCCGCCTGCGAGACGCCCGAGCCCGAAACGGTGGCTCGAAAGAACGCGGCGACCGAACCGCTCCCCCTTCGAACATTGCGACTCTACGAGACGGGTATGGGCTATTTCGAGCGTTCGGGCTCGGTCGGCACCAAAGCCATTACCCAGCTTCCCGTCCCCGCCGGCCAACTCGACGACGCTCTGAAGTCGCTCGTCGTGCTTCGCGGTGGAGGTGGTGGGCAAGTGACCGGCGTGGCGTTCACGAGCAGCGTGACCCGTGCAACGGCCCGGGCCCGGGCCGGGCTTCCGCCCGATGCCGATCGACCCATTGCGTTCAAAGACCTCCTCGTCAGCATGAAAGGCGAGAGGGTCACCATCGCGTCGCGTGGAACCGGCGAGGTCGTGAAGGGCCGAGTGATCGAGGTGACCGAGGAAGTGGACGAGGCCGCGGCACGCAGCAACGCCATGCGGGCAACGACCGAAAAGGACTCCGCGGGCCCTGCACGCGAGCTCCGACGTCTGACCGTGACCTTGCTCACCGACGGCGGTGACGTACTCATGGTCGACGCTCAGAACATTGCGAAGATTCGCCCCGTCGACACGGCCTTTTCGGGGCGACTCGACGCCGCGCTCAATGCCCTATCCACGCGAAGCCCCCAGAATACAAGGCCGCTCACGTTGCTCGGCGACGCCCACGGCGAGGTCACGTTCGGCTACATCGCCGAGACCCCCATTTGGCGCTCGAGCTACCGCCTCATCGTGGCGCCCGCTGCGAAGGACGGGGCCGTGCTCCAAGGCTGGGCGCTCGTCCACAACGATACCGACGAACGCTGGCAGGGAGTGCACCTCGAGCTCGTGAATGGCGAACCGGATTCGTTCCTCTTTCCGCTGGCGGCACCTCGCTACGCAAGGCGAACCCTGCTTCATCCAGAAACACCACTCTCGACGTTGCCGCAACTTCAAGGAACGACTGCAGACGCCCTTTGGGGCGACCATCTCGACGGACATGGCACGGGCACGGGCAGTGGCCAGGGCTATGGCTCCGGACATGGCCGACTTTCCGGTGCCCACACCACCAAGCCTCCTACCGTTCGGATGGGCGCGACGATGGTAGTCGGCGGGAGCTCGGTGCTTGCCGTCGGAAATCTTGCCGACCTTGTTCCGGCGCAAGGCGTGGAAAACGGGGCTTTGTTCGTCTACGCCGTTCCTGGGGCGTTTGCGCTCGACGCACACGCGTCCGCCCTCGTGCCTTTCCTTTCCAAGCCGGTAAAGCTCGAGAACATTGCCTTCTTCGGCGCCCCCGGCGGCACGGCTCGCGCGGCGGTTCGTTTCGTGAACACCACGGGACAAACACTACCCGCGGGGACCATTTCCGTCTTCGGATCCGGGGGATTCGTCGGCGAAACAGCGCTCGATCGCCTGAAGCCCGGCGAACGTCGAGTCCTTCAGATAGGCAACGATCTCGATGCCGAAGTCGTCACGAAGACAATCCATCGGTCGGAAGAATCGAAGCGCATCACCTTCGGCAACGACCAATTCGAAGAGCATTTCCTCGCGACGACCAAACAGAGCTGGGAGCTCGAGAATCGAGGGGGAAGCGCGCGCACGATTTACGTCGCATTGGCCGTCGACAAGAACGCCACGGTAACGGGAACGGATCGTGTGGACTTCGACGAGGTCACGTCGCGCCCATTCGTGGTCTTCGAGGCGCCCGCAAAGAGCAAGTCCCTTCGCCCATTCGTCGTCACCGAGGGCCTGGAGCGGTCGACGGGGCTCGACGGGCTTACGGGAAAGATCGTGCGCGATCTTCTCGCCAAAACCACCATTCCCGCCACCGAGCTTGCCATCCTCGCGCAAGCCGAGCCACGCATCCGGGCACTCGAAGCCGAGCACGCACGCATGGCCGATGCGGACAAGACGGCCGCCACCGTGGAAGGAGATCTCGAGCGCCTGCGCGAGCACTTGAAGGCGCTCGGCGGTGGGGAAAAGGGCGGCGGCGCGGGCAATGGCACCGCCGCGGCTCCTCTCGTGAAGCGCATTCTCGAAGCGGAGGACCGTCTCGAGGCGTCCCGCAAGAGCAAGGCCGCCGCCGCCAAAGAGCTCGACAAGAAGCGCGACGCCGTTCGCGAAGTCTTGATCAAGTTGGGACCGAAGTGAGCGGCCTCGCGAGAGCGCTCCTCACTTCTTGCGAGGTTCGCTTCATGGCGCGCGCCTCTTCGAGATAGCAGACCATCGCTTGCCAGCCTTCTGGCGATCCGAAGCCTTTCACCCGGTCGGTGAATTAGAGCATCGTCGGCACGACGGCACGCAAGATCTGCACAATCATGACGAGGCTCACGAGCGTGCCGGCGCCGAACGCGATGGTCCGAAAGGGCTGTTTCGCCCCGAGATAGAAGACGGCGTGAAAGACGCGTGTCAGCACGAATGCTCCGAACAGCACCCCGGCCAGAGTGAGGCTCGGCGACGTGAGACAGTAGAGGAACCCCAACGCGAAAAACGGTACGGCGCTCTCGATCAAGTTCATGTGTGCACGCTTGATGCGCTGAACGTCCGGGTGGTCGACGCCTCCCAACGCGGCACCACCGTTGATGCCGGCGTCCTCCGAATTGACGACGATCTTTCGCTCGCTTCGCGTCTTGGCGGTGTGTGCACCAAGTCCGAAGAGCGTCATGGCGAGAGCACACACACTCACGGTGTAGGCCTGAAACACGGGCTGAGACAGTAGATTTCCCATGGGTCCTCGGATTCGATGTGCGGGGCTGCTGCCCATCCGTCGATCGAATCGAGCCGCCATCGACAGGGGCGTGTCGGAAAGAGACGAATCGTCCCTTCGCCGAGGGATGAGCGGCGGCACGTCGGGTGCATGGCCGAGGCACCATGTCCGATTCAACCAGCACTCGAACACCCGAAAACACTGCCGAAATCGTACGCGCCCTGAACGGGTGCATCGAGACCTGCACCGATGGAGAAAAGGGATACGGCGCGGCGGCCGCAGACGTACGTGCCCCCGATCTCAAGCACCTTTGCCTAGAGTCGGCCAAGCAGCGGGGAACATTCGTGCTCGAGCTCCAGGCCGCGATTCGCAAGCTTGGTGCGTTCCCCGAGAACGAGGGGACCTTCTCGGGAGCTGTCCGGCGCGATTGGATGACCTACCGGCGCTTGGTAGAAGGCCCCGACGACCGCGTCGTGCTAGAAGGATGTGCCGACGGCGAAAAGGCTTCCATGCGGGCCTACGAGGCTGCAGACCGCGCGGTCCTCCATCCTGCGCCAGACGAGATTCGCGTTCTCGTGCAACATCAGTATGCGGCGATCTTGAGTGCGCACAGCGACATCCGCGCTCGTCTCGGTGGTGGTGCCTGAACCCCTCCATCGAACTGAAGTACTTCACATCAGTTCGATGGCGTTCCAGGGCATTTTTGGGGGTCCGGCGGTCTCACCGGCGCGTGGATAGACTTTCTTAAGGAGCGAGCACCCGGTCATGGTCAAGACTCCCCCAAATGCATGCACCCATCGACGGCGAGCCATCTGCCGCCTGCTCGGGTTCGACCAATGATTCGCGAGGGAAGCACTCCGCCGAAAGCCCTCCCGCGAATCGTGGCGCAAGCGGGCACCCCGCTGCCAAGCACGCTCAAAAGAGCATCGGTCATGGTCGATCACGAACGCGCGACGACTTCGGCCGTACGGAGGACGGAGCCCTTAACCGAGCGCTTCGAGCTCAAACAAATGCTCGGCTCCGGAGGCATGGGAACTGTATTCGCCGCCGAAGATCGCGGCCTCGGACGTGTCGTCGCCATCAAGCGACTTCGCGACGGATTCGAGCACGATCCGGCCCTTCGCCGTCGGTTCGTCCTCGAAGCCCAAATCGGAGCGCAGCTCGAGCACCCGAACATCGTGCCCCTCTACAGTATCGAACGAACCGAATCGGGCGCGCCGGCGTTTGCCATGCAGCTCGTCGAGGGAGTGACGCTGACGCAGTACATGAAGGTCGCCGCCGAGGCTCCGGTGGAATCGCGTCGCATCGGAGGAACGTACTCGAGAAAGGAGCGGCTCGGAGCCCTGCTCGGGGTGTGCGACGCCATCCACTTTGCGCATAGCCGTGGAGTGGTCCACCGCGACCTGAAACCCGACAACGTGATGCTCGGCCGATACCGCGAGGTTTATGTCATGGACTGGGGAATTGCCCGGCTCATCGGCGAAATCGCGGAGGACCCAATCCCCGTTACTCGAATTTCGCCCACGAGCACGCAGGACGGAGCAAAAGTTGCGGCTACCCCGACACTCAACGAAGGACACGGCCGATCCCCAGAGGGCGAGCCCGCGTACCGCGCGCCGCCAGTCTTCGTGGCCCAGCTCGCCCCGTGCACGGCGACGGATCTCGCCACCAGGCCGGGAGACATCATCGGCACTCCGCAATACATGGCGCCGGAGCAAGCTGCCGGACGAATCGAGGACATCGGACCGGCGACGGACCAATTTTCGCTAGGCGTCATTCTCCTCGAGCTCGCGACGCTTCGACGCGCCCGTTCGAGCACGTCCATGGAAGCCCTGCTCGAGGCGCTGATGGGCGCGACAGGCGCGCGCGACGACGTCGACGGGTGCCCCATGGCGCCGGCCCTCCTCGCCATTCTCGGCCGAGCGCTCCAGCTGAAGCCCGACCAACGTTATGCTTCGGTCGAGGCGCTGGCGGACGACCTTCGCAGCTACATTCGCGACGAGCCAGTGTCGGCCTATAGGGAGGGCCGCGCGCGCCGCCTCGTCCGCGCGGCAGGCGACCGGCCGGAGCTTTCGGTCGGCGCAGTCGGAGCCATCCTCGTATTGACGGCCCTCGTCGTCATTGGTGCAATGTTCAAGAGCGCAACCGAGATTGCGCGGCATGGCCGAGAGCTCGGTCGGTCGCGACAGGTCCTCTTGGCGGTAGAGGACCGCGCAAGGCGGATCGACGCTCGACTCGTTACGATCGGATCGGGGGTGCACGCCATCCGCGCAGCGACCGTGGTCTCGCTGCAGCATCCGGCGATATCCGGACCGGTCTACGATTCCAAGAAGGACCCTGTACTCGCAGTTTCCAACCGATCCATAGACATAGAACATAGCTTCGCCCGCCCCGTGGTCTCGTGGATAGGCAAACACGACTTCGTCAGCGAGCCAACGACTGCCACGACCCTCTCCGAGCTCGATCCGTGGCTCCGAGAGACCCTTGAAGCGAGCCTCCCTGCCAACCAGCAGGCAGCTCCCCCAGAGGACCGAGCGGCTTCGCTCGTTCGGGGCGACGCGGAGCTCTTTCGATGTTTCGTAGCCCTCGAGGACGGGAGCTTCGTACAGCTTCCTGCGCGCACGCTGCCCGACGACTTCGACCCACGACAGAGCTCTTGGTACCGACGCGGCGTGCGCGAGCCCGAGCTCCATTGGACCCGACCCGTTTCCGATTTGGCGGGACACTCGCTGCGGCTGCAGTCCGTTGCCGGGATCCGATCCAAAGGAAAGCTTCTTGGTGTCGCGGGCTGCGACCTCCGCGTCGCGGCGCTCGCGAGCACTCTCGACCTCGACTTGCCCGGCTTTCGCAAAGCATACCTCGTGACCAAAGAAGGGAAAATCGCGGCTAGCAGAGACCTCGAGCGTCGTGTTCTTACGAACGCGATCGATCCCGACGCGGACCTCGATCTTCCGGCCGTGGACGATCCAAAGCTCGCGATTCACGTGGCCGCAGGCGATACGGGTGGGTTCTACGAGGCCCCGGGAGACACACTCATCGTCTACGCGAGGCTACTCACCAATCCGTGGACGTACGTCGTCGAGCTCGATGCCTCGAGATACTTGGGTGAGCATTGAGACCGAAGATATCCAAACAACTATCCACGCTGCCAAGGATGGGCTTGGTGGACACGCTCGTTCCGGCCCAGTGCCGGACCCAGCCGTGGTACGCAGAGGACGATGGGCTTCCTCGACGCGGTGTTCGATTGGCCAAAAACGGTTGCTATCGCGACGCTAGCGATCACCGTCGTCGACACCACGAGCGCCCTCGCCGCCCCCTCCGCTCGCCTCGTCTATCTCAGGAACCCGGGAGCGGAGTCGTGTCCGGACGACCTGGCGATTCGAGCCGCAGTGTCGGCTCGCCTTGGATACGATCCGTTCCTCGCATTCGCCCCCGCGACCATGTTCGCCGAAATTTCCAAGGTCGGGCGGGAGTACCGAGCGCGAATCAAGCTCGTCGACGAC
>JAYUKI010001326.1:0-2035 GCA_043764595.1 Myxococcales bacterium | reverse complement strand
CGAAGATCGATCGCAAAGACTTCGGCCTCACCTGGAACAAAGCCCTCGAGACCGGCGGAGTGGCCGTCGGCGACGAAGTGACGCTCGATCTCGAGATCGAGCTCATCAAGAAGGACCCGAACGCGAAGCCCGCCGAAAAGAAGTAACGAGCCCGAGGAGCCAGGCGCCGCGTCAGTTCAGATCGCGTCGGGAGGTGCCGAGCCTCGCGAGGTGCGTTTTTAGAATCGCGGCGTCCTGGGCGTCGGGCTCGAGCTCGAGGACACGCTCGAAGTCCGCCCGAGCCGAGGTGGTGGCGCCCAACTTGGCTGCCAGCATGCCTCGCTCGCGAAGCGCCGACGTGGACGTCGGGGTGAGACACACGATGCGGTCGAGAGCGAGGTGCGCGCGCGGAAAGTCGCGCCGCGCGAGGTGTACGACCTTCAAGTTCGTCAGCATGCGCACGAGCGTTCCACGTGCGCTCGCCGGAACGAAATGGATGGGGGCGAGCGCGGCTTTTTCACCGAGCGCACGGCGCAAAATGCCTTCGGCATCCCCCCAGGTGAGAAGCTTTCCCGTAAAGGGATCGATGATGGCCGAGGGCTCGTCTCGGGCCGTGGGCATCGTGGATTTTTCGTCGATCCGCACGAGGTAATGCCCCGGAAACGCGACCCCACGCGCGCGAACCCCCACGTGCCGCGCAATCTCCGTGTAGACGAGCGCGAGCGTGATGGGGATCCCGACGCGGCGCTGGAGGACGTCGGACAAGAGGCTGTTTCGAGGGTCTTGGTAGTCTGCCTCGTTGCCATGGAAACCAAGAACCTCGTGAACGTGGCCAACGAGAAGCTCGGCTTGCTCGCGCCCCGATTTGCCCTCGAACGTGGCTGGAGTGAGGGGATCGACGAGCTTCGCGAGCTCGAGAAGCAGCGAGTCCACGTCCACGCGGCCATAGGCGTCTTTGGCGACGAGCGCCGCGCCAGTGGCGACATCGAGCTCCGCGTCGCCGAGACGCGCGAGCTCTTCGAAGGTTCGTGGACGGCGCGCGAGCATGGGAGAAGGTTGGAGAGGCGTGCTCATGGCTCGGGCGAAGTTTTGCCCTAAGGCCGCCTTTCCGCAAGGCGCTGCGCAAGAAGCCGACATTGGTAATCCGGGTTGACCAAATCCCGCGACCGCTCGAGTCGCCGAAAATCGCGCGCGAAGCCTCACAGCGAGCACGGTGCGGAAGGCGATGCGGCTACGCCAGCCACGATTCGTCATGATGCGCAGTTTCGATCCGGCGTCGAGACTGCGTGCTTCGGTGCGACGAGTCGAAGACCTCCTCGGAGTGATGCGCAAAGTGCGAGCGTCGGACCCGACCTTCCACGGAGTCGGGGCCATCGTCGAGGGTTCCGCGCTGCTCGCTACGGTGCCAGAAACCGTGGCCAACACGATCTTGAGCGAGCGAGCGACCGAAGCTTCGCAAGACGCGCCTTCCCTTCCCCGAAGCCATGGGGCTCGCCGATGGAGCTCGTGTGGCGACGCGCGGTCGAGGACGACGGCGTCATCGCGTTCGTCATGGACCACGTGAAGGCCATCGCCACGCGCCTTCTGGGACCAGACTGGCGCGAAAAGCGCTCGGGCTCGTGAATCGCGAATCGCGCACGCACCGTTCTCGTTTGGACGGCACCAGGGTAAAGAAGCCGTATGCGCTACGAAGGCAAGCTCTATAGGCCCCCGTCCGAGGCGGACGCGCTCATCGTCCAGGCCACCATCGGGTGCTCGTGGAACCACTGCACCTACTGCGACATGTACCGCGAGAAGACCTTCCGCGTTCGTGACCTTGCGGACACGCTCGAGGACCTCGAGAACGCGGCCGCCGCCGTCGGAGATCGCGTAGAGAAGCTCTTCTTGGCAGACGGCGACGCGCTCGTTCTCGCTACGGATCACCTGGTTGCGATTCTGGACCGAGCCCAGCGACTCTTTCCACGCCTCCGGCGCGTGTCCTGCTACGCCATGGCGCGAAACGTCCTCGAAAAGAGCGACGCGGAGCTCGAACGACTTCGCGACCACGGACTCTCGC
>JAYUKI010001325.1:0-2188 GCA_043764595.1 Myxococcales bacterium | reverse complement strand
GGCTCGAGGCCGCGGGCGCGAACGAAGTCGGCGAGCATGGAGGCGCACAGGTGCTCGTGACCGTCGTCTTCGCCTCCCGTTCCGCGGTTCACGGTGGGCTGCCGAATGAGGTCCTGCAAGAGCGTGACGCACGTGTCGCCCCAAGGATTGGTCATTCGGGCATCTTCGCCCAAAACGGTGCGCCTTACACAGACGCTCGCACGCGGTGCCGCTCTGGAGACGCGAGAGGCCTGCGTCGCCACGAGCCACCATCCTTTTTGGAGCTGGCGCACGCCTTGCGCCTCGGAAGAGGGCACCTCGAAGGGTCGACGTGTGGTTCGTGATACGCCTTCGAGGTGCACACACTATCGTCCCTCCGCGCCGAGGATCTCGCTGCATTCTCCCGGGCAGCCCTCGACCGCACGGTGACGCGACCCGAGCTTTTTGTCGCCGTGCCCACGACCCGGGCGGTTTTGCTCGGCGGCTACCAGCGGCGGTCGGAGCTCGACGGGGCCGTCCAAGAGTGCGTGCAGTTTCCACGCATTCGCCGCGGCTCGGGGGGCGCAGCGGTTCGTGTGGGCCCAGGAATGCTCTACATCGGGCTGCTCCTGCCGTTTCCGGGCGCGCTGCTCCCAGCGAACGAGGACCAAATTTTGAACCGCGCGGTGCGCCCGGTGCTTCGTGCCCTGACCCGCGCGGCGGTGCCGACGCACTATTTCGGACGCGACTTCTTGTCGGCCAAGAAGCACCCCGTGGCCCTCACGTCGTACGCCCACGACGCCACCACGCGGCACACGTTCGTCGAGACGTTCGTTGCGGTCACCGAGCCCGTGACGACCCACGCGCGTACCTCGTACGACGGAAAGCTCGGGGCGACCCTGACCGAGCTCCGGGGCAAAGACGTGGACGTCGAGAAGCTCGCCGATCACCTCGCGAAAGAGCACTCGTTGGGCTTTTCCACCCCCGAATCGTTCGTGGAGGGGTCCATGGCGGAGGTCGACGGGACGCCTTGGTCGGCGCGCGTGGACGAGGCGATCGGGCCGCTTTTTTCGGGGCGCGACGCCCACGGCAAGCTTCGCCTCGGAGGAGAGTTGGTCGCCTCGCGCGATCGCGTGACGTGGCTCGAGGACCGGATCCAGGACACGACCGACGAAGAGCTCGGGGGTCTCGTCGACGAAGCTTTTGGAGCCTCAGGGGTGGCCCTTTTTGGCGTAAGGCGTCTTGCTTCGATCTTGGACGTGCTTCGGGACGGTCGCTCACACAAGCCGTAACGGCTCAATCGTAGACGTGGGCGCAAGCCTTGGCCGCCGACGCAAGCTCCCCGGCGGCATCGAGGGGCGCGGGTTTCGCAGGTTCCCGAAGGGAGAGGACCTCACCCGTGGCGAGCCGAACGGCGTAGTAGGCGCGCGGCGACTCGCACCACACGAGCACGGAGCTCTTGGAGACGCCGGTCGGCGTATTCGGCGGGGGATCCCCATGCACCCGCCAGGTCGAGCATCCGTCCTTGCTCGCCTTTCCCTCCCAAGTGCTCCAGACCACGGCCATCGCCGCGCCCTCGCACGTCTGCCCCATATTTTCGAGCAGGGCTTTCTTCATGGCCTCGAGCTCGGCGGCACTGCTCGAAGGAGTTGGCGACGGGCGCGGACGGTCGGCTTTGCTACAACTTGCGAGGGGCAAGAGCAGTGCGCAAAGGACGACCAGACGGCCCGTCGAACCCAACCGGAATCTCGCCAATGAGAAGCCCACTCGCGCGGGCTCAGAGTGGGATGTTCGTGTGCTTTCGCGGCGGATTTTCGTCGCGTTTGTCCTTCAGGAGCTCGAGAGAGCGCGAGAGGCGGGCGCGAAGCATGCGCGGGTGAATCACTTCGTCGATGAAGCCAAGCTCGGCGGCTTTGTAGGGATTCGCGAACTTTTCTTTGTAGTCGGCGATGAACGCGGCGCGCGCGGCCTCGGGGTTCTCGGCTTTGGCGATCTCGTTTTTTCGCACGATGTTCACCGCGCCATCGGGGCCCATGACGGCAATTTCCGCGGTGGGAAACGCGAGGTTTACGTCGGCGCGAATGTGCTTGGAAGCCATGACGTCGTACGCGCCGCCATAGGCCTTTCGCAGGATGACCGTGATCTTGGGAACGGTGGCTTCGGCGAACGCGAAGAGGAGCTTTGCGCCGTGTTTGATGATTCCGCCGTACTCCTGCTCGGTGCCGGGCAA
>JAYUKI010001324.1:0-2190 GCA_043764595.1 Myxococcales bacterium | reverse complement strand
CGCGGCGACGACGAATACTGCTGTATTTTGAGGAGCCGCAACGCCGCATCCGGCGCGCGGGACCGGCGAGATGGGTAAGTTATTCCTGAGCGGGTCCTTAGCTGTTTCGCCACATGCGGCGCTCGTCCGATTGGAGCAGCGAGAGCCTTCGCTGTTCTTGGACGAAGGCGCCGTACACACGTGGGACACGCGTGTCTTTGCCGAGCTTGTAGAGAACGTGGAGCGCGGCCTCGGCGTCGTCGCTGGCGCGGTGGGCGTTCTCGAGCTTTACGCCGAGCCTGGCCGCCACGTCGACGAGAGTGCGCGAACGTTCGTCGCTCTGGAGCTCACGGGCCCACACGAGCGGATCGATCCACTCCACTTCACGACGCATGGCCGGCGCCTCATTTCCCGTGACCTTCGCGCGGGACATCTCGGCTTGCACGAAAGCGCGGTCGAAGGGCGCGTTGTAGGCCGCGGGAACACACCCTTCGAGGGCCTTCTTGACCTCGTGCGCGATGAGCTCGAACGCCGGAGCGGTGGCCACGTCGGCGTCCGAAATGCCGTGCACGGCCTGGGCATCCGGCGCGATGGGTCGCCCCGGGTTCACCATCCAGTTGTACTTTGCAACGACTTCGCCACGGCGCCCAATCACGATGCCGAGCTCGATGACGCGGTCTTGCCCGGAGTCGCGACCGGTGGTCTCGACGTCGAGCATGGCAATCGGGATGTCGTCCCACGGGACGTCCGCGGCGTACTCCTCGGCGAGGCCACGCACGGTGACCCGCAAGAGATGAGCGATGCCGGGGTAGTGCCTCCCCGTGGGAAAACAGCCGCAGCCGTCGGTGATGACCTTCACCGTTTCGTGCCTGCGTCCTTCACGAGATCCACGGCCGGCGCTCGGCCGCCGTCGCTCTTGCCCGCGTCGCCCGCATTCCCAAGAACGATCGCGCTGGCGACCGGTACGGTTCCACCGCCGGCACCAGGAGAAGTGGACGCGAGCTCTTGCGAGAACCAATCGTGGAAATCGGTCTTCATGTCGTACTCGCGACCGTTGATGTAGAGCGTCGGCGTGCCCTTCACTTCGAGGGCGTCGGCCTGCTTGCGGTCGCGATCGAGGCGATCTTTCGTGGCGGGGGCGACCATGTCGGCCTTGAACTTGCCAATGTCGAGGCCGAGATCCTTGGCGTAAAGGTCGAGATCGCCTTGCTCGAGGTGCTGCTGGTTTGCGTAGAGCTTGGCGTGCATCTCCCAGAATTTGTTCTGGTTCATGGCGGCGATGGCGGCGCGCGCGGCGGGCTCGGCGTGGGTGTGCCCTCCAAGGGGCATGAACTTGTAGACGAACTTCACGTTCGTTTTGTGCTCTTCCCAGGCCTTCTCGATGATGGGGGCCATGAGACCGCAGTGCGGGCACTCGAAGTCGGCGAACTCGACCATCACGATGGGCGCCGCGTCCGGGCCTTTGGCGGGCGAGCCGTCGAGCACGACGTTCTTCACCTTCTCGGGATCGAACCTATTTTTGTAGGCCTTTTCGATCTGCTCGCGGCTCATGCCGTCCCGCACGCCCTTCAAGACGTACTTGGCGGCGGGCAGGCATTTCGCGCACGAACGCTTCTCGTTCACGCACTGCGAGATCGGGACGGGCACGCTCTGGCAGGGCGAGAGAAACTCGCTCACGTACTGCGAGAACTCTTTCTTTTCGCGGGTCGTCAGCGAGCTCGTGTCGATGCCGTCGACCTTCACGTCGGCCACTTCGGGTTTGTCCTTGGCGACCTCCCCTTGGCCGGACGAGTTCTGGCACGTGGCCCCCGTCCCGGAAAACGAAGCCAACATCGCCACGACGAGCCCTACACTCTTTGCGTTCATGCCTCGGTCCCTTCGGTCGCTCGCCATGGACAAGCCGGTCGCCTGCGGCTTCCTCGCATGTTCATGCCCATCACGCCCCCTTCTCTACCACGGCTGATTTCCGCCACAAATGGCCTCTTCAGGCGGGCCTTTCGTTTCCCGTAGCGCGCCAGAATCGGTGCCGGCCCTAGCCGAAGCGTGTGGGGCGCATGAAGGATCCCCGTCCGGCGCATTTTGGCTTATTTTCGCCGAGGTTGCGTAAGGAACGGGACGCGCTAAGTAGGGCGGTGGCCCATGCGTAGTATCGCTTTGCAGTACGAAAGCTCGTCGACGCTGTCCGAGGCCATCGGCCTCTCCCCTCGTGGG
>JAYUKI010001323.1:0-2190 GCA_043764595.1 Myxococcales bacterium | reverse complement strand
CCGCGGATGTCCGCCTCGGTCATGCCGTAGGTGCGGATGGTGGTCCCCATGGCGCCGTCGATGATGACGATGCGTTCTTGGAGGAGCTTCTCGAGCGGGTGAAGAGGATTCATGGGCCTAACCTGATTTTGGTTTTTTGGACGATGCGGGCGCGGGCTTGTGGGCCGAGCCAAGAACGACGCGAAAGTGAGGCTTTTTCGACTCGTGGGACACGACGTCGCACGACGTCACGGAGAGCCCCGAGCGCGACAGCATGCCGCGGAGCACCCGTGGAGAAAAGCCCGCGTGCCGCTCGCCGAAGGGCAGGGTGACCTCGCGGGCTTGGTGCTCGTCGAGGGAGAGCACGACAAGGCGTCCGCCCGGACCGAGCACCCGAGCACACTCGGCGAGGACCCGCGCCGGATGCTCGGCGTACGTGAGCGTGTGGAACACGACCACCGCATCGAACGCGTTCGCACGAAACGGCATGTTTTCCGCATCTGCGACGAGCGCGCGGGCATGCTCGTGCCGTGCGAGACGAGCACGCGCCGCGGCCACCATGCGGTCGCTCGTGTCGATGCACGTGAGCTTTCGGCAGTGCGGAGCGAGGTGCACGGCCGCCGCCCCGTCGCCCGAGCCCACGTCGAGAACGTTTCCCAACTCCAGAAGCGACGAGAGCCCGATGGCCAGCGACTGCCACGTGCGGCCCGGCGAATAGTGACGCTCCATCTCGCCCGCGAAGGCCTCGGGGAAGGCGCCACGCTTTTCGTCATGAAGCTCGAGCAGGCGCTTCTGATCGCCCAAGAGAGTCGGATCGGCCGCACGCGAAGCGTCGTCGATGAGGGTCTTTGCCGTGGTCGGCAGAGTGTCGGCGGCCAGCGCATAAAACGCGTGCTGCCCATCGCGGCGGTCCCGCACGAAGCCACCCTCACGAAGCCGTGCGAGGTGCGTGGACACGCGCGACTGCGAAAGGCCCGTCACACGCACGAGGTCCGTCACGCTGAGCTCCCGTTCGCGCAAGAGCGCACAAAGACGAAGGCGGCTCTCGTCTCCGAGGAGGTTCAGGGTTCCGACGTACTGCGCGAGGTCCATTTGCTTATCCAGATGAGCGGATGGGATAGTGGTCCGCCCCGGTACCGCTGTCAAGAAGGTGAGGGTCGAACCTTGGTCGCTCGAGGCCTCGAATGGGCATGTTTCGCGGGCCTCGGCCCAAGCCGCGCACCGCGGGCCGCCGAAGTCTTTCCGCGCATCGAATAGGCTTGGTAGACCTCTCGTCGTGGAACCGACCTGGGACTTGACCTCCTTTTTTCCCGCCTTCGCGTCGCCCGAGACGAAGGCCTACCTTGCCACGCTCGACGCCGACCTAGGCTCGCTGCTGGCCGACGCCGAGAGGCTGACGGACCTCTCTTCCGAGACGCGTGACGCTTGGGTGCGCGCGGTCCTTCGCTACGAGGACGTGCTCGCGCGGTTCGGCCACGCCATGTCGTACGTGACGTGCCTGGCGTCGGCGGCGGCGGAGGACGAACGCTACGCTCTCGCCGAGGGGGAGCTGGGAGTTCTCCGGTCCAAGCTCGAGAAGGTCGCCGGCGAGCTGCGCCGCGTGCTCGGGTCCGTGTCGGACGAAGAAATGACCGCGTTCACGGCCGACGCGCGCCTCGTCGAGGCCACACACTTCCTCTCGCAGCTCCGCGTCGAGGCCAAAAAGCGCATGCCCGCAGCGCTGGAGGCCTTGGCTTCCGACCTCGGCACCGACGGCATTTTTGGCTGGGGTCGTCTCTACGACACCGTGTCCGCGAAGCTCACGTTCGAGCTCGTCCGTCCCGATGGAACCCGCGCGACGGTGCCCATGGCGCAGCGAAGGTCGCTCATGGCCGATCCGGATCGGCGCGTGCGCGAAGCAGCGTTCACCGGTGGAAACCGTGCGTGGGAATCGCTGTCGGACGTGACGGCCGCGGCGTTGAACCGCATCTCGGGCACGCGCCTCTCGCTCTACGCGCGCCGCGGCGTGGAGCACTTCTTGGACGTCGCGCTCCACGACGCGGGCCTCTCGCGAAAGACGCTCGACGCGATGAACGCGGCGGTCGAAAAAGGCCGCCCGCTGGCCCGTCGTGGGCTTCTCACCAAAGCGAAGGCCATGAAGCTCCCGGCCATCGCTTGGTACGATCTCGAGGCGCCACTTCCGCTCCCCGAGACCGAGCGAATTCCGTGGGA
>JAYUKI010001322.1:0-7311 GCA_043764595.1 Myxococcales bacterium | reverse complement strand
AACCCGATGAGCGCTCGTCGCCGAGCTTTGTCTACCGGCTCTTTTGCACTGATGCTCACGGTGGCTTCGTGCGATCCCGCGCCCAAGGTGCCGAGTTTGCCGATGGCCAAGGTCGAGCCGCCCACGCCCGTCTCCGCCCCGAGCGCCCCGTCTCCGGAAGCGGATGGAGGCGCCGCGCCTTCGGCCGAGGACAAACGCATCGCCGCGACCCTTCGCAAGGTGAGCGCGGTGCGAGGCCTTGCGGCCCTGCGGCCCGTGCCCGGCAGGGTGCTCGAGCGAACCGAGCTCGTGGCCGCGGTGCGCAAAAAAGCCGACGACGAATACCCAAAGGCCGCGATCGAACGCGACGCCAAAGTGATGGAGCTCATGGGCTTCGCGCTTGCGCCGTTCGACTACCTCGGTGAGCTTTCGAAGCTCCTGGAAGCGCAGCTCGACGGGTTTTACGAGCCGAAGAACGGCACGATGTACGTGGCCTCCGATCTCGCGGGGGATGCGGCCAATCTAGCGCTCGCGCACGAGCTCGTGCATGCGCTCCAAGACCAGCACTACGATCTGAAAAAGCGCAGTGGATACCACCCCGGCAAGAGCGACGAGATCATGGCCGGAAGCATGCTGGCCGAGGGCGACGCCACGAGCGCCATGCTCGACGTCTCGCTGAAGGCCCAAGGGCAAACGGCGCTCGATCTGCCCGAGACGCTCTTTTCCAACATGCTCTCGAATGCCATGAGCTTCGGAGACGCGGCCAACGCGCCGCGGTTCATGCGAAGTACACTCGTTTTTCCCTACGTAGAGGGCACTCTGTTCGTGCACGCGCTCCGTCGGCAAGGCGGCTTTCCTCGGGTCGACGAGGCCTGGCGCGATCTCCCGAAGACCACCGAACAGGTCCTCCACGTGGAAAAGTGGATATCCCACGAGCCCGCGTTGGCCGTTCCGGCGCCCACGGCCAACGCTCTCGGACCGGGTTATTCTCGTGTGGACGAGGACACCGCTGGCGAAGCCGGCGTTCGGCTCGCCGTCGAAGAGTGGGCCGGTCCGACCGACGCGAAGGTGGCTGCGTCGGCCTGGGGCGGCGATCGCTCGGGCGTCTATGCGAATGGCAAAATGCTCGCGAGCGCCATTCTCGTCGTCACGGACAAACCGGAAAAAGGCCCCGCAGACGCCTTCGCGAAACGCGCACTCGAGAAGATGGCCCCCGGTCTCGCCAAGCTCCCGGGACTGAAATTGACCGAGATGGCGCCCGGAAGCCGTTCCCCCGTGTTCGTGTGCGTCGATCGCCCGAAGCTCGGCCCGCTCGCCGTAGCCGTCAAAGGCCGCGCCTATGCCATTCTCGCCGGCCCCGCCGAGCGCAGCGACAAGGCCGAATGGACCTCCAAAAGCACGTGCCAAATCGCACGTAAGTGGGCCGACGAAGTGCTCGCTCAGGGCACTACGGTTCGCTGAGTCAAAAGCCCAAGGGTCCAAGCGGAGAACGAGCAAAAGAACGAGCAGGTGCCCCCACCGGCCCCGGGGAGAAAGCCCAGGGACGTCGAGGCCGTCAGGCTTTCCCTCGTTCGACTCGTCGCCGGCGATTTTGCTTTCTTCCCCGTGTCCACCTCCCCCAAAGCCCATTCTCGGCTTTGCTCTCCCGGGATACGGAAAGGCCCATCGCGAACGCAAAGCCTGCGAGTGGGCAGGGGGAGGTAAAGACCCCGCGGCGCGCTAGCGTGGCCTCGGCGAATCGGCCGTCTCAGCGCGGCGTTCGTTTCGAGACCTCAGCCACCACCCCGAGATGGGCGTCCGGAATTTGGGTGCCCCCCCCGAATCATTCGAGCCTCGGGAAGCGGGCTGCGCGGCCCCATTCCGCGTACATCCGCATGGTCATGATCGGTATCGAACCCTGCATGGCGAGCTCGTTCCTCCAAGGCAGCCGGTCGCCGGCGAGCCGCGCAATGGCCGCGTACGGCGCAGGTGACGACTCCGCGTTCCCTCACGTCTACGAGGATCTGGCGCCGCGGCTCTTACGGCTCGCCCTGCGCTTCGCTCGGGACCGCGCCCTTGCCGAGGACGTCGTCCAGCTCGCGTTCCTCAAGATGCACTTGGCGCGCGACCGATTTCTGCATGGTGCGGACGTGCTCCCGTGGGCCAAAACCATCACCCGTCGCCTCGCGATCGACGAGGTGCGTCGGCGGAGGCACGAGGGATCGCTGCCGCGCGATGCAGAGGACCGCGAGCTCACCGACCAAGTCCCAAGCGATGAGCCTTCGGGCGAGGATACCGCGCTCGCCCGAGAGCTCGGACGTGCGCTCCGCGACCGACTCGAGACGCTGCCGCCACTCCAGCGCGAAACGTTCCACCTCGTCCGTGGCAAGGGCCTCCGAGCGGAGCAAGCTGCGGTGGTCCTTGGCACGACGACCGTGGCGGTGAAGCTTCGCTTTCATCGCGCCCTCGAGAGCCTGCGAGAAGTGGCGTGGCCGCGATGAGCCTCTCTCCCCGACCGCCTTTCACCCCCATCGACGCGCCGTGCTCCCACCGAGGATGTCCCTTGCCTGCTCCGTACGAGCCCGTGCCCTTTCGTCTCGAGCGCCTCACCGCGGAGGAGCGGGTCCGGCGGTCGCACGCGTTCCTCGAGACGATGTCGACGCGGCGATCGTGCCGCTTCTTCAGCCAAGAACGCGTGGCCCCGGAGCTCATCCAAAGCGCCGTTCGCGCGGCCGCGACCGCCCCGAGCGGCGCCAACCAACAACCGTGGACCTTCGTCGTGGTCGAAGATCCGAGCACGAAGGCGGCCATTCGCGACGCGGCAGAGCGGGAGGAGCGCGTGTTCTACGAGCGAGGTCCGGTCGCTTGGCGTGAGGCCCTCGCGCCGCTCGGGACCGACGCCGTGAAGACCCACATCACCGACGCTCCCTACGTGATCGTGGTGTTCGCGCGCACCCACGAGCTTACGATCTGTCCGCTCACCCACGAGACGACGACTACAAAAAACTACTATGTGCGTGAATCGGTCGGGATCGCGTGCGGCCTCCTCCTTGCGAGCCTTACCCACGCCGGGCTCGCAACCCTCCCGCACACCCCGAGCCCGATGGCGTTCCTCGCGAAGCTCCTTGGCCGCCCCGAGAACGAGCGCGCCGAGCTCCTCGTCCCGGTCGGGCTCCCTGCGGACGACGCCACGGTTCCGCGGCACGCCCTCTCGCGGAAGCCACTCGGTGACATTTTGGTCTGGCGCTGAGTGCGCGCACGGAAGAGGGTTCTGTCATGACCGAGCGGCTGCGGCGGGTGATGGCGGTTTGGAACTGGCTCCCGGCTGTGAGGGTCGTGGCCGAGCACGAAAGCATCCAGCGCGCCGCGCGCGAGCTCGCCGTGAGCCCGTCGGCGCTGTCGCGGACGATCAAGCTCGCCGAGGACGCGGTCGGTGCGCCGCTCTTCGTGCGCGGCGCGGCGGGGATCGCCGTCACCGAGGCGGGTTGGCGCTTGCTCTCTTCGATTCGCACCGCCATGCGCGCGGTCGACGACGGCCTCGAGGCGCTCACTCCGCTCCCGACGGGGCGCTTCGTCGCCGCGTACGCTGGTCCAATCGCGGAGCGAGCCCTCGCCGTCGCCGCCTCGAAGGTACTGGTGGACCGTGCCGACCCTCCGCCAAGGCTCGTTCTTCGCCGCGTGGAGGCCGCTCGAGCGCCCGCCGAGCTGCTCCGCGGCGAGATCGACTTCGTGCTGTCCGACGAGGCCGTCGTTTCGGCCGAGGTCACGAGCACGTTCGTGGTCGATCTGCCGTTTGGCTGGTTCGCGCCGCCGGGCACGCACCCCATGGCCGAAGCCGTAGGCGAGCCCGCCGCGCCCAGCATCGACGCGACCTTCTCCTCCGATGGTCTGTTCGGCGTAGAGAGCATGGCGGTGGCCACATCGTCCCTCGCCGAGCTGCCCATCGCGGTCGCCAGCCCTGGATTTGCCTTCGTCGCGTCCTCCGCGCGTAAGGCCACGCTCCACGTCCTCCGCCGGCCTGTGCTCGACGAACGCGCCGATCTCGGTGCCGAGCTCGTCGCTCACGTGCGTGCGCTGGGTTGAGCCCTTTCGCCCTCCGGAAAGGAACTGAAAAATTCTTCCTCGGGTGTGTCGAGCCCCGCCGTGAAGCTCCCCAGCGCCGGGCGCGGGCACGTTTACGGGGAAGGCCGACGCGAGGCTGTGGCGGCGAACAGGTACACGATGCTCCGGAGCAGGAACGCCGGGTTGCCGAGGACATAGCGACCGAACATGCGACGCGGCTCGCGCGCGAGGCGAAAGAGCCACTCGACGCGCATGCGCTGAACCAGGCGTGGAGCGCGACGGACCTCACCGCTCAAGAAGTCGAGGAGCGCGCCCACGCCCATCGCGAGCCCCACCTCGAGCGCGCCTCGGTGTGCGTCGATCCATTTCTCTTGGAGCGGGTTGCCCATCCCAACCAGCAGGAGATCGGCGCGCGACGCGTTGATGTCCGACACGACGTCGGCGTGGTCGAATCCGTCGCGGACGCCGACCACTTCGACTCGCGGGTAGCGCGCCTCGATGTGCGCTTTGGCCGCGAGCGCGCGACCAGGCTCAGCGCCAAACAGATAGACGCGCAGCCTCCGCCCCTCGGGCACCGAGGCGAAGAGCCGCGGCACGAGATCACTCCCGTTCAGGTTCTCGCCGAAGGGGCTCCGCGCGATGCGCCCGTAAAGCTCGATGCCTATGCCGTCGTTCACGACCACGTCCGCGCGGTTGAAGGCGGCCCTCACCTCCACGTCGGTCCAGGCGCTGTTCAGCGCATGTGCGTTGGCGAAGTACAACGTGCGGGCGCCGGGGCGCTCGCGGTGGACCGCGGCCCGATAGACCCACGCCGACAGCTCCGCCCAGCCCGTCTGTACGACCCCGACCCCGAGGCAGTCGAGCTTCGTCGGGCCCGCGTCCTCGTCGGTTGGCGGGAACCGTGGAGTGGCATTCAAAGGTCCACCCCGGTGGTCCATGCGGTGTCGCGATGGATTAGACCCAGAGGAGGAGCGCTTGCTGGGCGAGGTGGCGAGAGGCATGCCCGAGCACTAAGCAAGGCGTGTACCGACGCTCCACCGAGCAAACGAGCCGTTTGCTCGCCTCAGAACTGTGTGAAGTGTGCACGCTACTGCGCGAGTCTGCACGTTCGGGCTTTCAACGCGGGCTCTGTCTGAAAAATTCGTCCTCGGGGTTGTCGATCCTCGCGGGGCTGCTTCGTCGCTGGCTCGAGACGCAAGGATTGACGGGCCCGGTCGGGTCGCGGACCCTGCCTCACTGAAGGAGAACGACGATGAAGGTCATGGTGATGGTCAAGGCTACGAAGAGCTCGGAAGCGGGCATCATGCCGAGCGAAAAGCTTCTGATGGAGATGGGCAAGTACAACGAAGAGTTGGTGAAGGCGGGCATCATCCTCGCGGGGGAGGGCCTCCACCCGACCTCGAAGGGCAAGCGCGTTCGGTTCGCGGGCGCCAAACGCGAAGTCGTGGATGGGCCGTTCGCCGAAACCAAAGAGCTCATTGCCGGATTTTGGATGTGGCAAGTTCGCTCGATGGACGAGGCCCTGGAGTGGGCGCGTCGCTGCCCCGATCCGATGCCCGGCGAGGAGGCCGAGCTCGAGCTTCGTCAGGTGTTCGCGGACGAGGACTTCGGAGAAGCGCTCACGCCCGAGCTTCGCGCCAACGAAGAGCGTCTGCGCGCCGAAGTCGAACGACAGAAGTCGAAGTAGGTTTCCGAGATGTACGACCCTTCTTTGCCGACGCGCAAAGCGATTGAGGTCGTATGGCGCATCGAGGCCGCCCGGCTCATCGGCGGCCTCGTGCGCTTCGTGCGCGAAATCGACCACGCGGAAGACCTCGCCCAAGAAGCCCTTGTCGCCGCGCTCGAGACCTGGCCCGTGACCGGAATACCCGAGAATGCAGGGGCCTGGCTCATGACGGCGGCCAAAAATCGCGCCATCGACGAAGGGCGCCGGCGCGTCATGATCGCCAAAAAGCACATCGCGCTCGAGCACGAAGTAGGGCCGAGCCTGGACGGCTTCCAGCGGAGCGACGCTCTGGATGGCCAAGTCGGAGACGACGTGCTTCGGCTGGTGCTCACGGCGTGCCACCCGATTCTCTCCAGAGAGGCGCGCGTGGCGTTGACGCTGCGTCTCATAGCGGGCCTTTCCACAGCGGAAATCGCGCGGGCTTTCCTGACGTCCGAAGCGACCATGGCGCAGCGAATCGTTCGCGCCAAGCGCACGCTCTCCGAAGCGAGAGTGCCTTTCGAGGTACCCGAAGGCGAAGAGCTTCGTGCGCGCATTCCCTCCGCTTTGGAGGTGGTCTATCTGGTTTTCAACGAGGGCTATTCGGCAAGCGCCGGCGAAGACTTGCTGCGCCATGATCTCTGCGAGGAGGCCATGCGCTTGGGTCGGATTCTCGTGGCCCTCGTGCCCGACCACGCCGAGGCGCACGGCCTGCTTGGGCTGATGGAGCTCCAGGCTTCGCGAGCGAGGGCGAGGTTAGGTCCAAGGGGCGAACCCGTGCTCTTGCTCGACCAAGACCGCTCAAAATGGGATCGACTGCTCATCACGAGAGGGCTCGGCGCACTCCAAAACGCCGAACGGATCCAGAGGCCCCTAGGCCCCTACGCGATTCAGGCGGCCTTAGCCGCGTGCCACGCCAGAGCGACAGTACCCGAAGCCACCGACTGGCCGCGAATCGTGGCCCTCTACGACGCCTTGGTGGAGCTCACGGGGTCGCCGGTCGTGGAGCTGAATCGAGCCGTAGCCGTCGCGATGGCCTACGGTCCAGAAGATGGATTGGCCTTGATCGACGAGCTCATGGACGAGCCCGTCCTGAGCGATTACCACCTCCTCCCCGCGGCCCGAGCGGACGTGCTGCTGAAGCTCGGCAGGGCAGGGGAGGCGAAGCGGGAATTCGAGAGAGCGGCGCGGATGACCGAGAATGCCAGAGAGCGGGAGCTTCTTTTGGCAAGAGCGGAACGGTGTGGGCATTGACTCTTTGCGGGAGGATTCGTTCCGACCGAGTGCGATTGGCGGTTCTGGTCCTCAATGAAGGTCCGAAGCCCGATACGGGGTGCGGTACTTGCAAATGAAGCGAAAATCGCATTCGCTTCCCGCATACCCGGCTTTGGCGTCTTCCTTCCGCACGTCGCAGCCCAGGTAGACATCGTCGCCGACGATCGTGTCCGAACAAAAGCGTTCGCATCCCTCGGCGAGCTCGCGTTCGTTCACGTCGAACGCCGTCTCATAGGGGTTCCCGCCTTCGCACGCGGCGAGGAGGAAGGCCACGCAGAGGAAGATCATGGAGCGCATCGCTTCACCTCTTC
>JAYUKI010001321.1:0-7311 GCA_043764595.1 Myxococcales bacterium | reverse complement strand
GGCGCAGGACCCGGAACCGCCGAACAAGCCTGACCGCTCGGGGTGAAGCTCACCGACAGCGTGTACGGGCCGGCCTTGGTGGCGTCGGTGCCGAACGTATCGGCCACGACGTAGTAGGTGCCGCAGCCGACTTGCTGCGTGAAGGTCGAGTCGTTTCGCGCGATGCAGGCGTTCGTGTCGAGCGCGCTCAAGAGCTGCACGTCGATGTCGGTGGCCGCATCGTCGGACGACGACACGGTGAGGGTGCCCGGCTGCGTGAGCGTCACCTTGTAGATGTACTCGGGTCCGCGCTGCGGCTTGGTGGCGTCGAGCGCGCAACCGTCGAGCATGTCGCTCAACGACTGACGCGTGTCGCGCGAGTCGGTGAACGGAAACGACGTGATCGGAATGGGATTGTTCACGGTGCCCACGGGCTCGGTCGCCGTGGTGCCGGTGATGTTGTTCGCGCGACGAGGCGTGTAACCTGCAACGTGCGAAAATCCGCCGTATTGGTTGATATGAACGTTGTTGCCGAGCGCCTCGTAGAGGACCGGCTCGCCGTTCGCGAGCGAGTGGCTGAACATGGCGACGTGGTAGCCGGCCTTGTTGAAAACGTCGCCCGCGAGCATCTGCGCTTGGGCGATCGCGCCGGACGTTTCGGCAAGGCTCGAGGTCGTGAAATGTCCGACGCCCCACGCTTGGCTGACGAAGCCCGAGCAGTCGAGACCGACTGCACAGGCGAGGATGCCGTCGGTCGACTGCGACCCCGCGCCGAGCCCACGAGCGATCCCCTGATCGAACGTGAAGAGGGACATGTATCCGCCCCAGTCGTACGGGACGCCGACGTAGTCGCCCGGCGGTGAGAGCGAGACGTAGCTCGCGTTCTCGGTCGCGCAGGTGCCGCGCTGGTTCGCGGCGCTGCTGCGCCATGGGTGGTAGGTGAATCCCTTGGCGCGCGAGAGAACTTCGTCCCGCGTGAGTGCGTGGGCCGGGGTCGCGACGACCTGGCTCGCGAGGAGGGCTGCGAAGGCGAAAAGACCTAGACCGCGCTTCATTGCTTCTTCTCCCCGACGGCGAAAGACACGATGCGAAGGCCGCCCGATTTCCCACCGGACGAAGCGTCTGGCTTCGCGAAGGTGAGGAAGCCGTGCTCGAGCGAGAGCTCGCGGTGGGGCACGAAAAGCCCCGGTGCGCCGAGCGGCGTGCGGAAGACGATCGTCCCAAGAACCGCATCCACGCAAACGGCTTCGCGATCGACCGCGATCTCGTTCGACTTCGCGAGATGCTCGACGCGCATGCACGCCACGTCGCCCGTGACGCCGACGATTCGGGCCGACGCACCGTCGCCGACGCGTACACGCGAGACCTCGACCGAACGTTCGTCGTCCGAGCCTTTGCGGGTGGAAACGAGGGAAATTTCGCCGTCGGACGAGCGCAGTATCGAGAGCCCTGCGCCGTCGGAGCGAGAGGCCACGCCTTCCCGCTTCGAGTGAAGGACCTCGGCCTCGGACGCCGGGAACGTCGGGCTGCCGAGCAGGTAGCGTTCTTGATGGGCCGAGATGGCGGTCACGCGACGCGACGCTCCGAGCTCGATGCGCTCGACGTCTTGAAGAATGCGAAACGAGAGCTCACCGATGCGGGCGCCGCGGGCGGAGTAGACGACCACTTTCGGAGTGGATCCACGCTTCACCGCAAACGCGCCGTCCGGGCCGACCGCCAGATCGTCGGCATCGCGATCGACCTTCGCGACCTCGGTGATAGAGCCGTCCAATTCGAGACGAACGACCCGCGAATGGAGGGCGTCGAGCACGAGGGTTTCCCCGGTGGCGAGCCTGGCCACGGCGGGAGCCCCCAGCGCGGCGCGTTCGGCGACGGCAGGCTCGAACCCGAGCTCGCTCGCCTTGTCCCCGAACGAAACCACCCGGGCTCCGTCGGACTCGAGGGCGGCTCGGCTCTTGCCGACCTCGCCCTTCGTCCCATCGTTCGCGCAGCCCGCGAGCAGCGCGACCCCCACCATGACGATCCCCGATTGAGCTCTCATCGATTGCCTCACGTGCGGAGAGGAGACGAAGTGCCTCCCGGCCGAGTTCCGCGCTCTGTCGAGCGCCTCGTGAAAGGTGGAAGCCCAACCGGAACGATGGCTCTCGAAGAGCCAAAGCGACTGGAGGCCTCCCACCGAATCGCGGCTACGTGAACCGAAATGCGCTTGCGGTCAAGGAATGGATGGTACCTTGAGGTGTTGAGCGGGGCTTTTTCGCCCGCCACCGAGGCTCGAGGGCGAGGATTCAAAAGGTCTCCTCCACTTCGCTCGCTTCGGCGCACATGGACAAGCAGGCTGAGCCCATCTTGATCCATCTGGCTCGGTCGGTCCTTGGGCGAGCCTAAGAAATCCCGATGTAGGACAAGTTCGTACCTCGGCCCCATCCTTGCAAAGCATGAGAACGACTGGATCAACGTGATCGAATCGTTCTCCCGATCCTCCCGATTCCCGTTCGAGACCTGGAAGATTTTCTTTCCGCTGCTAAGCCACAAAAGACTCGAGCTATCCGCGCAAGCACAGCGGAGCTACCCTGACCCACGAGGCCCTCAATGTCGTTGAAGCGTCTTCTTCCCATCCTCCTTCTTGCGGCGCCGTTCACTCTCGCGACGTTGCCCGGCTGTAGCGCCGAAGCGACCGACAGCGAGGGCGACGAGCAGGCAGGCGATGACACGAAGCTCTCCGACAACGAGCTCGGTGAGAGCCTCGAAGCGGTCAGTGAAGTCGCCGGCGGTCCCATCAATGTGCCGGCCTCCGCTTCCACCACCGTTTGGGACGTGAAGAACCAGTGGGCCGACAAGGACACCGCCGAGGCGAAAAAAGCCGGCCTCGCGTGGGGGGCAAACTCCGGCCTCACCTGGGAAGAGAAGTACTCCGCCTGGTTCAAGAGCTTCGGCATCATCACCGCCGAAAAGGGCGGCTGGAGCACCACGGCGAAGACCTGGGAGTTCAAGACTCCTCAGGGCAAGACGGTGAAGTCGGGTGTCTTCGAGTGCGCCGACACCGCAATGGTCATGCGCGTGATCTTCGCCTCTTGGTACGGCTTGCCCTTCTACATGACGGGCTGGTCGAACGGCCAACCGATGTACGCCGGCCACTTCGGCTTCGTCACCAAAGACGGCGCGCGCGCGGGCAACTTCCCCACGTTCCGCACGCTCTACAAAGACCAGACCGCGGATTGGGCTCCCGGCCGTCCGTGGCCTTCCGATGCGAAGCTCCGAACCCTCCACATCGGCACCGACGACAACGTCCCTTGGATCACGAGCCCGGCCGACGCGGGCGCGGGCGCCTGGTTCGACGACCTCCTCCTCAATAAGCGCGTCGGCTACTTCCTCCGCATCCTCGACGGTTACTTCGGGAGCGTGAACTTGGCCGATGGCCAGAACATGTTCCATGTGAAGCCGAAGGCCGTGCGCCCCGGCGACGCCCTCATCGAGCGCTTCCAGCGCCAGGGCATCGGGCACTGCGTTCCGATCCAGAACGTGGAGAACGTCTCGCCCACGCGCATGCGCATCACCACCGCGTCGGGCAGCATGCCCCGTCGCCAGGCCATCATCGATTTCCCCGAGGACTCGGCCCACTGGTTCACGAACGTCGCGTTCGGCGGCCCCGGCGATGGCTTCGACGGCACGCCCTATGCGAAGCTCGGTGGGGGTCTCCGCCGCTTCCGTACCCCCGTCCTCACGAACGGCCGCTGGCAGAACATCGTCCCCGTCGCCGCGCGGGCCGACTGGATCAACGACGACAACGTCCCTGCGATCGCCGGTCGTATCGCCGAGTGGGAGCAAATCCTCTCCGCCGGCACCCCCGAAGAGCAGCGTGACGGCGCGCTCCGCCTGGTCGAGAACGCTCGCCTGCGCCTCCGCGCCACTCCCGCCACGTGCTCGGGTCGTACGGCCCGCGAAGACGGCTTCAAGGCGCTCTACAAGGTGATGAAGGATTCCTTCAACAAGGACAAAGCCGCGGTCGACACCGAGTTCCGAAAGCTCGAAGACTACGCCTTTGCCGAGCTCGAATACCCGAAGTCGAAGACGTGCTGCTGGAACTCCACGAACGCGGCCATGGCCGACATCGTCCTCGACTTCTCCAAGAAGGAACAGGCGCGCGCGGACATCCAGAAAATCTGCAAGATCACGCCCTTCAAGAACGGCGCAGGCGGCAAGCCCAACTACGACCTCTTCAAGGCTCACGCCGCCACCCTCGGTCGCGCTGGCGACTGGAAAGAGTGGACCGAGGACGAGCGCTGCGAGCAACGTGCGGTGGCCGAGGACTCGCTCACCGAGAGCGCCAAGGCGAATCAGTGCCAGTAAGCGTCTGAGCTTCGGCTTCGAACCGAAATGCACTCGAAAGGCCCGCCCGGAAATTCCGGAGCGGGCCTTCCGCTTTGTTGCTTGGCGATTCGCGAAGCGCGCCAAGGCACGTTAGCTTCTTCGCGATGGCACCCGCCAAACCCGCACGACCAACGGACGACGGCACCAAGAGCGGGCCCCTCGGGGTGCTTTTTTCCGTCGGCGCATGGGTCTTGGTGCTGCTCGTTCCGCTCACGGGCACCTGGCTCGCGGCGTCGCTCGCGGCGTACGGGCACCAAAGTCGCGTTTGGTCCGTGCTCATCGCCCTTGCTCTCTTTCCCACGGCCCCTGTCGTATGGGAGCTCGCGTCTACGCTGCGCAGCGGAAAAAAGCGCTGGCTCCGAAGGCGCGACCGGCTCGTCCTCCGCACGCTCGTCACGAGTCTCGTGTTCCTCGTCGCGCTTCTCGTGCTCTTCCCCAAGACCGCCTTCACGGCCCTCTCGACACGCGGAGATTTCCTCTTCGACGGACAGGACGGCGCCTTCGCAGCGCGCGGCCGATCGGTTGCCCACGGTGCAGCGAAGGGACTCGAGTGGCTCTACCTCGCGACTCGGGAAACCCCGTTCGACTCGAGCGACGTGGCTCCTGCCGCAACCGAAGTCACACGGCCTCCAGTCCCAGCTCCGACGACGGCGCCGTCGACCCCTCCGACGGCCGCGCCGACCGTCGTGACGCCCGCCGTGAGCGCCGCGCCCATCGCGGTGCTTCCGCCCTCTTCCGTGCAAACTGCACCTTTTTCATGGCCCTCGTCCGACACGAAGCTCTCGCCCGTAGTCACGACGATGCCGCCCGAAGCCGAAGCTTCGCCCGCGAGCATCGGGGGTTACATCGCCCAGCACGAGCCTTCGCAGGCCGGACGAGCCCGCGCGGTCCACGATTGGGTCGCCGACCACATCGCGTACGATGGGCCTTCGTACCGGGCAGGGCTCTATCCGCCACAAGATGCCGACACGGTCCTCAAGAAGCGCGTGGGCGTGTGTGCAGGCTACGCCCGCCTCTTCACCGCGATCGCCAAAGCCGCCGGCCTCGAGGCTCGTTATGTCGTGGGCACCGTGCGGGGCAGCGACATGCGGCCCGACGGCGAATCGCACGCGTGGAACGCCGTCAAGATCGACGGAACGTGGACGCTCATCGATACCACGTGGGACGCGGGCTACCTCGAAGGCGCCACCTTCGTGAAGCGCTTCAAGGTGGTCTACTTCGGGACGCCATTCGAGGTCTTTCGCGTGGACCACTTCCCCGACGAGAAGGAATGGCAGCTCGGTGTGCCCATCGATCGCGGCGAGTTTTTCCGAAGGCCGATGATGAGCGCGGAGTTCTTCGCCGACGGCTTCGGACTCGTGCGGCCCGAGCGCTCGCAAGTGACCTCGACGGGACCCTTTTCCTTGGAGCTCTCGAACCCCAAGAAGCATTTTGTCCTCGTCCAAGACCAGAAGAAGAACTGCAAAGTGACGCGCGACGGCGAGAAGATCGGCGCAACGTGTCCCGTCGCCGAAGCCGGGTCCCATCGCATCGAGATCTATGCCTCGCACGTCGAGTTCGGTTCCTATCACTACGTCGGACACGTCGAGGTAACCCGCCTATGACCGAGCACGAAAGACCGGCGATCATGCAAACGACGCGACTCGCTTGCCCAAGCCGAACGAGGAACGCATGAAGGTGAAACACTGCATGGCGTGCGGACGCGAGCTCGTCACGGCGCTGGATCACGAGAACCGCGAACGAAAGCGCTGTCCGGACGAAACGTGCGGCTTCGTGCACTACGGCAATCCTGCCCCGGTGGTCGCCGCCATCGTCGAGCACCCGACCGGCATCTTGCTCGCCAGAAACAAGGGCTGGCCGGAGGGCATGTTCGGCCTCGTCACGGGCTACCTCGAAGCCGGCGAGACCCCCGAAGCGGGCTGCCTTCGTGAGCTCAAAGAAGAGCTCGGCCTGGACGGCACCATCGTGAGCCTGGTGGGCGTGCACGCTTTCGAGATGAAAAACGAGGTCATCGTCACGTACCACGTGCGCGCCGAGGGCGAGATCGTGGTCGCCGAAGAGCTCGCTGGGGTGAAAGCGGTGCCCGAAGCCAAGCTCCGACCCTGGCCCATGGGAACGGGCCACGCCGTCCGCGACTGGCTCCGCGCACGCGGACGCACGGACGTGTAGTCCACACATACTTCCGGACCGCGGCTTTTCCCCTTGGGCCAGCGGGAGGCCCGGTCGCACGTGGCTGGTGCGACTCGAAGATTCCTGGTAAGTTCTACGCCAAACGCGCCCGTAGCTCAGTTGGATAGAGCGACGGCCTTCTAAGCCGTTGGTCGCAGGTTCGAGCCCTGCCGGGCGTGCGACTACCCCTTCATACGGAAGCCTCCTCCTGGCTGGCGTTCCCGAAACTCCTCGCGCAGCTCGCTTCGGGCATCGGCGGCCAAGAGGTCGCACGGTGGAAACCAGTGAGTGGTGGTGGCGCGCCCAAGAACGGGCGGCAATTCGCCTTGAAAATCGGGCACTTCCGGGCACCGCCAGTGCCAAAGGGCATCGCTCGTCGGGACGTCTGCGAAGGCGAGCACTTCCTTCACCCCGCCATTGCAGTTCGTCGCCACCACCAGGATTCTTGCCTCGGCGAGGCCGTCGAGGCGGCCCGTACGAACGCGCAGCACGACGTCGTGGTGGAACTCTCCTTGCTGCCAGTGATCGACGAGCTCGTACGAGCCCAACAGATCCAACAAGGCGCCGAGCATGTGGGAGTCGGCGAGCCGTTCGAGCGTGCGGTTCATGCATTCAGTCTGATCACGCGATCGTGCATTTTCGAGTCGCTCGAACGTGGTGAACGAGGCCACGTCCAGGGTCCGCGCCGAGGCAGAATCCGCGACCAATTCGTGCCTCAACTCCTGGCCCGAGGGAATAAGACATGCCATGGTGCGCTCGAATAAGCCCGGAGTAGGATTGCGATGAGCCCTCGTG
>JAYUKI010001320.1:0-2197 GCA_043764595.1 Myxococcales bacterium | reverse complement strand
CTCGACGCGCCGCCGGCCGTGGTGGTGGACGAGGTCACGAACGGGTACGTGCCGTGATCGACGTCGAGCAGTGCGCCTTGTGCACCCTCGAAAAGAAGTGCCGCGTTGGCCTTCATCGCGCGGTGGACCTCTTCGGCGACGTCGCCGATGTAGGCCGCGAGACCGGAGACCACCGTCGATAGGTCGTCGGCCACGGTCTTCGCGGCCGGAAGCTCCACGTCGTCCGGAAGGAGCTTGGCGTAGTAAGCGCGTTGGGCCTCGAGGACCGAGAGATGCTCGCCACGAACGATGTCGACGAGGCGTACGCCTGCGCGTCGCGCTTTGTCCGTGTAGGCGGGGCCGATGCCGCGGCCCGTGGTGCCGATCGCCTTGCCGGTGATGCCGTCGGCGATCTTCTGGTAGGCGGTGACCACGTGGGCGATCTCGGAGATCCCGAGGCGTGGAGGCGACACGTCGATGCCGGCCGCCGAAAGCTCGGTGATCTCCTTGGCGAAGGCCGCAGGATCGATCACGCATCCGTTTCCGACGATGCCTTTGCAACGTGGGTGGAGGATGCCCGCGGGCACGAGATGGAGGACGATTTTTTTGCCGCCGACCACGAGCGTGTGACCTGCGTTCGCGCCACCCCCGAAACGCACGGAAAAATCGGCCCGTGCGGCGAGATGGTCGACGATTTTTCCCTTACCCTCGTCGCCCCACTGCGCTCCCGTAACGAGAACGTTCGGCATTGGTTCCTTGGGCAGGTGGAACGGGGACGAGAGGGAGTCTTGTCACCGGCCGCCTTGCGGGCGCATGAGACGCTTTTAATGTGTCGACTGCGTGACGAAGTCGTTTCGGTTTCGTCCGCAACCGCATGGCAAAGCGACTTTGCCACCGGAGGGCCCAGACGGAACGGGCGCGTGGCCGGACGGAGCTCCCGTTCCTGCGCGCGCCCGCTTCGACGATGAGGTTCTCGTCGCGCCCGACCGATGGCGGTCCCGCAGAAGCCCGTACGTCCTTCGACGAAGGCCATGAGCCGTCAGCGCCCTCGTGCAGCGACGCGAGCTTTCACCGAAAGTCCGAGTGGCGCGTGGGACGAACGTGCCGTCCCCACGTGCCCGAAGTTGCCAATCAAGACGTGCGGGCTCCGCGTTGGCCCTCGCCAGTTTGAAGCGACGGTCGTGTGCCAAAAGCAACGCGACGGTGACCTCCGTGATCGCACTTTGGAACGTCACAATTCGCTTTCACGACGGCCTCGAACGTTTCACCTCGTTGCCACACGAGCCCCGTACATCGCTCTCGTGTCCCTCGCAGCTCTCGAGAACGACCGGTATCAAGACTTCTCGGCCCGCCGATTGCTCGTCGGCTATGCCGCCGCCGCATTGGTCCTCGCGACCTTGGTGATCCTCGGGGTCGTCTTCGGTCAAGAGATCAAAAAGAAGGTCCTCGAGGACGCGACCCCCGTCGTCTTCACACCGCAAAAAGCCGAGCCAAAACCAATTGCCGCCAAGGTCGAAGCGCCGAAAGCCGCGCCAAAAGCGAAGTCGAATGCGCCGCCCCCTCTCGGCCGGCCCATGGCCCTCGCTCCAAAAGACATTCCCACGGAGGCCCCAAAACAAGGCGATCCGTCGGCGGCAGTAGCCGAGCTTCCCGGAGTTCCGGGAGGAAGCCTCGATGGCGTGGTCGGGGGGACTGGGACGGGAGGCGGCCCTGTTGCTGCTCCGAAGCCCACGGCGACCCAAGCCCCCGTTGCGCCTCCTCTACCCATGTCGCAGGTCACCGAGTCGATCGTGGCCCCGAGGGCGATCGCCCAGGCGATGCCGAGCTTTCCCGAAGAAGCCCGTCGTGCAGGCGTCCAAGTGGTCGTCACGGTCAAATACACGGTGACCGAGGATGGCTCCGTCACCGATGTGGTGGTGGTCAAAGGCCACCCGTTGCTCGACGCCGAAGTCGTGCGAGCGGTCTCCCGCTGGCGCTTCGCTCCCGCCACTCTCGACGGCCGACCCACGCGGGTCGTTCGTTACGCCAAATTGCCATTCCGTCCGCGCTCGTGAGCCCTCCCTCGTTCGATTGAAAGATCTCCAGGAGAACCGACCATGAACCTGAACCCACTCCACATTTGGGCCACGATGGGCCCGCTGAGCAAGGTCATTGCCGCAATCCTGCTCGCCATGGCGGCGACCACCATCGCCATTGCGGTCGAGCGCTGGATTTCCCT
>JAYUKI010001319.1:0-2198 GCA_043764595.1 Myxococcales bacterium | reverse complement strand
GGAATCCCCCACCCGCCACGGCCTACAGCGCGATACGCAGGCTTCGGCTTGTGGCCGTGTCGGCCTCCCCCTCGTCGTCCGCTTCGCGGCCTCCAGGGGAGGCGAAGACGGGCTCGGAGGCCAAGGGCTTCGGTTGCTCAAGAGGTCATACGAGACGTCCACGTTTGGCGCACATGGGTCGGCTACTCGCGACGTGCATTTCCGTCCGGTAGGCCCGTGTCGGCCGAACGAGTGCCGTCGATCCCATGGGTAGCGGGCTCGTCACGGACGCAAAGGTTTTTGGAGGGTGGACTCGAAGAAACGAATGGGATTCGAGAACCGCGCAAAGAGCTTTATGCCGATCGCACTCCTTGCAGCCACTGGGCTCGCGACGGGCGACGGGCCAAGGAACGCCGGCCCTTTGGACAGCGCATCATGGGAACGGGGAACATCGTCCTCGAGGCCATGGACAAGACCACCCCCGAGCTCCGAATCACGGGCATTCGGACGGACGTGCTGGCACTCTACGAGCGGCTTCGTTATGCGACCGAGGCCGAGAAACGAAGGCGCGGCGTGCGGCTGGTGGACGTCGAGAGTCAGTGAGGAAGTGGGCTGGGCCTGGGCGTGCGGCCTCCTCGTGGTTTCCGGCCCCTACTTCCCCCGCAGCTTCTTCGCGAACCCCGCAATCGTCCTTCGGCACGTCTGCCGAGGCATTCGACTCTCCCAGTACCTTCAAATTCGCGTCCCCGGCGCGAAGCCCTCGTGCGCCTTCCGCTTCCACCTGTGACCTCGAGACAATGGGAGGTCGAGGCGAGTGCGGCGGCGCCGCTTCCGAGATCGGCGTGGTGGTCGCCATCCAAGTCGAAGGCATCCGGTTCGTACGACGAGGGAGAAACGGGGTTCGCCCGAGCTCCCCGCCCAGGATCCCCGCATCGCTTCGGGTGGGAGATCGCCCAAACGGATACGGCGAATGCTGCGGACGTCAATCGAGGGTTCGCACGAGGCGGAGCCCTAGGGCGTCGACGTAGTTCCGATTCGACCACGGCCGCCAGGAAACGGTGCAGGAGGTCGCGACGACGCCCCGCATCCTCTTATGGTGCGTTCCTCCGAACTACCCATGTCATTCCCGAGCATATCGTAGAGACCCCAAGCGTTGGGAGCCTTGGTCATCACGGGATGTGTCAGAATGATAGCCAGCGGGGGAGTGCCCTCGTTCCGACTTGCCGTGAAACAATGCCAAGCCGTCGGGTCGAGGTATGGCTCCGATGCGCAGTGGGTGTTCTTCGTCGCGAGCATCGGCCCGCCGTAGTAGGCCGTCCGGGTGCCCGCACGCGCCGCATACTCCCATTCGGTCTCGGTCGGCAACCGGTAGCCGCGGCACGCATACACATCGCTCGGGATCGACCGGGCCCCCGTGCATCTCATTCCAAGGCCAGGTTCACCCATGCACCCATCGAGGGCATAACACTCAGGCAGCGGGGGCTCGTGCGCCCGCGAGGAGCGGTTCGCGTACTCGAGGGCGTCGTACCAACTAAAGTTGGTCGCCGGGCACGTCGGTTCGAGACAGCTTCCGTACGCGCTGAGGTCGCCGGCGTCGTACTTGGGGGCGGTAGCGCGGTTTGGTAGCCCACGGCGTACCCACTCTTCCTGCGTCACCTCGTGCTGACCGATCTCGAACGCGTGAGTTAGGGTCATTTGCACCTCCGGTTCGGAGGTTGCGCCGCGGCGTCCCTGACACTCAGGGGACCCGGCGACGAAGCAGCCGGGCGGAATCGCACAGAAGCCGTCTCTGCACTTTGCTTCGACGGCCGGATGCTTGCAGTCGGCACTGATTTGGAACGTGCTGAAGCAACCAATCGAAGCGTCGCTCACGGTCGAGTCGGTCGGGCTCGAGTCAGAGGCGGAGCCAATCTCGGGGGACGCGTCCACCGGGGTGCCCTCAGCACGCCGTGCTGAGCACCCTATGGTCAGAGCTGCACCCACCCAAATTCCAAGGACTCGTACGAGAGCAATTGGGTTCAAGTATCCGCCCCATAGTCGCCGATGGCGTCCCGGATGACACGTTTCCGCGATCGCAGGAAGGCGCGTGAGCCGAGGGCCGACGGATAGGGCGAATCCTGCTGACGTCAATCGAGGGTCCGCACGAGGCGGAGCCCCAGGGCGTCGATGTAGTCCCATTGGGCCCCAAGGCGCAGCGACACTGTGCACGATGTCGCCGG
>JAYUKI010001318.1:0-7332 GCA_043764595.1 Myxococcales bacterium | reverse complement strand
ACCCGCGAAGGCGGAGTCGCCCTCGAACACGAGAACGTTTAGCGCCATGAGGCGTTCACGATACGGGCCTCTACAAACGAGTGTCAAACTTCGAGTGGCCCGGTTTTCCAAGAGAATCGCGAATCGTGGTCGATCTGCACCGCTGGGGGCCGCGCGTTCCAAGGACCTTACGACGCGCAGCGCTCGGGTGTGGCAGAGTGGGCCCGTGCCCAAAGAGACGCTCGCCTTCGCGACCCCACGGAAGCTACCGAAGGCCCAGGAACTGAACGGACGCGTCGTTGTTCTGGACGTCGCTTTCGCGTCCGAAGCGTCCGGAGGTGGCTTCCAGAAGCTCACCCTGCCCTTCATCGACGCCCTCGGAACGCGCCTCGCCGCGTGGGTGGACCACCACGATCACCTGGAACATGCACGCTATTCGGCGGACCCTCGTTTCGTGCTGTCCACCAAAGCGGAGCATGGCGCCTGCCCGGAGATGGTCACCGAAGAGCTCGTGGCCCGAATCGGCCCGACCGACACCATCGTGTGCCACACCGATTTCGACGGCCTCGCCAGCGCCGCCAAGTGGATGTTGGGAGGCAAGGAGCCCTACCCCGGCGCCGACGACGACGCGCGCGCCATCGACACACGCATCGGGAAACCAAGCTCCGTGGGCGATCGCATCGACCGCGCCATCCGTGCACGAGGCCGCGACTACGGGCTCTTGGGGGCCATCGTAAGGCTTCTCACGTCGGGGCTGTCGGATGCCTCCCTGTGGGAGCCCATCGACCGCGCAGGCTCCGAGCTCGTCGAAATCGAGCGCACCACGCGCAAGCTCGCCGAGGGCTACTTGCGTGTCGATCTCCGAAAGTGCCCCTTCCCCAAAGCGAGCACGTTGGCCTTCGTGGACGTGACCGGCAAAGGCGATCGCTACGACAAAACGCAGCTTCTGCTCATCGGACAGGAGCGCGCAAGCCTCGCACTGCTCGTGGACCGCGACACCTTGACCCTCGCGGCCCCGTTCGACAGCGGCGCCAATTTTCTAGACCTCCTCGGCCTCTCGGGCGGAATGCCCACCCTCGTGTCGGTCTCGAAGACCCGACTCTCCGAAGCGCTGCGTGCGCTCGGGGTGGAGTCGGGAGACTTCGATCGGATCGTCGGGTAGTCGCAGAGCCATCGGCCGATCGGGCACGACGCCGAAGGCTCCTCGCACGATCCCACCCACACCATACCGATGCGACTCATCCGCCCATCGAGGGCGTATACGGCTTTCCTTTCGTGCCTCCGAGCGCGAGCACGGTGGCGGGGTGCTCGCGCGTCACGAGCTTCCTTCGCACCTCGGGCGCGACTCGGGCCATGTCGCCGGCCACCAGAACCCTCTCTTCGCCCGAAGCGCGGAGGACCACGGAGCCCGAGAGCACCACGTACACCTCTTCCTGGTCGTCCTTCAGGTGATCGTGCTCGGGACAAAGGTCGCACCCGGCGTCGAGCTCGATTACGTTCATTCCCCACGACGATACCCCGAGTGGCTCGCGTGCCGCACGGAACCGAACGCCAGGAATGGCGTGCGGTCCCGCGTATGCGGCGAGAGTGGTAACATTGCTGACGATGACTCCATTCATGGGTGTTCTTCTCCTGGGCGAGAGACGATAGCCATGGGCAAGCGACGCTCGCTTGTAGAAACACGACCTCACGAGCAGAATCGTTCACGAGGGCTCGTCTCGAGCCGGCAGAGTGGGCGCCGGGTCGAGGCACGCACCTACGCGCCCCCGGACGATCTCGCCGACGTCATCGCCACCTACTGGGTCGGAGAGTGGGACCTCCGCGGGCAAGTGCCTCACGTGACCGAGCTCCTCGGAGATCCCTGCTTGCACATCGCAGTCGAAGAGGGAGACATGGGCACCGAATCCCGAGTCGTCGGAGTGTGGACACGCCTCTGGAAGCGCACACTCGAAGGCCGAGGTCGGGTCTTTGGCGTGAAGCTTCGCGCCGGTGGGACAAGGGCCTTCGTCGACGTGCCCGCGAGTCGGCTCGCCAATACCATCACGCCACTTGCCGACCACTTCAGCGAGGACGCCACACTCCTCGAGCGCGCCGTATTGTCGGAAACCCACGAACTCGAAGCCTTTTCTCGCATGTCCATCTGGCTTCGTTCGCATCGCCGCAAGGAGCACGCGCGGGGCTCGAGGCTCGCCATCGCACTCGTCGCGCGTGTGGCCGGAGATCCGACCATCACCACCGTCGAGCGACTTTCCGTGGTCGCGGGACTCCACAAGCGCGTGCTCGAGCGACTCTTCTTCGACCACGTCGGTGCGACGCCGAAGCTTGTCATCCGACGAAACCGGCTCCAGGAGGTGGCCCTGCGCATCGAGCGAGGAGAGGCCCCGTCCCTCGCGGACCTCGCAGTCGAGCTCGGCTACACCGATCAGGCGCACCTCTCGCGAGACTTCAAGAGCGCCATCGGCAAGACGCCGCGCGAGTTCGGCCTCGCGGTCCACAGCTAAAAGCCTCTCGGACGTGGCGCTCCGAGCCCGTAGGGAGGGCGCGGGGCCCCTGCTGGGGAGACCAGGGGAAAGCGGAGGCTACTTCGGAATCGCCGGGGGCGGTTGCGGCGGCTTCGTCTCGTCTTGGACACACGACGAGAGGTCGAAGAAGAGAAAGATTAGGGCCTTCTCGTTGGCATTGAGCGGTGCCGTATTGCAGAAGCCGGGGAACGTCGCGCCTCCAGTGCCGGAAACGTGAACGTCCGTAAACACGGCACGACCGCACTGCTTGTCCGCGGGCTGGCCAATGGGCAGATTGAACGAGAAGTATTTGGCCGTCTTCGGGTTGTCGGAGCGAATCCACCGTCGAGAAACGGCCGGCATCGAGTCGCCGACGCTGTTTCTTACGTCGAGGAGGTTGATTGTGCCTTTCGTGGTCGTGGCGTTCACGTTCTGAAGCCAATCGGCAAATGCCATTCCCTTGGGGAAGTCCGTGTCAATCTGGTACGGATTCGATGTGCCCTGCGCGCCGCCCCAGTTGGCCGTGGTCGGCAGGGGCTGCGGTCCATAACGGAACCACACGTAGTGGTAATGGGACGCGAACACGCGACCACCGCTGTTCATGTAGTCGAGCATCTGGGGGTAGTACTGCGCCTTGTCCCCGGTGTTTTCGTTGCCTTCGCACGAGAGCACGTTGATGTCGTACTTCTTTAGCGTCGCCGCCGAATTCCACAGGGTGGCTGCCGCGGGAGCTCCGCCGGCGATGTTCGCGCCGTTTCCGCGGAAGAAGTGAACCTTACCGGGCCCGGTGGGCGGAGTGAACTCGCTGTCGGACACTCCGAGCTTGCGCAAGAAACACTCGAGCGAGTCGGCGTTGCCACTCGTAAAGCCGATTTGGGGCAAATCTCCCTCGGTGGAGTTTCGCGGAAGGCGCGTGTTGGCCGCCTCTACGACGGTGTCGACGCACTTCTCGACCTTCGGAATCGTGACTTGCCGTCGCCACTTTCCAATTTGAATCACGAGTGGGATGTTGTCGCCCACGGGAACATTGGTGAGGCGAAACTCGCCCTTTTCGTTCGTGATCGCCGTGACGACGGGCGACCCGGTGACCTGTCCGCACTGTTCGCACACGACGCCTTGCTTGAAGGGTTCCGGCTTGGCGTTCGGAACGTAGACAATCGCGTTGTAGAGTGGAATCGTTCCCTCGGGAGCGAACACCTTCCCGGAGAGGCTCGTCGTTCCCCCAGAGCACGCCACCTGCTGGCATTCCAGGCCGACGCAGGGCCGACTCGCTTCGGCGCCCGTGCCCGAGTCGAACTCGAAGCCGCCACCGCCGCCCTCGCGTCCGCCGCCACCCCCACCGCCCCCGCCATCGACCGTGCCGTCGGGGAACGGGCTGGTCTCGTCGGTCGAGCCGCAATTCGCGACCACGAATGCCGTCAAGAGCAGCGCCGGAATCGATCGCGTTCGGGTGAACATATCTTGACGATACGGCAACGCCAAACCGCGTGCCATGGTCCATCGGTGTGGTGAAATGAAGATCCTGCGCCAATGTAGGTCCTGAATCGCGCCGCCGGCGTTCGTTCGTAGAGACTCCCGATGCTCCCGTCGAGCATCGCGCTTGCCGTCCAAGCGCCCCAGCGACTAGACGCCTCCCATGCGGTTCGCACGCCTCCTCGTGGCAGCTTGGTCTGTGGCAGCTGTGGCATGGAGCCCACCGGCGGCGGCGATTCGCCCGTTCATCACCGATGACGCCCGGGTGGTGGGTCGTGGGCATGTGCAGCTCGAGTCGTGGTGGCGGAGGGACAGCGAGACCATGCAGGTTTGGACGGTCCCGGCGGTCGGACCGACCGACTGGCTCGAGCTGTCGATAGGCGGCGTCGCGGGCTCGTCCCATCGGACCGGGTCTCCACTCTTCGCCCTCTCCGCGCCGCTTCTGCAGGGAAAGTTTCTACTGAAAGACGCTGCCCCGAACGGTCTACCCGGATTCGCAGTAGCGGTCGGCGGCATCCCCCCTTTGGGACGGGGCGGCTTCGAGACCGACGGGCTCGCGTATTACGGCTACCTGGCCGTCACAGAGTCGCTCTTCGACGAGGGGGTGCTCATTCACGCCAATGTGGGCGCCGCGGGTTCCGTCCTGCGCGAAAGTGCGAAAGAGAGCCGCGTTCAATTCACGTGGGGCGCAGGTACCCAAGTGCGCCTCGTCGGCGACTTTCACGGGGTCTTCGAGCTCTTTTCCGGGGACCCCTATTCGCCGACCCCGGGCGGCGCCATCCAGGGCGGCTTCCGGCACATTTTCAACGACCACCTTCAGTTCGACGCGACCTGCGGTGCCGGGGTATTCGGCGACACTCCGCTCCCGTTTTGGATGTCTTCCGGAGTGCGACTGGTCACGCACGAAATTTTCTAGAGGAACCGACAAAACCGGGGCTCCCATCTTCAGCCGAAGTGGCAACGTTGGAGCGCGCGCTCATAGAGGCTTCGGTAGCGCAGCGCAGGGCGCTCCCAGCCGCGGTCGATGAGCATGGCATTCTTTTGCATCTCCGCGAAACGCGACGAGCCGTACAGCCCAAGTGCGGTCGTGGCGATTACGGCCAACGCTCGAGACGTAGGATCGTCGAAGAAAAAACCGGTTCCATCCGGAAACGTGTGCGCCCTTACCGAATCGGCGAGGCCTCCCGTGCGGCGAACGATGGGTAACGCTCCGTAGCGCATGGCGTACATCTGCACGATGCCGCATGGCTCGTAGCGCGACGGCATCACGAGGTAGTCCGCAGCAGCCACGAGCCGATGCACGGCCTCGTCCGAGACACGCCCGAGCATCCGCGCCCGTCCATTTGGCAGGCTCTCCGTGGCACGACGAAGCTCTGCTTCGAGATGTGCGTCCCCCGCCCCACAGACGCGAACCGAAGCCCCTTGCGCCACGAGCTCGGGCAGTGCGCACGCGAGAAGATCGGGGCCCTTTTGCTCGATGATTCTCCCGACCGAAAGCACGAATGGCCGCGAGGGATCGAAGCCAAATTCCTTCGCCGCGGCCGCCTTGCAAATGGCCTTCCCGGAGAGGTCGTTCGCGTCGAATGGCGCGGCCAGACACGGGTCGATGCGCGGGTTCCACTTCGCGCCGTCGATGCCATTCAAAATTCCGGCGAAGTCGGGGCCACGGCTCGCGAGCAGCCCCTCGAGCAGCTCACCGTGCTCCGGGAGCAAGAGCTCGTCGCGGTGCGTGGGCGAGACGGTCGTCACGAAACGCGACGCCACGATGGCACCTTTCACGAGGTTCACGCGGCCGAAAAACTCGAGTCGATCGAAGCTCGCGTGCTCGCTCCCGAGACCGAACGCGGAGACGACCTCGGGCGCAAAGACGCCTTGGTGCATGGCATTGTGCAGCGTAAAAACGCACGGGGGTCCGCTCTTTCGCTCACGAAGCAGATACGGCACCATCGCACACGGCCACTCGTGGGCGTGCACCACCTCGAACGACGTGCGATGGGTCGCGATGAAGTCGGCTACGGCGCGGCAGAACGTTCCCACCCAATGGGCACTTTCGGAGTCGCCGGTGTCTTCTCCATAGAGCTGGGGGCGCGACGCCAACACGGGATGATCCACGAAGATCACGTCGAGCCCCCCTTGCACGACCTTGCGGAACGAAGCGCCATTCGGAAGCGAACCCGTCTCCACGAGGTCCGTCGGCGTTTCGCGCCGCGGGCACCCTGGCACGACCGCGGTGACGGTCTCGCCGAGCACGGAAAGCGCGTCTACCAGGGCTCGCACGCCTTCGCCGATTCCGCCTTCGGTAAGCACGGGAGACAGCTCGGGAGAGACCATCAAGATGTGCATGGTCCAGCCGTTCTACGACGGTTTCGCGACCGCGGCACGGTTTCTCATCGACAGACGCGAAGGCATCGGGCGAGCCATTTATCGACACGGAGTTTCGCAATAGCTCTGCCTTGTTGCTCCTGGAAGCTCTACTCGCATCAAGTCTCGCGTATGGGCGCTCTACCAAGCAATTTTGCGAGAACCGTGCGAGTGAGCTCCGACCGCGCGAAGGGCTTCGACAAGACAGTCGCGTCGAGCCCCATCGCCTCCTCTTCGATGTGCGCCGCGGGGTATGCGGTCATCAAAATCGCAGGCATCGTACGCTCGGCCCCCCGAAGAGCTCGAAGCGCGTCGAGGCCGGTCATTCCTGGCATGCGATTGTCGACCACCACGAGGTCGACCCCATCCAGTTCGTGGTGACCCGCTTCCACGCTCGCGATCGCGGTCAGAAACGCCCGCCCGGACGATGCTACGCGGACTTGATAGCCGTCGGCGTGGAGGGCTTCGGCAACGGCCTCGCGCATCTCGGGGTCGTCGTCGACCACCAGGATCCGAGCGCGCCCGAAGCGCAGCGAGCGCACCGTGAGTGGTTCATCGTCGTCGGGGAGGTCGGAAAACTCACTGGTGTTCATTGGCCTCTTTCGCGGCTCGGCCGCACGAAGAGGCCAATGCACACGCCGTGCCTTCCATCGCCGCCGCACTCATCGAGCGCCAGCGCCAGGTTCGACAAGCCACGATGCGAGAAGTGCGACACGAGGTGGTCGCAAGTTGCAAATTGCGGCACCAGCGACCGCTTCACGGCGGCGCGTAGCGACACCTCGAACGAGGCAGGCCCAAGAAAGCTCGACCTTATGTTCATGCAGAAACCTGTGCCACGCGGACGGAACGCAACGTTCCGAAGCGCAAAACCAGCTCCCGAAGGCCTCGATGGTTCTGCTCACGTGGGCCACAACGCTTCGCTTAGCACTACTGCTCGATGTTGAGCACGCGACGTGAAGGTTCCGTGGTCGCCACACGCATCGCATTTGGCGTATCCGGATCGCGGGAACGGTGACAC
>JAYUKI010001317.1:0-7374 GCA_043764595.1 Myxococcales bacterium | reverse complement strand
CTCACCGAAGACCACTCGCTCTTGAACGACTACATCAAGATGAAGCGCCTCACGCCGGAAGAGATCGCGAACTTCCCGCACAAGAACGTCATCGTTCGTGCGCTCGGCATGAAGGACACCGTCAAGGTCGACACGCGCTTCGAGCCCTCGCGCGCGGACGACGTCTACGTGCTTTGTTCGGACGGTCTCTCGGGGCCCGTCACCGACGAAGAGCTCCTCGAAATCGTGCAGACTGCACCTGATTTGAAACAAGCCGCCTCGCGCCTCATCCAGCGAGCGAACGAAAACGGCGGACCCGACAACATCACGGTCATTCTCGCCCGCTGGGTGGCCTAAGCACTTTCTGGCCTCCGAAAGGCTGCCTGCACGAGGGCCTGCACGCCCAACCATGCAAGGGCGCCGAAGGCGGATCGCTCGGCCATGCCAACCGACATCAGGGAGCAAGGCATCCACATGAAGCTTGGCGTGCTCGAGCGAATGAAGGTCTCGGGAGGGCGCCCCTTGGTGCGCCGCATCTTCCGTACGCCGTGGCTCCGGGAATCGCTCTTGCGAGGTCGAGCCAGTGACCTTGCGAAAGGGCTCGATCCGGACATCGCGCTCATGCTCGCGCTCGGTGAAAAGACGGGCGACGTGGAAGTCGCGGGCAGCAGCCCCGACGCCGCTCGCCGAGGCATGCAAGCCTCCATCGCCCTCGTCGAGGACGAGCCTCGTGGCGACATGGTCGTTCGAGAGCGCGAAATCCCGGGCCCCGCGGGCGATCTTCCTTCTCGTCTGTACGAGCCCGCAGGGCTGCGTGCGCCTACCGCAGGCCTCGTTTTCATCCACGGTGGTGGGTGGGTCACGGGCGATCTCGACACCCACGACACGCTTTGCAGGCGCATCGCGCTCGAAGCCAAAATACGAGTGATCGCGGTATGTCCGCGGCTCGCTCCCGAGCACCGATTTCCCGCAGCCGTCGACGACTCGGTCGCTGCCTTTCGCCACGTCGCCAAAGAAGCCGCCCGCTACGGGATCGATCCGACGCGTCTCGGTATCGGCGGCGATAGCGCCGGGGGAAACCTTTCCGCGCTCGTCGGCCTCGAGACACGCTCCGATGCCGTTCGTCCAAAGCTTGCGCTCTTGCTCTATCCGTCGGTAGACGCCACGTGCTCCATGAAATCTCACACCGAGCTCGCGACGGGGTACCTCCTCACGAGGGCCTCGATACGCTGGTATTTGGCGCACTATCTGGGCGATCACCCGCGAAGCGATCCGCGCGTGTCTCCCTACCTTGTGGCCGACTTGCGCGGTGCGCCCGCTTCGCTCGTGGTGGTCGCCGGTTTCGATCCGCTCCGCGACGAGGGCGAAGCGTACGCGCGTCGTCTTGACGAAGCGGGTGTGATGGCGGAAGTCATGATGGCTGCGTCCATGCCGCACGGCTTCGCGCTGATGACGGGACTCTCTCCGCGGGCGCTTGCGGATACGGAGCGCTTTGCGCGTCGAGCCGGTGAGATCTTGCGCACGTGACGCCGCACGGCGGTTCTTGGCCTTCGCACCGAATCGGCTGACCTCCTCTTCGCGGCGAAGCGAAATCGAGCGAGCGTCGGTTCACTAGCGCATGCCACCGCGATCACGGCGTTCGCGAACGAGCCCGCGGTCTCGTGGGTCGAACGGTCGCAATTCGAGCGCCACTGGCTTGTCGCCGCCCGCCGTGCGGCCCATCTTGAAGAGGGCTCGGGCCTTGCACCGAGCGTCAACACGCCATCTTGGTCGAACGGGGAATCTTCCTCGGCGGTCGCGCGTCGGAGGCATCGATGTTCGCATTGGTCTGGTTGTTCGTCCCCGCAGGTGCAGTTGCGGCCGTCATCGGAACCTTCTTTGCGCTCCACGCCCGGAATCGTCCCGGCTGGAACGCGCATGACGCCGTGATCGCGGACCGTGCGGGGGCCTACCGCAGCTCCCAAAAAACGGTGGGGTTCGTCGAGCGCATGCGCGACATCCCAGGCGCCGTTCAAGGCGCTGCCATCGCGGCGATGTTCTTCGGCATCATGTGGATCCCGTCGATTCCACTCGTTGGCGTCGGCGTCGCGATCGAGCTCGACGGCTCGCAGGGGGGGCCGGGGCTCGCGACTCTATTCGGCATCCCAGGCATTCCGCTGTCGATCGCACATCTCGTGCTCGGTATTCGCTTCACGAAGCGCTCCGAGAGCTCACGAAGCCTCGCACGTGGTGTGGCCATCTGGTCGCTTCTCCACAACACGGTTCTCCTGGCGGCCACGGTGTTCGCGAACGTATTCCCCGCGGCCAACACCGGCAGCTCGAAGTTTCAAGGTCTCGATCTCGTGCAGCTCGACAAGGCTGGGGTCGTCGTCGTGCTCTACGCCCTTGCCTCGATGGCCTATGCCGCGTTTGCTCTTCATGCGGCCAAGGTGCACGAGGCCATCGATCACGCCGGCAAGTCGGACCCGGTGATCGAAGACGCGCTCCTCGTCGGACCTGCGCCCATCCTCGCGATCGCGCCTCCAATCGCTCAAGGGGACGCCCCCTCGTGGCCGTGACGCGTTCGCGTCGTTCGGGTCGTTCGCGCACCATCGGTTGGACGAGGTAGTCTCGACGTCGTGGACCACGAGACGTACATGCGCGAGGCGATGGCGGAGGCCGAAAAGGCCCGAGGCCACACAGGAGACAACCCGTGGGTCGGCTGCGTGATCGTCGATGCCGCGGGAAACATCGTCGCGCGTGGCTTCACACGCGGCCCGGGCGAGGACCACGCGGAAATCGGCGCCCTCCGCGCCGCCCGCGGGCTCGGAGCGAACCTTGCGGGAGGCACGCTCTATTCGACGCTCGAGCCCTGCTCGTTTCACGGACGCACCCCCGCGTGCGCGAAGGTCGTGGCCGAATGCGGCGTGGCCACGCTGGTCTTGGGCATCCGAGATCCCCATCCGCGTGTCGACGGGGTGGGGGCCAAAATGGTCCGTGATGCAGGGCTCTCCGTCGTCGAAGGCATTTGCGAGGACGAGGTCCTTCGGCAGCTTGCTCCGTGGGTCTTCGCCCACCATCCGCACGAGCCCACCCGTCGGGTGCGTGCGCTCCTAGCCCAAGGGCACACCGCCGATAAGCTCGTTCACCGCCTGATGGCCACGTACGGAGTGAACCGTTCCGAGGCCGAACGTCTGGTGGCTCTCGAGCGCACGTCTCCGTGAGGCTTGCACCTCCGAGGCGTTCCACTAGTTTTTCGCCCATGAAGGCCGCCCATGCCGTTCGGTTCGCCGCTCTTTTCACTCTTTTGACGGCGGGTTGCGCAAGCGCCCCACCGCCCTGCCGCAAGACCCCTTCCGACGACGTGGCGACGGGGGCCAGGACGGGCGTCGAAGGCGCAAAGACCGGCGCGAAAACGGGGGTCGAGGGCGTGAAGACGGCGGGCCGCACCGTCGGTGGTTTCTTTTCTGGGGGAACCGCCGAAGCCGAAAAGGCGTGGAACGAGGGAAAAAAAGGCACGAAAGAAGAGGCCAAAAAGGGAGCCGACGGCGTCGCCGAAGCCGCGAACGTTCCTCGATGCCAAGAGTAACGTCCCGCGCGTGTGGCCGAAAAAGCAGCGGGCGTGGCGCTTTTTGCGATGGATTCACCCGGCCGTGACCAATCCCTCGTGAAACGCCGTTTCCGCTGTCACCGTTCGTGCCGAATTGGAGCTTTCTGATGAACCGTTGGGCCTTCGTGCTTCCGCTTGTCGTTGCCAGCACTGCGGTCGCATGTGGAGGGAAGACCCTCTTCGAGGAGTACACGGTGCCTTCGGATGCTTCCGTTCCTCCAGACGAAGACTCCGCACTCCCTCCTTTCCGTATCGACGCAGGAGTGGATGGAAACGCTCCCCCCGGGGATGCGAGCAGTCTTCCAGGCTTCGACGGTGGCCCCACCGAGCCTCTCTCCGTACTCGATTTGGGGGCTGTTTCGGCGGGCGTTCCCGTGACCTTCGCCGTGCCACCCAACACCCTCGGATTCCACGTCATCGTCGAATCCGATCGCCCGTCGGAGTCGCTCGCGGTCATGGACGTCCTCTCGCCCAACGGAGGTTTCGTCCACAAGGATGCGAAGCCCTTCGGCGGGGTCCATCCTACGAGTGAAACTCTCTTCGGTTCGACGGCGGCGGTTCAAATACCCCAGAGCCAGCACCCCGACGTGATGCCAACCGTCGTCCCTGGAAATTGGCAAGTCACGTTCCGGGGGGCGGGAACGCTTCGCGCAAAGGTTCAGCTCCAGTCGACACCCGATGGAGAGTTCCACGGCGGCGCCCTCGAGCTCGACGTGTACCTTCCGTCCGGTCTCCGCCTTGGCGGACCCACGGCGATCACTCCGGCGAATGCGGCCACCAATCCGGAGGTCGTCGGCCGAATGAGATCGTTCTTTGCCAACGTTTTCGCGCTTTACGGGCTGCGAAACGGTCCAGTGCGGTTTTACGCGATTCCGTCGCGTTTCACGACGATCGAAGACTCCGAGCTCGATTCGCTCTTCCAGGAAACGAGGGTCGCGGGGAGGGCGCAGTCGCTGCACGTCTTCCTCTCGGAGGGAGACGACTCCTCCGAGTGGTGGGGCATCGCGGCAGGCATCCCAGGCGCAGCCAACGCGCCGGGCAACGAACAGTCCGGACTGGCTCTCGCAAGCATTCCTGAAGCGAACGCAGAGATCGAAGGAGTCGTCCTCGCTCACGAAGCCGGTCACTTCTTCGGTCTGAACCACACCACGGAGATCAGCGGCGATCCGGACCCGCTTACGGACACCCCGGTGTGCACGAACATCAACGCCGGCAACCTCGATGCGTGCCCGGACGTCTCGAACGTCATGTTTGCGGCGGGCGCACTGCTCGGCCCACCCACGAGCTCGCCTGCTCAGCGCCGGGTGGTGCAGGGATCGCCTATATTCAAGGCCTTCCGTGCGACCCCCCCAAACGGGATTCGTCGCGTCCCGCCGATGCCCGCGCTCGACTACGGCAAGCTCTTCGGCCACCCAGGTCGTCCGCTGCAGCCGGCCGAAAAGCTCGCTCTATTCGGTGCCTGTGGCCATCCGAATCATGCGCGGCCGACGCTCTCCGCGGAGACTCGGTCTGCACTCGAGCGGCTCGCGCTCGACCCCCGCGTGGCTCCACGCATGCGCAAAGCTGCGCGTCGTGTGCTCGTTCGCTAGACGGCGCCGCGCCTCGAAGCGTTCGAGGCACGGGCTCGCGGCGTTCAGTTTGGATCGGCGGGCTTGGGCTCGGCCGGTTTGGGAGCTGGCTCGGTGGGCTTGGGCTCGGTGGGCTTGGGCTCGGCGGTGGGCTTGGGCTCGGCGGTGGGTTCCGCGGTACCCGTAGCCACAGGGGCCGCCGTAGGCGGGGGCGGCGGACGGTAAACTGGCTTGACCACTGGCTTTTCGACCGACGCGGAAGGGGCCGCGGAGGCCGAAGGGACCGCCGAAGCCGACGTCGCAGCAGCCACGGCAGCATCCGTGGCCGTGGCTCCAGCCTCTTCGGAAATGGCTGCCCCAGCTTCCGGGACCTCGGCGGCAGCGGAGGGAGCGACCGAAGGCTGCGCGCTGGGGGCTGCCGAGGCCGTCGGAGCCGGTGGCGCGCCGATTCCAAACGCGTGGGTTTTGTAGGCCCACACGCCGCCGCCCGCGAGAAGGGTGACGACGAGCACGGAAGCTACGGCGAGTCCGCCACCGCCGCTCCGCTTCTTCGGCGTGGGCAGGGGGCGCACTTGCTCTTCCATGGCGAGTGGCTGTGGGACATACGGCGTGGCCTGGGCTGGAACCTGCGCCGAGGCGCCCGAAACCGTACTGGGACCAGGCGTAGGCTGGAGGGCAGCGGCGCCGTCCGGCGTGAACGCAGGCACCGTGGGAAGCTCTCCTGGCCGAGCCGGCTTGATGTCGCCTGCGGGAGAGAGACGTCCGTCCGTTCCACGAACGGCCGCAAGAAGATCGTCACTCGGGCCTTCGGCGACCGTGGGGCCCTCGGACTTCAGCCCGGCGTTTTGGAAGAGCGGATTGTGCCCGATTTCGTCGAGCGAGCCGCCGGCCTCTCGCAGGGCTTCTTCGAGAAGCTCCGCGGCTTGTTTCATGACGGTCGGCTCGGGCCGGTCCATGTCGTACGGCTGCGCGGCACGTGGCGATTCCTTGGGGAACATTCCACCGCCCGCCGTGGGCGCTTCCGCTGGGAACATCGCTTCTGGAGCGGGCTTGGCCGTCGCACCGGCGAGGCCCATGGCGCTTCGCTCGAGCGGCATGGTCTTGTCGAAACCCGCGGGTCGACCACTGGCGGTCTTTTCGGCTTCGGCCTTGGCGCGAAGTGCGGCGTCGAAGTCGGGCATGGCGCCCCTTGCGAGCGGCAGCGTCGAGCTGAAGCTCGCGGACTCGTCCGCCGAGGGCGTCTTGGGGGAGTCCATCAACGTCGACGCCCAGGGATCCTCGGTTCGGGCGGCGGGCGGCTTCATCATCGTCAACGGTTCGGGATCGAACGGCGACGGGTAGGACCCCTTCGGCGGAGGACCATCTACCGCGGCGGGCGGAGCGGGGTCTTTTTGCTCGAGATTCGCGAGAAAATCGAATGCTTCGTCGTCGGCGAGCGAGCCGAGGGGCTGGGTATTCGCCGCTGGGGGAACTTCGGGCTTCCGTTGCGACGCGAGTCCGAGCGGAACACCAAGACCGGCCACCGTCTGTCGACGTGGGTCGTTCGGCGGGATGGAGTCGTTCTTCGTCGCAGCACGGGGCGGCGGGGCTGCAGCGGCGGGAATCGCAGCACGTGGTGGAGGCGCGCTCGCTTTTGGCACGGGCTGGGCTGCAGGCTTGGGAAGGGCAGCGGCGGGAGCTGGAGCGGGCTTGGGTTGGGGCGCGATGGCCGCCGGTGCGGGAGCTGGAGCTGGTTTTGGCGCCGGGGCGGCTGCCGGGGCGGGAGCGGGCTTTGGCGCTGGGGCGGGCACTCCCGCGGCGGGAGCCGGTTTTGGCGCCGGTGCGGCCGTGGGCTTGGGTGCAGGAGCGGGTGTGGCAGCAGCAGCTGGTTTCGGCGCCGTCACCGTGACCGGAGCTTCTTCGGGCGCTTGGGTGAAGGCCCCACCCGCGTCCGCGTTCTGCGTGACGAGGCGATCGATGATTTGCCGCGAAGCATCGTCGATTTTGATGAACTTCACGCCCATTCCAGCGGGACGATCGCCGCCCGCCTGCGTGGGCTCTCGCTTCCAAACGACTCGTCCGACGCCCGCAATCACGGCCTTGTCGCCGTCGATGTGCAGTTCGAACTTGAGGAGCGTGCCGGGCGCGAACGGGGTCGGGGTCTTCACGAAGACGCCGCCGACGCTCACGTCGAACGAGTGGTTGTCGATGAACTCGTCGACCGTCGCGCTCTTGTAGCGGACCGTAAGGCTGACGATT
>JAYUKI010001316.1:0-27545 GCA_043764595.1 Myxococcales bacterium | reverse complement strand
TTGCAGCCCTCGATGTCGCCGACCACGTTGAGCGGTCCGAGGACCTCGCGGACGAAGCGGTAGCCTTCCGAAATGGACGAGCGAACTTCTTCCTCGCCCCAGGCTTCGAAGGGTCCCTTGCCCAAAAGCTCGTTCAGCTTGAACTGCTCGAAGAGCAAGAAATACATGTCACGGAGGTCGGCCTTGTAGCGGTTGATGGCTTGAACGGGCTTCGACACGGTGGCTCCTTGAAAGCGGGGACAAAAGAACCTTCGCCGCGAAGAGCGCGAAGGAGACGAGGCAAGCGAGCTTCTCTCACGCGCGCCTCGTGCGACGGACGATGGCAATGGCCTTCGGGGTCATGGGAATCCTTGCCCCATTGAGCCACTGCGTCAAGAATGAATGGGCGTTCATTCGGCGAATTTCGGGGCGTCAAAATTGCGCGGTCTTCGGAAACGGCACTCCTCCACTTCGATGCCGTGAGCCCTCGAAAGGAAGCGGCATCGCGACCTCGACCATGGGGCCTTTGGCGAAAATCGGGCAGATTTCGATTGGATCCCGACTGGCACGTCGGATGCTCGTCGCCCGCAGGACCGGCAACACCGGAATCCCCAGCCTCGAACGCATGGGCCTGTTTCGTCTTCCTTCCGAAGCCGGCCAACGGTCACGACGGCCACGACCGTCACGACCGTCACGACCGTCACACTTCGCTTCGCTTTTGGACTGCCCTCTCTTTACTCCCGGAGAGAGGGCATTCTCATGTTCGAAGAGTCAGTACTCGGCGCGCACCAGAAGGAATTTGTTGCACACGTTCTTGTCGGTCACGTCCGTGTATTTCGTCGCGCCGGCCTCGCTGCGAAGGCCTCCCACGCGTCCGTGCTCGGTCACGAAGTACATGACCTTCACGCCCTTGTCGCGCTGCTCTTTGATCCACTTCGTGAACGGCGCACCGGTCGACACGAAGGCGGGCACGCGGTTCGAGGTGTAGAAGTTTTCGCCCTTCCAGTTCATCTGGTAGGCGACGAGCGGCTCGTCCGCGTTGGTACGTCCGCGGTAGTAGGCCTCGATGACCTCGCGTTGGCCCCAGTGAGGAGCCGTCTTGACCATGTAGACGTCCACGCCCCACGCGGCGAACACCACGCCGAGCGCCACGAATAGCCCCACCGCGTGCCCGCGGAGACGCTTCACCGCGAAGAGCAGCAGGAGCCCAATGGCCACGATCGAGAAAGCCTTCAGCGCCGCCCCGAAGTCGAGGTTGTCCGGCCACGCGCGTCTGTAGTTGTAGGTGAAGAGCTGGAGTAGGCGAATGGCGCCGGGCTGATCGGCGCCGGACGGCTTCGTGGCCAGATCGCGGCCGACCAAGACGAGCAACATCGCGCCGGCTACGGCGGCTCCAGCCAGCATGAGGGCTTCGTGTGGAGCCCGCGCTTCGCTTTCGTCCTCGTCCGCCGAAGCAAGGCCTCCGCGGTACGGGCTCTTTTCGACGCGCTTCACTTCGCGCAGGCCAGCGCGGTCGTCCTCAGGGGCGGGCCTGTTGAACATCGCGATCATGGCGGCGATGATCCCGATGCCGACAGTGGTCAAGACGCCGCCCATGACCATGGACGGATCGGCAAGCTCGCTCTGCTGGGCCCCGAGCTTCGTTCCGAAAAACGAGCCCGGGAAGAACTTCGCGACGCCGAACAGCAACGTGCCCATTCCGACCAAGAGGCCCGCGCCGTACGGGAGGACCCTGTCCTTGCCAACGCCGCCCGTGCGGCGAAGCGCGTCGTCGAGCGCTACGCCGACGAGCATGGCCGCCGGCGGAACGGCCGGGAAAATGTAGTGGTGGAACTTCGTGCCCATGAAGGTGAAGAGGGCGAACGCGAAGACGAACCACATGACGAGGAAGATCGACGCATCGCCTTCGCGGCGTTCGCGTTCGGCGCCGGGATCCGCTGTCTTTTCAGCCGCTTCCAAGACCTTCGCGCTCGCGAGGCCGAGGAGGGAAGCGAAGCGCAACCGGAAGCCGTCAGGCCTGCGCATCCAGTACGTGAGCCCAAGCGGCACGAGACCCGTCCATGGGAAGAGGGCGTAGCCGAGCTGCCACAGGTAGAAGCGAACGGAGGTGTCGTCGCCTTCGTTCGTGTCGTGCACGTGCGAGAACGCACGATTGAACATGTCGTGGAAAAAGAGCCGGTCGGTGAACGGCGAGCCGTGACGGATGTACATCGCGACGAACCACGGCGCGGCCACCACGGCCACGACGAGCAAACCGCTCCAGATCTCGACCTTGAGGAACTCTTTCCAGCGCTTGTTCGTGGCGATGAACGCCGCCGCGCACACGCCAGGCAGCACGATGCCAGCAGGGCCTTTGCCCATGGTCGCGATGGCGGCGAAGAACCAAGCGCCGATGTACGCAAGACGCCGCACGCGGCGCTCACCCCAGTTGAGATAGAGCAAGCCGCCGAGGAGGCCGAGCCAGAAAAATCCCTGCACCGTGGGCTCGAAGCTTCCGAAGAAGCGGGCGAGCATCTGGCCCGTGGTGGTGGGATTTGCGGCGATTCCGCGTGGAATGCTGGCGGGAACGGCCGCATGGCAGGCCTCGTTTCCGGGCAGCCCACAGTTCAGCGCCGAGCCACTCTTGAACTCGTCGAGGTGGAGCCTGAACCCCTTCGCTCCGCTGCCGTAGAGCACGAGCTCCACGTTGCGCGTGAGCAGGTAGACGATCTGAGGAATGGCGCAGACGAGGATGGCTCCGAAGAGCAAGTGGAAGCCCGAGACGCGAAACTTCCGCCCCAAGGCCGACACTTCGAAGAGGCGCACGCGAGCCTCGTCGGGCGAGTTCATCGCGATGAGGACCATGCCCATCGCGGCCGTCATCGCCGAGACGAACGGCATGTCCGCCATGGTCTGGTGCGCGATCATGAACCAGTCGGGCATGGTCGCAAGAGCGAGGGCCCCGAGGAGCCCAGCGCGGCGCCCGAAGGCCTTCGCGACGCCCTTGTAGATGACGTACTGGGCGAGAATGGTCATGAGGACGTTGGGTGCACGCACGACCCACTCGGGGTGCGCGAAGCCGCTCTGGAGCATCTGGTCGGCTTGGTAGTGCGTTCCCAGGCTCGCCATCGACAGCGACTGGATCCAAAAATTCAGGATGGGCTTCGACCAGAACCAGCCGTCTTGCGCCCACCAGAGCGAAATCCAGTCGTCCCGCGCCAGAATCTCGCGGGCCACTTCGCCGTAGTGGGTCTCCCAGGGATCCCACAGAGAAAAGACGCCCATGGCGGGGAAGTACAAAAGGCCGCCCACGGCCACGACCCAGAAGCCGTGGCGCTTCAGGAGCGGACGCTCGTCCCCCAGTTCGTCTTTTGCGAACGGGCCAAGGGCTACGCCGACGCGGAAGAGTGCCGCGATGAACGCGATGAACGCGACCGTGACGACGAGCCCCCACGCCCACTGCGGACCGAACTTGTTCGCCTGTGCGAGCGAGAGCGACGCGGCAAACGCGATGAACGAGCCGACCAAACCTGCGACCGGAAGGGCGAGGGAAGCCGCGGTGGTCTTGTGGACGACCCGGTCTTCGCCGTCGTCGAACGACCCGATGAATCCGAGGATGCCGGCCGCGGCCAGGATGGCGAAGAACACACCGAGAGGCACGCCGAAGCGCCACTGTGTGTTTTTCGCCATCAAGAAGAAGAGGCCGAGAATTCCAGTGGCCGCCGTCGCCAGCGAGCGGTAGTCGAGCGGATTGCCGCGCGCCGAGTCGGCCTTTTTCGGGTCCTGCGCCGAGTCGGCCTTTTTCCCATCGGCTTTCGAGTCGCCGGCGTCTTTTGCGGCGACTGCCTCGACGGGCTCCTCTTCGGGCGTCTTGGTCTCCGTGCTCTCGACGCTCGTGGAGGTCTCGACGCTCGTGGAGGTCTCCACGCTCGTGGAGGTCTCCACGCCTTCTGGGCTCGCGTCACCTGCCTCGCGCGGGGCTTCCGTGGGCGTGTCCGGAGTCTCCGTGGAGGCTTCGGTCTCGGGCTTCTTGGCGTTGTCGGAATCGCTCATGGGAGGCGTCTCAAGCGGAAGGCCACGGGGGGAAGACGCACACGATCGCGCGCAAGACGCCCCGCAGAAGACCCGCAAATAGCAAGTTTGGGGCCTCGGGGCTACAGCTCTTGCCGAGCCGCGCCGTTCGGGCCCGGGTTCAAAAAGCGGAATTATTCCGTTGGGTTGGATTCAGTTGCTCGGCCGTCCGGCGCGAATCGGCAGGTGCGCTCGGGCCCGCAGAGGGTCTTTGGCCGCTGGAGTCGCCGTGACAGGAGCTGCGTCATTCGAGCTCTTCGGCGAGCTTGCGGGCTTCGGCCAGGCGCTCTTTCGTGTCGAGCAGAGCCTTCTTCTGGGCATGGGCCTCTTCGACGACCTCCTTCGGGGCGCGTTCGGCAAACGCCTTGGAGCCGAGCTTCTTCTCGATGGCTCCGAGGTCCTTTTCGATGGCCTTCTGCTCACGGGCGATGCGTGCGAGCTCCTTGTCCTTCGTGACGTGACCGGAGAGGTCCACGAGGACTTCGATCGAGCCGTGCTCGTGCGGGACGATGCTCACCATCGTGCCCTTCGGGCGTGGAGCTCCGGGCGCTTCGATCGCGGGCGCCATGGATTTGTCGGTCTTCACGAGCACACGAATCGCGTCGAGGTTCGCGGCGAAGAGGGCGCGGAGGTCGGCCGATTCGGTGCGCAGGCCGAGCTTCACCTCGGCGCCGGGATGCACCTCGTGCTCGCTGCGAATGGTGCGCGCGGCCACGATGACGGCTTGAAGCACGGCCATGTCGCTCTCGACCTTGAGCCCCATCTTGGCGTCGACTCCGGCGCGAGGATAGGGCCCGAACGCGATCGACTTTTTCGGTCGAGCGATCGGCAAGCGCTGCCAGAGCTCTTCGGTCACGTACGGCATCATCGGATGAAGGAGCCGGTACGACGCCTCGAGCACGTGGAGCAGCGTCGACTTCGTGCCGAGGGCCTCGCCCGGACCTGCGGCGCGCAAGACGGGCTTCACGATCTCGAGGTACCAGTCGCAGAAGTCGTACCAGAAGAACCGGTAGAGCTCGTTCGCAGCTTCGTCGATGCGGAAGGCGTCGATGCCCGCGTGCGAAATTTCCGCCGCCCGCGCGAGCCGCGACAGGATCCACTGGTCGAAGAACGAAGGCTCGCCCGTAGCCGCGGTGCTTGTGGTGTAGCCTTCGCCGAGCAGCTCGAGGGAGAGACGCGTGGCGTTCCACACCTTGTTGACGAAGTGGCGGTAACCCTCGATGCGCTTCGGAGCGAGGGCGATGCGCTTGTTGCTCGGCGGGAACGTGGTGAGCGTGAAACGAAGCGCGTCCGCACCGTAGGCTGGGAATCCGGCCTCCATCGTGGCCGACGACGGATACGCCTTCTTGAACTTGGCGAGCGCCTCGTCCTTTGGTGCGCCCGGCAAGGTCTTCTCCATGACCTGATCGAAGGTCGCGCCGTACACGAGATCGAGAGGATCGATCACATTTCCCTTCACCTTGCTCATCTTGTCGCCGGTCTCGTCCACGATGAGACCGTGCAGCAGGACGCGCGAAAAGGGCGCCTTCCCCATGAAGTGGATGCCGAACATCATCATGCGGGCGACCCAGAAGAAAAGAATGTCGTAGCCCGTCTCGAGATCGCTCGCGGGATAGAACTTCTCGAGGAGAGGAGTCTTTTCGGGCCAGCCGAGAGTCGCGAAGGGCCAGAGGGCGCTCGAGAACCACGTGTCGAGCACGTCCGGATCTTGGGTCCAGCCTTCGCCGCACTCGGCGGGCCGCTCGCGCGCAACCCGAATCTCGCCGTTCGGGCCGTGCCACGCCGGGATCTGGTGGCCCCACCAAAGCTGGCGCGAGATGCACCAGTCTTGGATGTTCTCGAGGAAGTGGTCGTAGGTCTTTTGCCACTCTTCGGGGACGATCTTGGTCTCGCCCGAGCGCACGGCTTCGAGGGCGCTCTTCGCCATGCCGTCCATCTTGGTGAACCACTGGGTGGAGAGCATGGGCTCGACGATCGTGCCGGAACGTTGGCTTTTCGGCACGGTCAACCGATGCTGCTTCGTTCCTCGCACGAGACCCTTCTCGTCGAGCGCCTTCTTCACGGCCGTGCGTGCGCGTTCCCGGGGCAGGCCGGCAAAGGGACCGCACACGTCGTTCATCGTGCCGTCGAGGTTCAGGATGTTGATCTCTTCGAGTGCGTGGCGTTTGCCCGTCGCGAAGTCGTTGAAATCGTGAGCCGGGGTCACCTTCACGGCGCCCGTCCCGAACTTCGGGTCCACCAGGATGGAGTCCGTGATGACTGGCACGAGACGGTCCGAGAACGGATGCACGAGCTTCTTGCCGTGCAGATGCGTGTAACGTGCATCTTCCGGATGGACGGCCACGGCGGTGTCGCCGAGCATCGTCTCGGGGCGAGTGGTCGCTACGACGATTTCGGTGTCTTCGCCCTGCACCTTGTAGGCGAACTCGAAGAGCTCCCCGTTGTTCTCTTCGTGGTCCACTTCGAGATCCGACAGCGACGTCTGGAGCACGGGGTCCCAGTTGATGAGGCGCGTGGCGCGGTAAATCAGGCCCTCTTCGAAGAGGCGCACGAAGGCTTCGCGCACGGCCACGTTTTGGTCCGGGTCCATCGTGAACTTCGAGCGCTTCCAGTCCGCCGAAGCTCCGAGCACACGCTGCTGCTCGGCGATGCGCCCACCGCTCTCGGCTTTCCATGCCCAGATGCGCTTCTCGAAGTCTTCACGACCGAGGTCGAATCGAGTCTTTCCGTCGCGGGCGATTTGCCGCTCGACCACGGTCTGGGTGGCGATGCCTGCGTGGTCGATGCCCGGCTGGTAGAGCACGTTGAAGCCGTCCATGCGCTTTTTGCGCACCATGACGTCTTCGAGGGTGGTCATGAGCGCGTGGCCCATATGGAGCGAGCCCGTGACGTTGGGCGGCGGCATCGGAACGCAGTACGTCGGGCGCGTGTCCGCGGGATCGTCGGAGGCGTGGAAGACCCCAGCGTCGTTCCAGAATTGGAACCAGCGGGACTCGACCTCGCGTGGTTCGTAGCCCTTCGTCAGATCCGGCGTTTGCGCGTCGTCGCTCATGGGGCGTGTATACCCCGGTATGCGCGTTTTGCGATCGGCGTTGCGATCGGCGTTGCGATCGGCGTTGCGATCGGCGTTCAGAAGAGGGACGTCAGTACCATTCGCCGCCGAGGCCGAACACGAACAAGGTGCGCACGAAACTGGTGGTGTCCGTGCGCACGAACGTCGGGTGCGCGTGGAAGACCAACGACAGTCCCGAGCGCTTTCCTGGGCGCTTGGCGTCCGCCCCGAGCATGAACGCGAGGCGGGTGGCCATGCCCGCAAAAACGCCTTCTTCGCGGGTTCTCATGCTGCCCGAGCGGACGTCCAACGAAGGCCCGGCGGACAGCTCCATGACGTCGTTCAAGACGAGCGAGCCCATCAAAGAATTGAACATGAGCCCCCCGAAGTCGCTCCCCGCGAAGACTCCGGCTTGGACTTGGTAATAGGCGCCGAGGACGCTGTTCGCTTGGACGCCGAGGCGCAGCGCAACCGTGTGCGCCACGCCACGACCGACTACGGCTCCTCCATTCGCGTCGAAGCCGAAGCGAAGGCGGGTGCGATCGAGGTCGTAGGTGGGCTCGGGCGTCGGCGTTGGTCGCGCCCTCTTCTCGACGGGCACGTAGTACGGATCTTCCGCCCGTGTCTCTGCGTGGGCGTGCCCCGCGTGGGCCGCGAAACCCGCCACCAGTGCCACTGCGGTCCACGCTCTTCGGAGACCAGCGTACTTGGGCATGAGTTACTTCGTGAGCCGCGCGATTTCCTCTTTGATGATCGTCTCGGCGAGCTGCGGAACGACCTCCCACACGACCTTTTCGACGATGTCGCGGGAGAGCGCGAGGATGGCGTCGGCTTGAGCGGGCGAGAGACCAAGTGCCGCGAGCTTGGGCGCAAGCTGGCCGTTCACGGCGGCCACGACCGCCGCATTCGGAGCGGCGACCGGAGCCGGAGCGGCTGCGACCGGAGCCGGAGCTGGAGCGACCGGAGCCGGGGCCGGGCGTGCAACGACGGGAGCGGGAGCGGGGCTGGGTGCCGGGGCGGCGCCTGGCGCGTTCGGGACCTGGTCGCCGAAGATAAGCGTCGCGTTTTTGCGAACCTCACCGCCGAGCGAAGGCTGTGTGGCTTTGCTCAAGCCCGCGGCCGCGGGGGATGCCACGCGTGGCGCGGCTTGTGGCGCGGCTTGTGGCGCGGCTTGTGGTGCGGCCTGCGGTGCCGCGGCGGGTGCGGGCGCAGCCGCGGCCGCTTGCGGAGCCGACTCGCGGGCTGCGATGGCCTTTTTCACCTTGTCGATGAGCTGCTGGGTGTCGAACGGCTTGTCGGCGAAGTCGTCGGCGCCGGCGTCGCGACCGCGGTTCTGATCGTACGGGTTGTAGCGGCTCGCCAAGAGCACGATGGCGGCCCTCGGGTTCTTCTTGCGCAGCTCGCGGGCGACTTCGTACCCGTCCTCGGTCCCGAGCACGGTATCGACCACGATGGCGCTCGGGCTCTCCCCGACCTTCGACGCGGCTTGCCCGCTCTCGGCGAGAAGCACTTTGAAGTCTTCGCCGCTGAACGTGATCTCGAGCACCTTGCGCATGGTGGCGCTGTCGTCGACGGCAAGCAGAGTCTTGGGCACGGGCGGGCTCCTCGGAAGCGTGAGGCGTCAACGTGGGACCCACTTGGGAAGGTGGAGCCACGCGAAATCGATGACTTGAGTCGGCCGATTGTCTCGACCATGGGCCCACGGTGTCAAGCTTGCTGCCTGTTTTCCATTCGATTCCTGGGCCAATTGGAGGGTCACTTTGGAGGGTGGCTCGGAATCCCGTGGGAGAAGGACGAAAAGAGAGGCATGATGAGGCGTGCCGACCTTGCCTGTGCCCGACGAGCTGGCGGATCATGCCCTCGACGGTGTGGTTCGTTCTCTTTTTTCCTTGACGTGGGGCAAAGCCCGAAAATTCATCGAGCAAGGCAAGGTTACGGTCGACGGCGTTCGCGAGACCGAGATCCTCCGCCGTGTGCGTGCTGGAAGCGCCATTGGTTTCGACGAGCGTGCTCGCAAGATACGGCCCGACGAGCTGTCACGGGATTCCGTGGTCCATTGCGACACCCACGTGATCGTGGTCGAGAAGCCTTCCGGTATTTCGACCATCCCGTACGACGACCAGGAGACCGGCACTCTCGACGAGCGTGTGCGCGCCTACCTCTCGCGGGTCGCCAAGGTCCCCGGGCGACCGAACCTCGGAGTCGTGCACCGCATCGACAAAGAGACCAGCGGTCTTGTCGTCTTTACGCGTACTTGGCTCGCCAAAGAGAGCCTCACCGCGCAGTTTCGCGCGCACACGACCGAGCGAAAGTACTTCGCCATCGTCCACGGTGAGGCCCGCTCGAAGACCATCGTCAGCCACATCCTCGCCGATCGGGGGGACGGCCTCCGCGGGAGCCTCGAACAACAGCGGGGGAGGAGGGGTCCGCCCGGTCAGGGTCAGCGAAGCGTCACCCACATCGAGGTCGTCGAGCGCCTCGACGGAGCCACCCTCGTGGCGTGTCGCCTCGAGACCGGCCGCACCCATCAGATCCGAGTTCACCTCGCCGAAGATGGGCACCCACTCGTAGGCGAGCGGGTCTACAGCCGCGGCTTCACGGGACCCGAGGTCCCTGCGGAACGCCTCATGCTCCATGCCGCCGAGCTCGGCTTCGTGCACCCAAAAACGGAAGAAATGATCCGCTTCGAGAGCGATCCGCCCGAAGATTTCGTGCAAACGAAAGCGCGCCTCGGAGGTCGCTGACGACGTCGTCGCCGTCGCCGTCGCCGTCGCATTGCGTCGTGAGGAGCCTCCGTCGGGCGCGGTTCAGAGCGGAGTAACTTTGCGTCCCGCGACCGGCACTTCGATTGTGAGTCCGAACGCGAGGGCGGATATTTTTGGATCGTTCGCGACGTCTTTCGTGGTGAGCGCGAGGTCGTAGACGAGGCCCCACGACACGGAGTCGTCTGCAGCGAGCACGGCGACCGGGGAGTCGCAGGCCGCGATGGTCTTTCGGAAGCCTTCCGAGCCGAGGGTGAGGTCCGGTCCGGCCATGCCTTTGGCGAACCGCCGCGCCGTAGTGCCTCCCACGGTCCACACCGAAATGGCGACGTCCTTGCCGATCATGGCGACCGCCGAGCACGGAGCGGGGGTGGCGAGGGACACGGGCGCCTCGGCCATCTGACCGTCACGCTTCTGGGCACGCACGACGATCGACTTGGCCAAGGCGTCTTTGAGCGCGCCCACCACGATGGAAACCTTCGACGCTTTCGCCGCGCGAAGGACCACGAGAGGCACGACCTCGCCGGCGATTTTCGGCTTGCCCATGAGCTCGGTGACGATTCGTGCGCGCGGGTTTTGACCCTCGAACGGGACCTTCGAGCCGTTCACCGTCACGGCCGTATCGTCCATCGAGATCGTCGTGGTCTCCGGCTCTTTCGGGGCCGCGGAAGCCGTCGCTGCGACCAACGGAACGGGCGCCGCGTCTTTCGTCGGGGCCACGTCTTTTGGCTTGTCGTCGCACGCTGCGATCGCGCACACGAGGCCAATCAAGCCGAGCAGGCACGTGCTCGTACGGAGGCGCGAAGAATCGGCGGATAGGGACGCGGGGAGAGCTCGCATGCCGCGCACGATACTCGGATCCGCGAGGCGAACGCACGACCGCGAATGCCTCTCCCGCGCGCGTCGCGATTCGGGGTAAGGGTCCGGTCATGGCCCTCGTTCGCGCAACGCGCACGGTTTCTGCCCCAAAAAAGCCTTCCGCATCTGCAAAGCCGGTTCCTAAGTCGGGCTCGGGGAGCCTCGGCGCCGAAGCCGTCGGACGCACGTTCGCGCTCGACGTTCCTTTCGCGATGCGCGGCGTGGCGGCCGCTTGTGGGGCGAAGTGGGACGCGGACCACGGAGTCTTCGTTTGGCGTGGTCCCTCCTTGCCCACGGGTTTGAAGCCCTTTGCTCCACTGGCGTACTCGTGGGAGGCGCACGTCCAACGGGAGCTCGACCGCGAAGCCGGGTTTCGGCCAACCGTTCCAACCCGAAGGGCGACCGATGCCACGTTCGTTCCGCGCCCCCATCAAGAGGTCGCGATCGCTCTCGTGGTGGCAGCAGCGCGAGCGAAACGACCGGGGTTTTTGCTCGCGGACGACGTCGGTCTCGGCAAGACCATCAGCGCGTGGGAGGCCATTCGTCGCGCCTTCCCGCCTTCCGATGGGGACGAGACCTCGGTCCTCGTCGTCGCGCCGCTCGCGGTGCTCGCGCATTGGCGGCACACCATCGAAGCCTTGGGCGACGTCGGGCGCGACGTGGTCGTGATGAACTACGAGCGCCTGGGAAAGCTCTTCGAGGTTTCCCCCGAGGCGCGACGCACCATCAAGAGCAAGAAGGGCCTCGCGCGAAAGGGAAGCGCGAAAGACTTCGACGTCATCGTTTGGGACGAGAGCCACAAGTGCAAAAACCCGACGTCCGCGCGCTCCAAGCTCGCCGCGAAGCTCACGTCGAAGGCCACGTTTTGCCTTTGGCTGTCGGCCACGGCGGGGCAAAATCCACTCGAGCTCTCCTATCTTGCGCCGCTTCTTGCCAGCGTCACTGGACGTCGCGCAGCAGACCTCAAAGACTTCGAGGCGTGGTGCAAAGAAGAGGGGCTCGGCCTTTCCCGTGGAGCCTATGGGAAGTGGGAATGGCGAGGCGATCCGGCCGACTCCGCCAAGGTGCGCGACCTGCTCTTCGCGCCGCACACGAAAGGCGCACCTCCCGCGGGATTGCGTCGTCGCCCCGAGGACATCGCCGGCTGGCCGGAGATCCAACGCATCCTCGCTCCCATCGAGCTCGATGCCGAAGCCCGTGCGCTTTACATGGAAGCGTGGACCGCGTTCCGGCGCGAGCTCGAGCTCGCGCCGAGCGGAAAGGACCCGAAGTCCGGTCTCGCTGCGGCGCTGCGCTTCCGACAAAAGAGCTCGCTTATTCGTGTCTCGGGAACGGCGGAGCTCGTGCGCGAGCTGCTCGACAACGGCCATCAAGTCGCGGTCTCGGTCGCCTTCCTCGACACCCTCGAGCGGCTCCGCGAGGAGCTCGACGGCGTGGTGGTGGCCACCATTCACGGCGGTCTATCGGCCATCGAACGGGAGGCGGAGCGCATGCGGTTCCAGCGCGGGGACGCGAAGGTCGTGCTCTTCACCGTAGAAGAAGGAATCTCGCTTCACCAAGGCGAGCACGGAAACGCCCCGCGCTCGGAGGTGATCCACGACCTTCGCTGGTCGGCGATCCAGATGGCGCAAATCGAGGGACGCTGCCACCGCGACGGACGCTTCGCGCAGGTCTATTGGGCCTATGCGGACGGCACCATCGAAGAGCGCGTCGCGCGCGTCGTCGTCCGCCGCCTCCTGTCGATGAAAGACATGATCGGCGACGACACCGAGACCGTGAAAGAAATCGAGCGGCTCCTCGGCGAAGGCGTTCGAGAGCCCGATTGAACGCGTCGTCGTCGACTCGTGCGCGGCGGAGGCTTCAGGTCGATTCGACCTCTTCACCTCGATCGTCCGACACGGCCCTCGCGATCTCGACGACTTTGGCGCGCGTGGCCCTCACGTAATCCTTGGGGGCCAGAAACATCTGCGTGCCACGGACTCCCGCCGAGACACTCACCACGGCGTGGGCCAACGCCGAAGCCTCCACGACCACCGGAAAGTCCTTCTTGGCCGCGAGCGCGGTCACGCCGCCGCGAATGTACCCGGTCAGCGGCTCGACCTCCTTGAGGGGCACGGTGGCGACCTTCTTGTCGCCCATCGCGCGCGCGCACGCCTTCAAGTCGAGCTCCGTCCCCGCCGGAACCACTGCGAAAAAATGCCCGACCCGGTCTCCCTTCACGAGCAAGGTCTTCAGCACCTGAGCTTCGGCAAGACCGACTTTCACCGCGACCGTCTCGGCCGAAAGATCGCTCTCGTCGACCTGGTAGCCCTTGAGCTCGTAGTGAATCTTGAGCCGGTCGAGGGCGCGTGCCGCGTTGGTCTTGTCCATGGTCGCGCCGCGCCGAGTACCGCCGTGGTCGGCGCCACGCAAGCGCTAGACGCGACGCCTCGATCAACCGAAAGGAACGGATCGGTCACACGCAGGAGCGGATCGGACCTCGCTGCGCGCTTCGTCTCCCGAAATGCCGAGGGGATTCGACGGCATGGCCCTTGTAGGTAGCCATGCGACATCGTCCGAGGAGACCCATGAAACCGAGCGTTGCACCTTCACTCGTCCTTTTTGCGCTCGCGGTGTCCGCATGCAACGGCGACCTCGTGACGATCCCGGATCCCGTGGTCGAAGCGGCCACGGAACCGGCAAGCCCAGGAGCCCGCCAGGGCGAGCCTGGCGATCCTGAAGAGGGGCTCGGCTCGGTGGGCAGCGCTCTCGTCTCGAGCCGCAAGCGGTGCGATGTGGTCATCGCAGGAGGCACGACGGCGGCTCTGGCGGCAGCGCTCGCCGCGGCGGGAGAGGGAGCGGAGACGTGTCTGCTCGAACCTACCGAGTGGACGGGCGGGCAGCTAACGGCTTCGGGGGTGCCAGCCATCGACGAGGCTTGGCACAAGATCAAGACTGCCAGTGGTGTGGTCGTGCTCGACGTCTCCGCCATCGCGCGAAATCCAGCGAACATGACCCCGAGCTTCGCGGCGATGCTGACGCCCACGGGCAATCCTGGGGGCTGTTGGGTAAGCCGGTATTGTTTCGAGCCAAAGCCGTTTTTGCTCGATCGGATTTTCCCGGCCGAAGCACGGGTAAAGGCGAATCTGACCGTATTCCGAAACACGGTGGTTCGCCGAGTCACAGGTAGCGCAGGTCTCGTGAGGCGTCTCGTTGCGGTACGTCGCACGCCGAGGCCGGGAGTGGCGTGGGGCGGCTACGACCTTCTCCCCTCGAAAGACCTCGCGGATTGGTACGCCAAAACGGATTCCGCGAGGTACACGAAAGAGATCCTCACGTTCGAAGGGCGAAGCGGAAAAACGCCAGTCTTCATCGATGCCACGGAGTGGGGCGAAGTGCTGGCACTGTCGAATGCGGGCTACCTCCAAGGTGTGGACGTCACGGACGGCTCTCGCGAGACGAACGACACGTGTGGGCAATCCACGGTGTTCGGATTCGTCCAGAAGCTCGAGGCCGAAGCCATCGCCGAGCCCGACCTTCCGGAGGCCTCCGCATCCTCGAAAGCCTTCTACTCCCTGGGTACTCCTGCGGGGTTCACCGACGCTCAGCAGTGGGACCGCATCTTTCGGTACCGCAGGCTCCGAGGCCAGGGAAACGAGCCTCATACGGGTGAGGTTTCGCTTCAAAACTGGAATCCGGGAAACGACTTCCCCTTCGGTTATCTCTTCTTGTCGAAGGCCGCCACACGGGAGTCGGTCGTTCGGGACGAATGGCGTGGAGGAATCGACGTTTCGGTGCTCGCCGCCGCCGAGGTACATGCCTATGGCTGGCACCGCGACTTCAAAGAACGCGGCGCGCCGAGCGGGCGCCACGTGAAGCTCGAGCGGACCGTGCTCGGAACGGGGCATGGCCTCTCGAAGTTGCCCTACGTGCGCGACACCCGGCGGTCGGTGGGGCTCGGCGGATTCGTGCTCAAGATGGCCGATTTGACCGGCGACCCCGTGGCGAAGACCGCGAAGCGCTTCCGGGATCGGGTGGCCTTGGGCGCCTATCCGGCGGACGTGCATCCGCTTGCCTCGTGCCGCTATCCCGCGCACGTGAAGGAGTACGACGTTCTGCCGTATTATGTCCCGTTTCGCGCTTTGACGAACGAGACGTACCGAAACCTCCTCGTGGCGGGCAAGACGATGGCGCAGTCGTTCATGGCCAACGCGGCGACGCGGCTCCACCCCATCGAATGGTCGACCGGGACCGCAGCAGGAGTGTCCGCCGCGATGATGGCGGAGTCGGGAAGTTCGACGGCCGAGCTTCTCGAGCGTGTCGTCGAGCTCCAGAGCCGCGTTCGGGCGCGAACCCCAACCGAGTGGACCATCGACGGCCGCGCTTTCCCTGAGGCGGCCGAGACGACCCCGATGTGATGGGCGCGAGGCACGGCACGCGAGCCGTGGTAACACGCGAGCGTGCCCGACCTCGTAGAGCTCGACCGTGACCACCCTGGCTTCCGTGACCCCGCGTACCGCATCCGGCGAAACCGGATCGCGAGTCTCGCCGTAGCTTTTCGGCCCGGCGATGCCCCTCCCGACGTGGCCTACGAGCCGCAGGAGGTCGGCGTGTGGGGCACGGCCCTCGAGCATCTTGCCCCGCTGCACGAACGCCGCGCCTGCCCCGAGTACCTTGCGGGTTATCCGAAGCTCGGATTCCGACAAGGTCACGTTCCTTCGTTCGCGGAGATGAACGCCCGGCTTTCGGAGCTCACGGGCTTTCGTCTCGAGCCCGTCGCGGGGCTCGTCACTCCCCGCCAGTTCATGGAGCGCCTCGCGGACCGAGTCTTCTTGGCGACGCAGTACATGCGGCATCACTCGGCGCCTCTCTATACGCCCGAGCCCGACGTCATCCACGAGCTCGTAGGTCACGGCCCTCTTCTGGCGGATCCGGTCTTCGCGGAGCTAAATCGCCTGTTCGGCCAGGCCACGCAGCGTTCGGACGAGAGCACGATCGACAGGCTGATTCGCCTCTATTGGTACGTGCTCGAGTTCGGCGTCTACCGGACGGACGATGGCTTGCGGGTCGTCGGTGCCGGGCTGCTCTCTTCGTACGGCGAGCTTGGGAGGTTCGAGGAGAAGGCCGACCTGCGCCCGTTCGACATCGACCGCATCGCGTCGACGCCTTTCGATCCGACCGACTACCAAGGAGTGCTCTTCGTGGCGTCCTCGAAAGAGGAGCTCATCCGCGATCTCGGCGACTACCTTCGCGCTTTTTGAGGTCGGAGGACGCCGTCGTCCGAGATGTCGGCCGCCTGGGCCGCATCACCATGACGTCCGAAACCGCCAAGCTCCTCGCGGAACCGCACTTTTCGCTCTCCTGCGCTTGTACGCCTATGTGGCCGCTGTAGGAGCAAGCTCTTGTCATCCGAAATGAGACCTCGCAGCGGCGGCGGGTCATGGCACGATGCAACAATGAGGAAAGCTCGGCCTGCACGAAGAGTTTCGAACGACGATGCGCGACACGGTCTCGTGATGGACCGACGGCGTGCACCGCTCTTTGCGCTCGTGATGGCCTCGTCGGCCGCGCTCGTTCTCGTTGCTGGCTGCAGCTCGGTACCCGACGAGCCCGAGCCGACTCCAACGCCCACGCCCTCTGCGACGACCACGACGACGCCTCCTGACTCCGGCCCTGCGTGCGGAGCCCAATCCGCCACGAAATGTGCCGACGGCCAAACGTGCACCACTCCCGCCGATTGCCAGAGCGCGAGCTGCCAGGCGGGAGTCTGTCTGAAGAGCTCCTGCGAGAACGCGGCCCAAGACGGCACGGAAACCGGCGTCGACTGCGGCGGCACCTGTCCGAAGAAGTGCGACGGCGAGCCGTGCACGAGCGACGCCCAGTGCAAAAGCACCACGTGCGGCCGCGACGGCAACTGTGCTCCACCGGGCTCGAAGACGTGCGGAATCGGTCTCCCGATCACGTGCAAGGTGGGGGAGCCCTGTGGCCAGGATCGCGACTGCGAGACCGACTACTGCCGAGCGTTGGCCTGCGCGGCCCCGCCCGCGACCATTCACCAGGATGGGCGCCGTAACGGTGGCGAGACCGGTGTGGATTGCGGTGGAACGGCCGCGCCGGCCAAGCTCTGTGGCGCGGGCGAGCGCTGCGTCACGGCGGACGATTGCCAATCCAAGTGCACCGCGGGGCGTTGCGATGCTCCGAACGCAACGGACGGAAAGAAGAACAACGGCGAAACGGACGTCGATTGCGGAGGGCCGAACGCTCCGAAGTGCGGGCTCACCAAGACGTGTGTGGGCAACGGCGACTGCGGTCTCGATAACTGCCTCACGGGCGCGTGCGTGGCGCCCACCGGCGACGACGGCGCGAAGAACGGTGGCGAAACGGACGTCGATTGCGGTGGTACGGGCCTTACGTTCGGGGGCGTCGTCGTTCCTCCCGCGGCGAAGTGCGAAGCCGCAAAAACGTGCGCCGTGGATGCCGACTGCGCCAGCACGGCATGTGCGTTCAACAAGAAATGCGTCGAAGGTCCGAGCTGCCGCAACCTTCACGGCGGACAAACCTGCGGCAAGGGCGAGGTCGGTCAAGCCGGCGCGTCCCACGAGAGCTGCTGCAAGACGCTCCCGGTCCCCGGGCTCACGATGGTGCACGGCGGCGTGACCAAGCAGGTCTACGTCGACAAGTACGAGATCACTGCAGGACGCGTTCGCGAGTGGATTGCCGACGTGAGGAGGCAGTATGCCGGAGTGCCGAACGTTCGCGCCTGGGTCGACGCCCGTGTCGCAGTGGACGCGCTCGTGGCGACTCAGATCAATGCGGCCAATCGCGACTACTTGCCAGCGCAAGACAATAACCAAATCGTCTTCATTTCGCCTGGCAACATCGATATCGGGCTCAATAGCCAACTTGGACCCACATCGTACTACCGCGGCTGGAGCACGGGTGGCACGAGTGGCTGTTACCTCGGAGCCGGAGGCTACGGCCACAGGACCTATTGGTACGATGCTGCGCTCAGCGCTTCCTTCAGCGAGGTCCCTCGGTCCGTCGCCATGAAGGACATCCTCGACCAGAAATCGATGAACTGCATGACCGCTCCAATGTTCGCGGCCTTCTGCGCGTGGGACGGCGGATACATGATCTCGCAGGCGGCCATGGCAGCGGCCTACGGACCGAGCCAGTGGCCTTGGGGCGACTCGCCGACTCCCCAGGACCCGGTCGCCATGATTGCGAACTACAACGCAGGAACGTCGGGTTTCGGGGCCACGAAGAATCCCCGTTATCTCTTCCCCGTCGTGAACTACGCCACCTTCGCCGACGACCTCTCTCCGGTCATCGCCGCTCCGGGTCGATTCGTCAACGACGTCTCGCAGGTGCAGCCCATCGCGGGGAGCACCGAGTCGTACATGGACCTCGGGGGCAACATGATCGAGTGGTCGAGCAACGCCGGAAACTACCACGGTTGGACGGGGAGCTCGTTCGAGGGCCACGTCTACCCGCGTGGTTGGGTGGGTGGCGTCAGCCCGCTCGACAAGTACGGCAAAGGAAGCTCGCGCTGCATGCGCCTTCGCTGAGCTCTCCGGCCCACCGCGGGGAGGACGTCGACGCACGGCGGGCCGCACGGATAGCTCCGTACGGCCCGTCGTTCCTTTGTCGACTCGAACGTTGCTTCGGTAACTTCGGCGGTCAGCCTCGCACTCCAATCGCATCGATTTCGACACGGGCGCCCCGCGGGAGGCCCGCCACCTGGACCGTTGCGCGCGCGGGAGCTACACCGGGAAAGCGCTTCGCGTAGGCGGCGTTTACTTCCTGGAAGTGCTCGAGATTGATGAGATAAATGGTGGTTTTGGCGACATGTTCGAAGCCGAGCCCCGCCGCGGCCAACACGGCCGCGAGGTTGTCGAGCACGCGGTCCGTTTCTTCGGTGATCGTGCCGCTGACGAGGGCGCCGGTCGCCGGATCGAGCGGGATCTGGCCACTCAGAAAGACGAGATTTCCGAACCGAACGGCTTGGGAATAGGGGCCGATGGCGACGGGGGCTTGGGCGGAGACGATGGCTTCCATGGAGTCCTTTCGAGGTTCTTCGCGATGCTGGCTGACCCGACAAGGCCTGGCAAGAGGCCCCACGAAGCTCTTCCATGCGTGCGAGCGAAGCCCATGCCGCAGCGCCGGGTCGCCTCGTGAGCATTTCACGGACTCGTTTGCGGATGGCTTGCGCGTGGAGCGCGAACGGGGGACGAATCGAGGATGAACGTCGCCGCGCATGTTCTCGTCGGTCTCGTGGCTCTCCTTCACACGTACTTTTTGGTCCTCGAGATGTTCCTCTGGACCACGCCCTTCGGCCAGAAGACCTTCCGCCGCACGAAGGCTCAACAAGAAGAAAGCGCCGTGCTCGCCAAGAACCAGGGGCTCTACAACGGCTTCCTGGTCGCGGGCCTCGGGTGGAGCTTCGTCGCGAGCCCCGCGATGGTCGTCCCCCTCCGGCTCTTCTTTCTGGGATGCGTCGTCGTGGCCGGGGTGTATGGCGCGGCTACGGTCGGGAAGAAGATCCTTTTCGTACAGGCGGTTCCTGCCGCGCTGGCGCTGGCGGTCGTGTTGCTGGCCCCTGCATGAAGCGAACGCCCCGTTCGCAAATCGTCCAACCCGGTTCACGATTTCGTGTTGACAGGGTAGGGGGCCAGAAGTAGAAAGGCGCCCTCACCGCGGGAATAACTCAGTGGTAGAGTGCCACCTTGCCAAGGTGGACGTCGAGGGTTCGAATCCCTTTTCCCGCTCCGAAAAAATCGAACCGGCGTGCCGTGACCCACGAGCACGCCGTTTCTTATTTGGGCCGGGTTTCGTTTTTTGCTCGCGTTTTCGCGTTTTCGCGTTTTCGCGTTTCGCGTTCCTTCATCTTCGGCTCTCTTCCGTCCGATCCAGACCCATGCGCCGCACTCTGGTCGTTGCAGACGTTCACCTCACCCAGAACACCCCGCCGGCCATCTCGTCGGACTTGGCGGCGTTCGTGGACGCTCATCGCGGAGCGCGCATTTTCGTCGCAGGCGACCTCTTCGACCGTTCGGCCGAGGGGGAACCACCGCCTTCGCTCGAAGACGTGTTCGGTGCGCATCGCGAGCTTGGGCGAGCCTTCGGTGAGCACCTCGACGTAGGGGGCGAGCTCCTTCTGGCGGCAGGCAACCACGACGCCGAGGTTGGCGGTTCGGGCTTCCTAGCGGCGCTCGGTGAAGCCCTGGGCCTCTCCCACGGAGCCCGCGGCCGTCTGTCGGCCACTCCCTGGTTTTTCCGTGAAGGTGGGCTCCACGTCGAGCATGGCCACGTGTTCGATCCCGACAACGCGCCCGCCCATCCGCTCGTGCACGGAGCCCCGAGCCTCGGAGTTCGATTCGTCCACGACTTCATCGCCCCCACCGGCGCGTACGCGTTCCTGAACCGCAACGACAAGCTGCCGCTCGAGCTCTTCGTCGAAGCCTTCACGCGCTATGGGGCTCGTGGACCCTATGTCGTGGCCACGTTCTTCCGCGCTGCATTTGCGGCTCTCGCGAATGCCGGACCGTTCTACGATCTCGCCGGTGAGCGCTCTCTCGGTGAGCGACGCTTGGTCGAGTTTGCAGAGGGCACGCGCGTCTCGGCGGACGACCTCCGTGCAGTTCTTGCCGAGTGCCAAGCTCCCACCATGAGCGATCTCGGGGCCACGTTCGGCCGGCTCTACCTCGACCGCGTCGCGTCCGCCGTCGCACTTCTCGCGGCGGGAGGTCTTGCTCTCGTCGGAAGGCGAAAGGCCGCGCTGGCGCTTGCTCTCGTCGGTGCAGCGACGATGGTGTCCAGCTGGGCTTCTTCGTACAACCGCTACGCCGGAAAAGTCATCGCGCAGCTCGGTGCCGGCGCACGCCACATCGCCGAGGTCACCAACGCCGATCTCGTGGTGCTTGGCCACGCTCATCACGCCGAAATTTCGCACAAGTACGCGAATCCAGGCAGCTTTTCGTTTTCGCCTGGCGAGTCACGAACCTTCCTCGAGGTCGAGGAACGTGGTGGGCGGGTACGCGCCGAGCTCCGCGCATTTCCGAAGGGCTGAGCGGAGCCTTTCCGGTTTCGCCTCGACCGCGAAGGTTTGCTCGAAGGCCGGCGGTGGACGTCGTGTACGCTCGCGCGATGGGGTACGGGGCGAAGGTTGCCGGGGCGCGAGACCATTGAGACGAAGCGTCGGAGACGTGGTCTCGGGCCGTTACCGACTCGACGAAAGCGTGGGTCGAGGGGCGACCGGGCAGGTGTTCCGTGCCACCGATCTGCTGCTCGACGATACCGTCGCGTTGAAGCTCTTTTTCGACGCACACGAGTCCTTCGAGGTCGCGCGTCGCGAGGTCCGCTTGGCGCGAAAGGTCACCCATCCGAACGTTGCGCGCGTCTACGATCTCGGTCTCGAAGGCCGACACGTCTTCGTCACCATGGAGCTTGTCTCGGGCGAGCCCCTTTCCGCCGCAATCCACCGAACCGCCGCGGTTGGCACGAACCGTTGGCCTCTCGGGGTGGTCCTCCACACGGTGCTCGACGTCGCCCGAGGTCTCGTCGAGGTCCATTCGGCAGGCGTCGTGCATCGCGACATCAAGCCCGCGAACGTGCTCGTCACGAGCACGCGTGCCGTATTGACCGACTTCGGGATTGCCCTGGCATTCGCAGACGGAGCGGTCCACGACGAGTCGGGAACTCCCGCGTACATGGCTCCCGAGCAAATTCTTGGAAATGCCGTCGACGCCCGCACCGACGTGTACTCGCTCGGCCTCGTTCTCTACCAACTGCTGACGGGGGTGCGGGCTCACGAAGCCGACGGTCGAATCGTTCCCGTGAAGCGACTGACCGAACCCGCGCCCAACGCGCGCTCCGTCGCGCCCCACGTACCCGCCCATCTGTCCGGCCTCGTGGAGCGCATGCTCTCGGTCGAGCCCGAGCGCCGTCCCAACGCCGTGGCTGTCCTTCAGGCCCTCGAGGCGATTCAAGGCGGAGGCGTCACGAGCGCCGTGACGGTGGCGACCCCGTCCACTTCGCACCGTCCCCTGACGAGCGAGGACGAAGAGCTCGTGCGTCACGCAACCCGGCTCCTCGATCGCTACGTCATCGATGCCACACGTGAGGCGGTAGCCACCCTCGAAGGGCGTGTGGACGGCGCGTCGTACGAGGTCTCCGCGCTGCTCGCGCGAGCCCTTCTTCGCCTGTGGGCGCAAGTCGGAGGACAGGACGACACCCTCCTGCTTCGCGCCGAAGAGATGGCTCTCCGAACGCTCGCGCTCGATCCGTCGAACACGACCGTCCAACTTGCTCTCGCCACGGTCCAGCGCGAGCTCGGTGCCTACCGGGCGAGCCTTCGTGTCGCGAAGAACCTCGTGGAAGCCCATCCGACGCTTGCCGAAGCCCACGCCATCGCGGGGCGCGCGTCGTTCGAGCTCGGCGCCCTGGACGATGCTCTCGCACACCTCACCGAGGCCACTCGCCTCGCTCCGAATGGCGCCGAATCCTGGCTCGATCTCACCCGTTTTCGGGCCATGGCCGGCGTCGATGCTGGCACGATTTGGCAAGAGCTCGACGTCCTTTCCGAACGGTTCGGAGCCGCCACGACGGCCAGCCTTCGGATGCGCTTTGCGTTCGTCTTTCGAGACCGCGCGCGTGCGGCCGAGGTCGCAAAAGAAATTGCCAGTGCGCGCACCGGAGCCGTGTGGGAAGTCTCGCTGCCAGAGCTCGAAGCCTTCGCGGGCATGCGTCCTAAAACGCCATCTATCGTATCGGAAATCGTGGAGCGCACACGAAACCGAAGACCCCCGGCACACCGCGAGCGCGTCTACCACGAGGTCATGATCGAACGCTTGGTGGCCCTGGACGAGCTCGATTCGGCCCACGATTGGCTCGAGCACGATGGCGTGATTCTCGGCCCGGTTTGGCTCGAGCGGTGCCCTTCTCTCGAGCCTCTTCGTGGGCAATCGCGGTTCCATGGCGCCCACGCGATGCACCATGTTTCGCATCAGAAGAAGAGCGCAGGGCAGCGGCGCTGACGGGCCGGATCGGTTGAGATCGGTCAGGAGCGCGACGGCTCCCACTTCGCTTCCACCGCGAGGCCGCGCCGAGAGCCTCTGCCCGGCGGATACCCAAGGGCTCGCGCCGGCGCGAGGAGGCACAAGAGCGCTGCACCCGCCACGTCGCTCCCGGGCGCGAGCTTCGCGTCGGTGCCGATGACGTGCCCTCGTTCGTCGATGAGGACCACGAGGCGACCCGCGCCCGACGCAAAGAGCCCTTGCCCTTCGAGCTTCACCGCACACGCCTCGAAGCGGTCGCTGAGTTGGTCGACCAAACGATTCGCGTCTTCGGGACCGATCTCGCGCGCCTCGGCGAGCCCGATCGAGACGTGCTCTCTTCGTGCAACATACACGTAACCGTCGAGAGGAGCCTTCTTCGCAGTGGCTCCTGCGGCCGATGCGGATGGCGCGGCCGATGCGGATGGAGTGGCCGATGCGGACGGAGTGGCCACCGTCGGAGCTTGGGGACCCACCACGTCGAGATACGGGCCGCATGCGGTTGCGAAGAGCCCGGCAAACGCCAAGGCCAAGAGGCCCGTGTCCACGCGTGGACACGGGCTCCTGGCGCGACCCCGTTTGGTGGCGTGCGCCACTCAGCCGCCGAGCAAGGTCTTCGCGATCACCATGCGCTGGATCTGGCTCGTTCCTTCGTAGATCTGGAGGATCTTCGCGTCGCGCATGAGCTTCTCGACCGGGTACTCTTTCGTGTACCCGTTGCCGCCGAAGATCTGCACGGCGTCGATGGCCGTGGCCATCGCGGAGTCTCCTCCGAAGGCCTTCGAGCAGGAGGACGTGAGAGGAGAGCTGCGTTTGTTGTCGAGCGCCCAAGCGGCCTTGCGCACGAGAAGCTGCGTGGCCTCGATGCGAATGGCCATTTCCGCCAGCATGAACTGAATGGCTTGGTGGTTCGCGATGGCCGTGCCGAAGGTCTTTCGCTCTTTCGCGTAGGCGACGCACTCGTCGAGGCACCGTCGCATGACTCCGACCGCGCTCGCGCCGATGTCCGGGCGCGTGGTGTTGAAGGTCTCCATGGCGAGCTTGAAGCCTTGGCCAGGGAGGGCGAGCATCTGCGACTTGTGGATCTTCACGTCGGTGAGGCTCAACGTGCACGTGTCGCTCGCGCGCTGACCGAGCTTGTCCTCGTGTTTGCCGACCTCGAATCCGGCCGCCTCGCGGTCGATGATGAACGCCGCGATGCCCTTGTGCTTCAGCGAGGGATCGAGCGTCGCGAAGACGACGAACCAGCTCGCGTACGAGGCGTTCGTGATCCAGGCTTTTTGTCCGTTCAAGACGTAGTCGTCGCCGTGCTGCACGTAGCGGCACTGCATGCCGGCCACGTCGCTGCCGGCGTTCGGCTCGCTGGTCGCGTAGCTGGCGCGGATCGGCTCCGCCGTCAGCCGTCCGAGGTACTTCTTCTTCTGCTCGTCGTTGCCGCCGAGGATGATCGGCGTGGCCGCGAGCGTGTTCGCCGTGATGCTGGTCTGGATGCCCGAGCAGCCATAGGCGAGCTCTTCGGTGAGCATCGTGCTCTCGAGCTCGCCGAGCCCGAGCCCGCCGTACTCTTCCGGCACGGTGACGTTCACGAGCCCGTTTTCCCAGGCCGCCTCGAACACGCCCTTCGGAAACTCGCTCTTCTTGTCGGCCTCGGCCGCGACGGGAATGATTCGCTCTTTGGCGAACCGGCGCGCGGTGTCGATGAGGGCCTTTTGCTCTTCGGTCAGCTCGAAGTCGATCATGGCGCGAAAGATAGCCAACTCTGCGCGCGAAGGGACGCTTCGAACGCATGAGAGACGCACTTTTTCGTTGCGCCGCCTTTCCTTCCCCACGCGCTCGGAAGAGCTACTCGCGCATTCGGCGTCGCTTCTTTTCCACGTCGGCTTTGGCGGACCGCGAGCCCATGACGAAGCCGAGGACGATCCCGATCATGAGGACGCCCGGAATGAAGATGAAGTGCTCCGGGCCGGGAGTGCCGGTCATGTCACGCTTCCTCGGGTGCAGCGCCAGCCGCCTCGGACAAGAACGGGTTTTCCCCGACCTTGGCCTTTTTGGCCTGAGCGGACTCTTTTTCCAGCTTGTCGGCGGCCCGGTCGACCACCTTCTCGAGCTCGTCGAGGCGGGCGTGGAGCTTCGCCTGTTTCCTCCACTGGAGCAGGACGAACCCAAGGAGAAACAGCCAAATCGCCGCGTAAGCCTCGACGAGGAGAACCGTGCCGGAGTGTTGCTCGCCGCCCTCGACCGCCTGGAACGTGGTGGCGCGATCGTTCGGGTTCGTGGAGTCTTTCGGAGGCTGCGGTGGTGGCGGGCTGGAGGGCACAGGACCGGGGACAACGTCTAGGCGCATGGTCAGGCTTCCGTACGGTCGTCGAGACCGAGGTCGATGGCGTCTTCTTCGAGGCGAGCGAGGCGGCTTTCCGCGAGTGCGATGCGCACACGGGCCCACAGTAGGGTGAACGACAAGAACGTGAAGGCGATCATGCCGAGCCAGAACGCCAGCTTCATGTCGGGGTGTTGGAGCCCGCCGCCTTGGCTCGTGACCACGGTGGGATGTTGGCCGCCCCACTTCTGCACGCTGTAGTGGATGATCGGGAGGTTGGCGGCGCCCAAAATACCGAGTGCTGCCGAGAACTTACGCTCGCCAGGGCCATCCCCCGTGAAGGCGCGCAAGACGAGGTACGCGACGTAGATGAGGAAGCTCAACATGGCCGTGGTGAGACGCGGGTCCCACGTCCAGTAGAAGCCCCAAGCCTTCGCCGCCCAGAGCGGCCCGGTGACGAGCACGCAGAGGCCGAATACGACGGACAGCTCGGCTCCTGCACGGGCCCAAGCATCGGCACGGTCCGACGGCTTCACGAGGTACCAAACCGAGCCCACGAAACAAGCCGTGGCGCCGAGGTACATGGCGTAGGCGGAAGGCACGTGGAAGTAGAAAATCTTCTGGACGATGCCCATCGTGCGCTCGGTCGGGGCGCGCAGGAACGCGACATGAATCGTCGCGAGGACGAGGGCCGTCGAGATGGCGAGGAGCGCGGGAAACGCGACCCCGATGGTAGGTACGCTTTTGGTTCGGGGTCCGGGCTCGCTCGCCATGGTGGTCGAAGCCTACCACGGCTCCCGTGCGCCTACCGCGCCGACCCTCCAAGATTCGTGATGAAGCTGAGCCTCGGGTCGGCAAAAGAGCCATGGCTCGGACGCGAGCTCACACGCGGAGCAGACCGCCGAGCTTTCGTGGCTTTTCGAGGGGAGTGTCTCGCAAAAAAACGAGGTTCGCGGCGTTGATGGCGACGTGAGCGACGATCGGCCCGGCCAAGCTTCCGGTGAGCTGGAAAAGGCCTGCGAAGACGAGGCCCATGAGCGTGGCCCATGCCGCCCAGACGAAGCGGGCCTTGCCGGCGGTTTGGTGGAGCGCTCCAAAAAGAAGGCTCGACGCGACGACTCCCAAAACGGGAACGAGCAGCCCTCGAAAAAAGAGCTCCTCGCCGAAGCCGCTGGCGACGGCGACGCCTACGAGTCGTAGGGTCGAGGCGTCCTTGACCGCGGGGCGCAGCGTCTCGTGGAGCTGCCTTGCCCAGGCGAATCGGCGCACCAGGCCTCGTGTGCCGAGCACGGTGACCGCCGCGAGCGTTGCCCCGAGGGCGACGCTCGTCGCGACGAGGGCTGCAGCGCCGAAGGGAAGGAGTGGGGTCGTGATGAACGGGCTCTCGCCGCGAGCGGCGCCGAGGCCCAGCGCGAGGAGCGCCAACGTCAAATAGGCCGCGACCGTGATGCGTCCGCGGGCCGCGAGCGAGGAGCTCCCGTTGGGGACGCGAGGAAGGCTCCCATGGCCACGCTCGCCTAGCTCCCCGAGTCCCAGACGCATGCGCAAGTCGTTGCACGAGCACGCGCCCACCGCAAGGCCCCGCTTCACACGCACGACACGAAATCGTAATAGCTCGATTTCCTTCGCATTTCGTGCGACCAAGAGCCTCTCGTCGAAATCTTCGTCGAGGTGGCCGGAGAATGCCGAGCCGAAGCACCGTGCTTTGGCACGTAGTCCTTTCGCCGCGGCAAAGTTAACATGTACCGTAGGGCGAAAGCCGCCCGGTACGCATCGCACGCGCGCCGCACCGGCTCTCCTTCCGACCCTTCGCCTCCGCACCGAAACGCGCCTCCGCGGCCCCCATGACGCAAATCCACCTCGACCGCCCGCGGCTTCTCGTCGTCGACGACGAAAAGTACATTCGCGACATCCTCGCGGACTTCCTCAGCATGGAGGGCTACCAGGTCCGCACCGCCGCCGACGGCGCCGCTGCCCTGAACGAGCTCCAGCAGGCGCACTACGACCTCATCATCAGCGACCTGAAGATGCCCAAGATGGGGGGCATCGAGCTGCTCGAAGCCGTGGCCGCCGCCGCTCCGAACGCGCTCACCGTCATCATGACGGGGTTCGGCACCGTCGAGACCGCCATCGACGCGATGAAGCGCGGCGCCTACGACTACATCCTCAAGCCTTTCAAGGTCGAAGAGGTCATCCACGTCGTCCAGCGCGGCCTGGAAAAGCAGCGCCTTTCCGCCGAGAACATGCGCCTCCGCGAGGCTCTCTCGCTCTACAAAGTGAGCGAGGCCATCAGCGCGAGCCTGTCGCTCGAACAAGTGCTCGCCACCGTGGGCGACACGGCCCTGTCGGAGCTCGACGCCGACAGTGTGTCGACGTGGCTCGACGACGGCGAGGGCGGCTTCTTCGAGCGCCAGCGACTCTACGCGGCGCACCTCTCGACCGAAGTCCAAGAGAGCCTCGGCACGTACGAGCCCCAAGCGTTCGTCGAGCACTTC
>JAYUKI010001315.1:0-7400 GCA_043764595.1 Myxococcales bacterium | reverse complement strand
TTGAACGGAACGGCACTGCCTCAACCACCCGGTTCGAGGACCTTCATCGAGCCGTCGTCCAGGAGCTTGGCCCGCTTCGGGATCACGACGAGGCCCGTTTCGGTGACGAAGAATCGGCGCCGGTCCGCGATCGGATCGTAGCCAATCTCCATTCCGCTCGGGATTTCTACGTCCTTGTCGATGATGCAGCGGCGGATTTTGGCGTGCCGGCCAATGCGAACCTTTTCGAATAGGACCGACTCTTCGACCTCGCTAAACGAGTTGATGCGGCACCCCACGCTGAGCACGCTTCTGTGAATACGGCCGCCCGAGATGATGCAGCCGTGGGAAACGAGCGAGTCGGTCGCGATGCCGACGCGCGCTTGGGCGGCGTCGCGGAATACGAACTTGGCGGGGGGATCGTGGGTCACGCCCGTGCGAATCGGCCAGCGCGAGTTGTACAAATTGAACGCCGGATGGATGCTGATGAGGTCCATCTGCGCTTCCCAGTAGGCTTCGAGCGTTCCGATGTCGCGCCAATAACCGCGGGCTGCCGGATCCTCGCCTGGGATCATGTTGGTCATGAAGTCGTAGACGTAGACTCCCAGACCCTCTTTCACCATGGCCGGCAGGATGTCGTGGCCGAAGTCGTGCTTCGAGTCCTCGAGACCGGTGTCGGTGTAGAGTGCATCCATGAGGGCTTCGGTGCGGAACACGTAGTTGCCCATGGATGCGAGGCAAAAGCCCGGTCTGCCGGGCATTTCCGGGGGATCTTTTACCTTCTCGTGGAAGCCGATGATGCGACCCTTGTCGTTGACCTCGATGACTCCAAAATCGCGCGCCTCGGCCTTCGTGACGGGGATCGCCGCGACCGTGGCGTCGGCGGCGCGCTCGGCGTGAGCGTTGAGCATTTGCCGCACGTCCATCTTGTAGACGTGGTCGCCTCCGAAGATGCACACGTGCTCGGGCTGCTCGTCGGTGATGACGTGCTGGCACTGGTAGACGGCGTCCGCCGAGCCTCGGAACCAGGACTTGCCCGTGCGTTGCTGCGCCGGAATGGCTTCGATGAACTGGTCGAGGATGGGGGCGAGGCGCCATACCCGGGCGATGTGCTCTTCCAAGGACGCGCTCTTGTACTGCGTCAGGATTTTGATCCGCGTGAGCCCCGAGTTGACGAAGTTCGAAAGAACGATGTCGATGATTCGATAACGCCCGCCAAAGGGCACCGCGGGTTTGGCGCGGTCGAATGTAAGGGGGTGAAGTCTCTTGCCTTCCCCACCCGCGAGGATCATGACCAATACCTGGCTGGGCTCCAACCGTCCGCCGCTCATTTTCGAGTCTCCTCTTCTCCCGAAGATACCCTCATCCTCCCTCGCCGGCCGAAATTCGCGTACGTTTCGTCCGTGCCCAACGAAGGCCCCTTTGCGACGTCGAAAGGCGACGCCGTCGCGTTCGTCCCTTGTGCTGCCACGCCCGCTAGAGTCCTCGAAATTGCGGCAAAGAAGGCCTCCGAGGGGCGAAGGGGAGCCATGGCTACCGTGCTCGATCGCAGGGGCTCTGCGCCTTCGACGCCTGGCCAGAAGCTCTATGTCTGCGAGGACGGTACCTCGATCGGCACAGTTGGCGGGGGTGCCGTCGAGCGCGAGGTGCTCCTGGCCCTCGCTCCGTTCTTGGCCGAACCGCCTCCAAAGCACGAAGTGCGTGACCTCGCGCTGGGAGCGGAGCTCGGTATGTGCTGCGGAGGGCGGGTGTCGGTGCTGCTCGAGCCCCTCGCGTCGCTCGTTCCGTGTCTTGTCGTCGGTGGAGGACACGTCGCGACCGCGACGGCGCCGCTGCTCGCCAAGCTCGGGCTCGCCGTGACCGTCGTCGATCCGCGCGACGCGTGGGCCGAAGAGGGCCGGTTGCCAGGCGTGCGCACCCTCGTCGGTGCCTTCGACGAGCTCGGCGACGAGGTGCCCACGCGAGGCATTTTCCTGGTGATGACGCACGACCACCAAGAAGATCAGCGGGCGATCGAGTGGGCCCTCGCGAAGTCGTTCGGTTTCGTAGGTGGCGTCGGAAGCCGCGCCAAAGCCGAGCGAACGCGAAAGCGGCTTCTCCACCGAGGCTTCTCGGAAGAGCAAGCCGCGCGCGTCCGCATGCCCGTGGGCGTGTCGATCGGCGCGCGCCTGCCCGACGAAATCGCCGTGGCGATCGCCGCCGAGCTCATCGCGTTCCTACGCCAAGCTCCGCCGCGTGGCTGACTACTCGCCGCAGGCGTCCGGGTGGATGCCACGGTCGACGTCGAGGTCCTCGAGCGACTTCACGCTGGTACCCTTGGGGATGCCCTTCTGGCCCGTATCCATGTGCCAGTGGTTGCGGTGGTCGGAGTTGTAGTTGGGGGTCAAAATGGTGGAAAAGATCTTCTTTTCGGCCACTTCGCAGACCAAATCGTAGAGAAGCTTGCTGGCCCCGGTCTGGCCCGTTCGAGCGGCCGTGCAGGTCCCTCCGGCGGTGGCCTTGAAGTCCGTGTCCTTGTTGATGTCGACCACGCGCCCGTCGTCGTAGGTGAGGTAGCGCACGTCCACCGCCCTTCCGAACGAGTGGTTCGAGTATCCGTTGGCGCTGCAATCGGGCTCGGGATCGCTCGGGCCGCGGCAGAAGTTCGTGGTGCTGTAGGCGCAGCAGCAGCGGTAGCAGTACGAGCCGAGCGTACCCACCTTGCGGATGCCCTTCGACTTGAGCACCTCGGCGAAGGCAAAGAGGGTCCGCACGAACTCGCAGGCCATGGGTTGGGAGGTGGGCTTGTCGCCCGTCTCGATGGCGAACGTGACGCCGTTGATCGGGACCGGCACGAGGATCGCGTCGACGATTCCGCGCGTAGTGGTCTTCGTATACGGGACGTTTCGAGCCGTGAGGTCTTCGAGGCACGGGAGGGCTGGCGCGGCGTCGACGGGCTCGGGCGGCGGCTCGGCGTCCGCTTCGGGCGGGGGCGGCGGCACGGCGGCGTCCGTCGTGGACAACGTGGGCGGCTCTTCGACGACGACGATGTTTTCCGAGCAGGCACCGAGCGCCACGAGGGCGGACACTCCTACGAACGAAGCCAAACACGAACGAAGGCGAAGGCGCGGAACCGGCATTGTAGTCTCGGTATACACCGGACCGGCGGGTTGCGCCGCGTTCCGAGGGCGAAATCGAGCCGTGTGTCCGGCCAGGTGTCTTGCCAGGTGGCCGGCCCGTGCCGCAGAGCGTCGGAGACCGAAGCGTCGACCCTCGCCGGCGGCTCCTTTTTGCAGCTTCCGGTGTTGGCCGAGGAGGCCTTTGGCCTCTGCTTTCGGATACATTGGGCTTCCATGCCCTCCTCCAAGACGAGCTTTTCGTTCACGCTGAATGGTCGCGCGGTCACGGTTTCCGGTGAGCCCACCCACACGACGCTCCTTCAGTACGTGCGCGCCAACGGCAAGACCGGGACGAAAGAGGGGTGCGCGGAGGGGGACTGCGGCGCCTGCACCGTGGCCATCGTGGACCGCGACGCCTCCGGCAAGCCCACGTACCGGGCCGTGAATGCTTGCATCACGCTCTTGCCGATGGTCGCCGGCCGCGAGGTCGTGACGGTCGAAGGGATTGGCACCCCCGATGCGCTCCATCCCGTCCAGCTGGCCATGGTGGAGAGCTACGGCTCGCAATGTGGCTACTGCACCCCGGGCTTCATCGCCTCGATGTTCGAGGCCTATTACCGCGAAGACATCGAAGAAAATGGCCAGCTCGTCGATCAGCTCAATGGCAACTTGTGCCGCTGCACGGGATACCGACCCATCCGAGATGCGATGGTGTCGGCCCGCGAGCAGAAGGCACGGGCGCCGTGGGAAGACCTCTTCCAGCTTCGTCTGAAGAAGGACGCGCCCACGCTCGGCAAAGTCGACTACGAAGCCCGCGGTGAGCGCTTCCTGCGGCCCACGACTCTGTCGGAGCTCTTGGCCATTCGCGCGGCGGAGCCCGAGGCCGAGCTCGTGTGTGGCGCGACCGAGATTGGCGTCTACGTGAACAAACAAGACCGCCGCTATCCGTTGCTCGTGTCGACCGAAGGCGTTGCCGAGCTCACGCACGTGGAGAAGACAGAAGACGCGTTCGTCGTCGGCGGTGCAGCCACGCTGACGGCTCTCGAAGATGCCATCGGTACCGAGCTCCCCGAGCTCAAGAAGATGCTGCTGGTCTTCGCGTCGCGGCAGGTTCGCAATCGCGCGAGCCTCGCCGGAAATCTCGTCACCGCGTCTCCCATCGGGGACATGGCTCCCGTGCTTCTCGCGCTCTCGGCCACCCTCACGTTGGCGAGCGCGAATGGCTCGCGCACACTGCCGCTCTCGGCGTTCTTCACGGGCTACCGAAAGACGACGCTCGCGAAGGACGAGATCGTAAAATGCGTCACGATCCCTCGCAAACCGAAGCTCGGGGTGCGCCGCTTCGCCGCTTCGTACAAAGTCTCGAAGCGCCGAGAAATGGACATCAGCATCGTCGCGGCGAGCTTTGCCGTGGACCTCGACGACAAGAACGTCGTGGTGGCGGCGAGGCTCGCATATGGCGGCGTCGCAGCGACTCCCGCACTGGCCGTAAAGGCCGAAGCGGAGCTCGTCGGGAAACCCTGGGACGAAGCGACCCTGCGCGCCGTGTCGCCTGTGCTTCGGTCCGAGTTCTCGCCACTCGACGACGTGCGCTCTGGCAAAGACTTCCGAGGAGAGCTCGTGGCGAGCCTCTTCGAAAAGTTCTTCCGTGGCGAAAGCAGCGAGGCCCAGGAAGGCGACCTCGGTTTCTTTCGCGGTGCTTCGTTCGCGTGCAAAGCGCCGAGCTTCGACCTGCCCCACGAGAGCGCGAAAGCCCACGTCACGGGCACGGCCCTCTACGTCGACGACGAAGCGTGCCAAAAGAAGACCCTCGAGGTTTGGCCGGTTTCGTCGCCGCATGCGCACGCGAAGATCGTGTCGATGGACGACTCGGAGGCGCTCGCCATCCCGGGAGTCGTGGCCGTCTTGTCCGCGAAAGACGTGCCAGGGGTGAACGACGTTGGCGCGGTTCGTCAGGACGAGCCGCTCTTCGCGCACGACACGGCGCGGTTCGTCGGGCACATGGTGGCGGTCGTCGTCGCCGAGTCGATCGAGGTCGCCAAGCGAGCCGCGAAAAAGGTCAAGGTGGTTTATGAGCCGCTTCCGGCGGTCCTTGGCATTCGCGAGGCGATTCGCCAACAGAGCTTCCACAATACTCCGCACGTGATTCGGCGGGGCGACGCGGATTCGGCACTTCGAGCCGCACCGCATCGGCTCGAGGGAGAGCTCGACATCGGTGGACAGGAGCACTTCTACCTCGAGGCCCACGCTGCTTTTGCCGAGTGGGGAGACGACGGCGACGTGGTCGTGACCTCGTCGACCCAGCACCCCTCCGAGGTGCAAGCCGTCGTGTCGCACGTGATGCACGTGGCGCGAAACAAGGTCGTTGTGCGAGCTCCGCGGATGGGCGGCGGATTCGGTGGCAAAGAGACCCAGGGCAACGCATTCGCCGCCATCGTGGCGCTCGCCGCGCACGTCACGAAGCGCCCCGTGCGCATGCAGCTCGATCGCGACGTGGACATGGAGCTTACGGGCAAGCGCCACCCGTTCCACGCGAAGTTCGACGTCGGCTTCGATGCGGAGGGATTCGTCCTCGCGGCGAAGGTCGCGCTCGTTTCGGATGGTGGGTTCGCCCTCGATTTGTCCGAGTCGATCTGCGACCGCGCGGTCTTCCACCTCGACAATGCGTACTACTTGCCCAACGTCACGTTCGAGGGCCGCGTCGCAAAGACGAACGTGGTCTCGCATACGGCTTTCCGCGGCTTCGGCGGGCCGCAGGGCATGGTCGTGATGGAGGACATCCTGGATCGCGTCGCGCGGACACTTGGCCTCTTGCCAGAGGTCGTGCGCGAGAGAAACCTCTACCGAGGGCTCGGCGAGACGAACACGACCCATTATGGCCAGCACCTCGACGACAACCGCATCGGCCGCATTTGGCCGGAGCTCGTGAAGAGTGCCGAGCTCGCGGCGCGTCGCAAAGAAATCGACGCGTTCAACGCGAAGAGCGCCCGCATCAAGCGCGGAGTGGCCATTACACCGGTGAAGTTCGGTATCTCGTTCACCGCGACGTTCTTGAACCAAGCCGGCGCGCTCGTGCTTGCCTACCGCGATGGAACGGTCCAGGTGAACCACGGCGGCACCGAGATGGGGCAGGGCCTCTACACCAAGATTCGTGGAGTCGTGATGCGCGAGCTCGGCATTGCCGCCGACGGCGTGCGCGTCATGAAGACCCAGACCGACAAGGTCCCGAACACGAGCGCCACGGCAGCTTCGGCCGGTGCCGACCTGAATGGCGCGGCGACGCGCGTTGCGTGCGAGATCTTGCGGGAGCGCCTTGCCCAGGTCGCCTCCGTGCTCGTCGAGAAAAAGACGGGCCGCACGGCGCTTCCTGCCGCGATGGTGTTCGAGGGTGGGAAGGTCTATGCCGAAGACGCCAAAGAGCACGCCGTGACGTTCGCGGAGGTGTGCGAGCGTGCCTATTTCTCGCAAGTGAACCTCTCGGCCCAGGGCTTCTACCGCACTCCAGGAATTGGCTACGACCGTGCAAAGGGGCGAGGAAAGCCGTTCTATTATTTCGCCTATGGCGCCGCCGTGGCCGAGGTCGAGGTCGACGGGTACACCGGAATGAAGATGGTCCGTCGTGTGGACATTCTCCACGACGTGGGCGACTCGCTGAACCCGGCCATCGACCGCGGGCAAGTCGAAGGCGCGTTCGTTCAAGGGATGGGCTGGCTCACGGGCGAGGAGCTCAAGTGGAGCAGCACGGGGAAGCTGCTGTCGCACTCGGCGAGCACGTACCAAATCCCGTCGATCGGCGACGCACCCCCGGTGTTCAATGTGTCGCTCCTCGGCGACGCGGCACAAAAAGGGACGATTCACGGAAGCAAGGCTGTCGGCGAGCCACCGCTCATGCTCGCGATTTCGGTGCGCGAGGCCATCCGGGACGCCATCTTTGCCTTTTCACCAGGGAATACCGAGCCTGTGTTGCTCTCTTCGCCAGCCACCCACGAAACCATCTTTCAGGCCGTCTCGCGGCGCACGTCCTCGGACCGCGCGCCAGAACACTCCCGCGCGGCGGAATGAGTCGCGGCCCGTCGATTCGATCCCGTCCCGCCCCAAGGGGCAGGTCTTCTGGCCCCTCGAAGGGAGGCCGGTGTTCTGGCCTCTCGAAGGGAGGGCCGATGTTCTGGCCTCTCGAAGGGAACCAAGCCCTCGCGCCTCTCGAAGGGAACCAAGTCCTCGCGCCTCTCGAAGGGAACCAAGTCTTCGGGCCGGGTCGAGGCCGAGTCTGCGAGGTCGAGACCCCCGCAGACTTCGTAGCGAAGCGGAGAAGTCGAGGACTCT
>JAYUKI010001314.1:0-2217 GCA_043764595.1 Myxococcales bacterium | reverse complement strand
TCGTTCAGAAAACCCGTGAAGTTCTCACGCAAGCGGAAGTCGCGAATGGCCACGAAGGCCGACTGCGAGAACCTTGTGGACCCGAGGCGCGTTTTGTAAGTTGCGCCGATGGAGTGGCGGGAGGAGTCGCCGCCCTGCTCCGAGTCGTAGGTGTCGTAGAAGTCCTTCCTTCCGGCGAGGAGGTCGTCTTGGCGAAGGAGTCCGGCTTGGCCGTAGTGGGTCACGTAGCTCTGGGCAAGGAGCCGAAGCGAGCCGTGCTGACCGACCTGCGCTTCGTAGCCACCCATCGCCGAAGCTCGCTCGCTTTGTCGGTTCTGGCCAAAACCATCGGACGAGAAGAGCTCGGCCGCGCCAAACGTGTGCTCGGAAGTGCCGCGGGGACGAAACGTGAGGAGCAGGCGCTTCGTACCGAACGACCCGAAGGTCGTCTTGGCGGAGAAGCCCTCGTCGCGTAGGCCTACGTCGTACGCCGCCGAGCCAGCGACCGCAAAGTTTCCCTGCTGGGGGGCATAGGGGCCTTCGATGACCCGGAGGGATTGCACGAGCTCGGGGACGATGAAGTGGGTGTCCACGAGCCCGTTGCCGTGGATATTTCCGACCTCGTTCATCGGAATGCCATCGATGGTAAACTCGATGTCTTGCCCTTCGCGGGCGTCGAACCCTCGGAGGAAGATCTGGTAGGGGTGTCCCGTACCTCCTTCGTTCGTAAGGAGGACTCCAGGCGCGAGCCGCAAGAGGCTTGCCGCGTCGGCGCGAGGCACCGCCGCAAGTTTGCCAATGGCGACTTCGTAGTCACTCGCGCCACGCGACGGCATGCCCGAACGGCCCACGACGCGGACCTCTTCCGGGGGTGGGTCGGGCTGTGCGTCCGTCGTCGTCGAGATGGCATGGCCGGCCGGCACCGCGGGGGTGGGATGCCGTTCTACTGCCCGCGCCACGGGTCGCTGGAAGTGAAACGGAACACGGATCTTCGCGGGAATGGGCTTGCCAGAGCGCGTGGCCGGTCGAAAGCGCCAAGTCCACATCGCGCGTGTTGCGGCGTCGTCGAAGGCACGACCGCCGCTCGAAGCGACCCGTACGGAGCCCACGCTTCCGCTCTCGTCGATGACGACCTCGAGCACGACCGTTCCTTCGTCGGCGGCTCCCACGGGGAAGGTGGCTTCGTCGTGATGAACGAGCTCCGGAGCCGAAATGGCTGCGGGTTGGGCGCGAGCCGTGCCGAACGACGAGGGACCAAGAATGGCCATCGCCACCGTCGCCACGCCAAGTCGTCGTCGGATGCCCAGGTTGGGCCCTTTCAGGAACGCGAGCACGGACGGCGATCTAATGCATGTCAGTTGCAGTAGCAAGCTGGAGTCAAAAATGCTAGATAGAGATGCAATACGGATGCAAGTGTATCCGGTGTCTGCTAGCGATCGGCTCATGTTCGGAGCTCCTTCGGGAGCAATGGCACGCGACTCGACCGTAAGCTTCACACGTCGCTGGCCGAGCTTACCGAAGTGGATGTCGTCGGCTGTTTCCAGTCACCGTTGGAAGGAAAGACCTCATGAGCAAGATCCCCGTCACGGTCCTTACCGGCTTTTTAGGCTCGGGAAAGACCACACTCCTCAATCGCATCCTGTCGGAACAGCACGGCAAGCGGATTGCCGTGATCGAGAACGAGTTCGGCGAGATTGGCATCGACCAGGCCCTTGTGATCAATGCCGACGAAGAAGTCTTCGAGATGAACAACGGGTGCATCTGCTGCACCGTCCGAGGCGACCTCATTCGTATCCTCGGCAATCTCATGAAGCGACGCGACAAGTTCGACCACATTCTCGTGGAGACTACGGGTATGGCCGATCCGAGCCCCGTCGCGCAGACGTTTTTCGTCGACGACGACATGAAAGACCTGTTCACACTCGACGGCATAGTGACCCTGGTCGATGCCAAGCACGTTCTTTTGCACCTCGACGAGAGCGACGAGTGCAAAGAGCAAGTGGCCTTCGGGGACGTCATCGTTCTGAACAAGACGGACCTCGTTTCGCCGGCCGAGCTCGATCGAATCGAGGCACGTATTCGGTCGATGAACGCCCTCGCGCGCGTGGTTCGCGCCGAGCAGGCGAGGGTGCCTCTCGATGTGGTGCTCAATGTGGGCGGGTTCGACCTGAGTCGCGCGCTCGAGCAAAAGCCCACCTTCTTGGAGCCGGAGTACCCGTTCGAGTGGGGCGGCACCTT
>JAYUKI010001313.1:0-7405 GCA_043764595.1 Myxococcales bacterium | reverse complement strand
GTCGTCGCTTTTCACGGTGAACTCGACGGCCTCGATGCGGCGGAAGTACTCCTCCGAGAGAGGGAGCATGCCGCGCGGCGTGTTGATGGGCTGCCGATCGAGGTAGACCTGCAGCTTGCCGATGAGCGAGCCGATGAGATCGAGGGCTTCGACGCGGAGCTCGTAGCTCGACGCGTGGATGAACTCGCGCAGCTCGGGGCTCACCACCGTGAAGACGACGAGAGCGCCCTCTTGGGCGGCGCGTTCGAGGATGGGGCGCGCCGATTCCGGAGTGCGGATGCGCGTGTGGATGCGGATCTGGGCTCCCGAATGGGGGAACTGGAGCATGGCCGCGCGGACCACTTTCTCCGCCGTTTCGCCCGTGGAATCCGAAAGAACGTCGATGCGCTTGGTGTCCAAAAGAAGACCTCTTCGCGCGCACGCTACCAAAGTTCGTCCACTTCGTGTCTCAAGTTGTCTTCGTCGCAGGGCGTAGTGGCCTTCGCTGTGCTCGCCCGGTCTCGATCTCGAACGGGCCATGGCCTTCCCTCCACTGGACGCTTTCCCAGCAGCGTTCCAAGGCGCGCCTCCCAGTGGGGCACCGCACGTCTACCGTCGAGCGCGACGATGGACCTCACCTGGCCCAGACATGGATCCTGGCCGCACCAGATACGGTCGTGAACCAGCAGAATACGGAACGAATGCGGGGCTTCACTTTGCGCACGCTTCGTGCATCATGGACGTACGATGAGTCGAGCTTCCTCGAGCCCCCGAGCTGTCGCGCCGAAGCGTCCGACGCTCCGTCTCAGGAAGTCGCCGACCCTTCCGCCATTCGCGCCTCCTGCTCGTCCCGCTCGGCACTCGCTCTCCACCTCGAACGAGGCCGAAAGCCCCGACGCCGAATACGAGGGGGTCGAGTCCGCATCGGTTCCTCCTACGGTCGTGCGCAACACGTTGCCGCCCATGCCGCTCGTGCCCATGCTCGGCGCTCGCGATCCGGACGCTTGGCTCGACGAGACCGAGCTCCGCCCCGCCGACCTCGACGCGAGCATGCCAGGCATCACCGAAGTGAAGTCGGCGCTCGCATTCAAACGCGCCGGCCGCATTCCCGCATCGGAGCTCTTCGAGGCCACCACGAACCGCTTGGACCGTCGCGCGCTTCTTCGTGAAGCGGCTCTCATGCCGGTCGGCGAGGACACGGCCCCGACTCTTCAAGCCAACCCCGGCAGTCTCAGCCACTCCGCCCATGCGCGCGCGACCATGCAGGTCTCCCCGCACGACCTCGAGCGGGTGCGGCGCCTCTCTCAAACGCTCGAGCGCGACTCGGTTCCCGTTCTGCAGCTCGTGGACTCGGTAAGCCTCTCCCAAGACGATCTCCTCGAAGACGAAGAGGAGCCCGAGACTCTATCGGAGCTTGGGGATTTCGCAGCTCTTTCGCCAGTTCTTTCGCAAGGTTCGCCGGTTTCGGCCCCGCCCGCTCGTCGTCCGGAGGTGTCCGATCCGGGCCTTCAAGGCTTCCACGGCAACGAAGACTGGGGTCTCGTTCCGGGAAAGAGCATCTCGGACGAAGTCCACATCAAGGACGCGGGTCGGCCCCTCGTTTCCGCGACGGGTGAGACCCCGTGGCTCGGAGACGTACGTCAGGTCGTGTCCTTCGCCGACGAGAACGAGCCCGTTCTCCCCGTGGATGTTTCGTTCGCCGACGACCTTTCGCTGGTCCCCGACCTTCGCCCGGACTCGATGGAGGTTCGAGCGGTGGCGCTGGCACCGATGATTCCGATGGCGAATGTCGCCGTCATCACGGCGTCCGGATTCGCGCCGCTGAACCCCACCACGAAGCTTCGAACGCCCAACCAGGCGTTCGTCCCCCACTTGTCGACCCACCCGTCGTTCGCCGTGCAGAACGTCCCCGTGCAGAGTGGGCAGGCGCACGGAATGCCGCTGGGAATGCCTGGGCAACCGTTCGCCATCCACGGCCAGCAGTACCTTCAACCCGTCGGACTGCCGCCGTCGCAAGACTCAGGGCAGGTCTCGCTCTCTGCCGACGTGGGCTCGGGCGAGAAGGGCGGCTGGATGGCACCGCTTCTCTTCGTCGCGGTGCTCGTGGCCGCGGTCTGCGCGGGGTACTTCGTCCTTGGGCCGCACACCTCCGCGCCGCCTGCCGCGGTCGCCGCACCCGTCGCACTCGCACCCGTAGTCACGGCAGCTGCAACCAACGCGGCGCCCGTGGTCGCCGCACCGGCCGTCGTTCCTGTCGCAACCTCTGTCGCGGCGATGCCGGTCAGTGCACTTCCGGTGGTCCAGGCGCCCGAAAAGAAGCCCGCCCCCGTCAAGGCCGCGCCGAAAGCCAGCGCGCCGAAAGCCAGCCCGAAAAAGGCGTCGAAGCCTGCGGCGAAAGCCCCAGTTGAGGACGACGGACCCAAGCCCTTGGCCACGCCCGCCGCCGCTCCCGCCGCCGAGCCCTCCGTTCCGTCCGTTCAAGGACTGGGCGATTTGCTGAACGGCGCACTCTAGAGCTCGGCGTCGTTTTCCACCGCGCTGGGGCGGCCGAGGCCCTCACGCCATGACGAGTCGGTGCACGATGGGGAAACCCCATACGAAGCCGAGCACTAGCGAAGCCGCGCTCGTAGCGAAGCCCACGGTGGACAGAACCTTCTCACGATGCCCTCGTGCCGTGCGGAGCGAGAGGGCCACGAGCGTGGCGAGTCCGACCATGCCGAGCGCCGCGCCGGCGCCATAGAGCCCAATCGTCACGAGGCCGAGGCCCGCCGAAGGCTGGCTCGCCGCCACCGCCGCCGCCAGTGCACCACTGCCTGCCAGGCCGTGAGTTAGCCCGACCACGAAAGGCAAAAGCCCCCGTGCCGCGTGCGCTCGGTGCTTCGCGTGGGTGCCTTCCTGGTGCGGCTCTCCCACTGCAGGGCCTGCTTGCGTTCGCTCGCGCGCGTGAGCGAGGCGAAGCCCACGGACACCGAGAATGACCAGCATGATGGCCACGAAGAGCTCGAACGTGTCCGACAGACGCTCGGGCATCGACGTGCGCAGCCCGAAGAGCACCGCGCCGACGAGCACTAGAACGAGGGCGTGCCCTGCACCCCACGCTGCGGCGTACGCCACGGGCACACGCGCGCGATCGGCGCGATCGGCGCGATCGGCGTTGGTGGACATGAAGGTCGACACGGCGGCCAGATGATCGGGCTCGAGCGCATGCCGAACGCCTGCAGCAAGCCCCAAGACGCAGCCCGTGGCGGTCATCCACATTCGGGTGTCTGTAGCACGCAAGAGTCCTAGCGTGCCACCCCGATGCCACGAAGTCGGAAAGCGTGTCCCGACGGAATTCGGAGGAACGAAGATGTCCTCGTTTGCCTCGTAGGTCGACTTGCATTAGGTGTCGCGCCGCGCCAGAAAAGCGAGCCAGGACACGAACGTTGCGGTCGGCCCCGCACGGTTCGACCTCGGCCAATGGCGAGGAGCGCGAACCATGAGGCAGATGTTGGGTCGTTGGAGCGCAGGGGCTTTGGTCCTTGCCGCACTCTTCGGATCGACCACGGCCGACGCCGCGCCGCGCCTTCGTCGTCAGTGGAACCTTCACGGGGACTTCGTGCTGATCGGCAACACGCTCGGTCAAGAGTGCCGAACGGGCACTCAGTCCGCACCCGCGCCTGTGGTCGGCACCGTGGGCGCATGCGGCACGAACACGGCCGACTCCGCGTACGACGTCTTCTGGCGCTCCGAGGACCCCGGCGCCGGTCAAGCCACGGCCAGTAGCTCCGTCACTCTCGCGAACGCGCGCAGCACGGCCATGCTCGGCGTGGGCGCGGAGGCCGGCGCACAGCTCCCGGTCGGCGCGTCCATCGTGCACGCCCAGCTCTATTGGGCCGCCACCATCCTGCCCGGACAACCGAAGCGCACGGTCGTTCTCGATCGGCCCGGTGGCTTCCAGGTCAACGTGACCGCACAAGACACGCTCACCGTGCCCGCGGGCGGAAACGTGTATTATCAAAATACCGCCGACGTGACCGCCACGGTGCGCCAGTACGGCCCCGGCGCGTACCGCGTTTCGGGCTTCGACTCGCAGACGATCGTCGATCAGTCGATCGACGACACGTTCGCCGCCTGGACGCTCGTCGTCGTGTACGACCGCCCCGCCGATCCGGTCCGGAACATCACGCTCTTCGACGGTCTCGAGTTCGTCGACATCGGCGGCACCTCCACGGTGAACCTGTCCGGCTTCCTCGTCCCGACGGCCGGCTTCGACGCCAAGCTCGGGGTCGTGGCGTACGAGGGCGACGACGGCGGAACGGGCGACTCGCTCGCGTTCAAGTCGAAGAGCGCGGCGACCGCGACGCTGCTCGGCGACGCCCTGAACCCCACGAACAACTTCTTCAACGGCACCCGCTCGGTCTTCGGTCGCCCCATCAGCCTCCTCGGCGACCTCCCGCAACAGACCGGTCGCGCGCGAAGCATGAGCGGTTTCGATCTCGACATCGTCGACATCACGTCGCTCGTGGCGGCGGGCGACGACACCGCCACGATCACGGCGTCCTCCACGAGCGACAAGTACGCCGTAGGGGCCCTCGTCACGAGCATCTCCACGCTCGCGCCCGATTTTACGACGACCCAAAAGACCGTAAGATCGCTGGTGAATCGCCCCGGTGGCGCGACGTTCGTCGGCGACCAGGTCGAGTTCTCCTTGATCGTGACGAACACCGGAAACGACGACGCCCTCGAGGTCGTCCTGACCGACGTTCTTCCCGCGGGCTTCACCTACGTGCGCGAGTCGGCCGAGGTTCTGACCGGCCCCGGCGTCGGCACCAAGACCGACCGCAAGGACCTCGACGGCGTCGACTACGACGATCCGACCCGCACTCTCGTCGTGCGTCTCGGCACCGGCGCAGACGGCATACGCGGTGGCTCGCTCGTCGCGGGGGCCTCCCAAACGCTCCGCTTCCGCGCCACGATCGCAGCCGGGCAGGGGGGCCAGGTCCTCACGAACCAGGCCAGCGTCTCGGCACGGGGTTTCCACGGCTCTCCGCGCGACACCTGGCAGAGCGACTCCGGCGACGGAGGCCTTCCCGAGGCCACGTCGCTGCCCATCGACACGTGCGCCGTCGACGCCGAGTGCGCGGGCACACGCTGCAGCCGTACGCATCCCTACGCTTGCGAGACGTGCAACGGGGACCTCGCGTCCGGCGCGAGCCAACCGTGCATCGATGCCACGCGCCCAGCTTGCAACACCGTCGGCGCTTCCGTCGGCAAATGCACCGAGTGCACCGGCGTCAACGTCACGCGCTGCAGCACGGCCACGGCGCCCACGTGCAACACGACCACGGGGCTCTGCGCCGCATGCCTCGCCGACTACGGCGTCGCGTCGAGCCGCGCGTGTGCCCGCGCCACCGCGCCCGTGTGCCTCACCGCAGGCGCTTCGGCGGGCCGCTGCGTCGAATGTGCATCGTACACGCAGTGCGGCGGCGCCAAGCCCGTGTGCACCGGCGCGAACGTGTGCGACACGTGCAACGCCGACTTCGGCGCGGTCGGCACCCGCCCGTGTCCGTCCACCCCACAGCCGTTTTGCATGGCGGGTGGCGCGTGCGGAAAGTGCACGTCGAACACCGACTGCGTCGGACGAGCCGGAAACATCTGCAACCTCACGACGGGCTCGTGCGGAACGGTGTGCACCGTGGACCGCGACTGCCGCGCGACCGAGTGGTGCGCAGGGGGCACGTGCACGCCCAAGGCCCCGAACGGCGATCCGTTGCCCAACGTGCCGCCGGTTTCGGCCGAGTGCACGGTGCAAAATGGTCAGCGCGCGTGTCTGTCGGCCGCGTGCTTCGAGCCCGACGATCGCTGTGGGCTTCCGAACGGCGAGAGCTGCGGCGCGCCCGTGCAAGATGCCGTGTGCCGAAGCCTCGTCTGCTTCCAACGGGACGCGAAGTGCGGCCTCCCCAAGGGCGAGGCTTGCCAGAAGCCCGAGGTCTGCCGAAGCGGAGTCTGTTCGACCACGGGGCTCTGTGGAGAGTGCAAAAAGGACTCGGACTGCGGCGGGGCCGCGAGCGGGCGCGTCTGCGACGAGAGCTCGAGCCTCTGCGTGGACGGTTGCCGCGGCGTCTCCGGAAACACGTGCGTCCCTCCGCTTTCGTGCACCTCGAAGACGGACGCACAGGGCACGTGTGTCGCGCCGGAGAAAGACGCGGGTCCGCCGCCGGTCGACGCCGCCGCACAGCCAAGCCCTGCGGACGCTGGATCGGGCGGCGATTCGGGCGTTGACGCATCTGCACAAGTGCCCGAATTCTCGGTAGAATTGCCCGAAGGTGGCTGCTCGTGCGACATGGCCAACAGCTCGGACGCGCCTCGGGGTACTGTGTTGACCTCTCTCGCCGTCGGTGCCGCGCTCTTGGCGCGCTCGCGTCGGAAAAGGATCTGACCGACTCTTTCGTTCGCGCGATGCCTTCCTCCAAGATTCCTGATCCCGAAAGCACCTCCGAGCGCCAAGCGTTCCGGCACTCGCTCGTCGTCCTTCATGCTCCGACGGACGCGAGCGTCGGCGCGCGCATCGTCCTCGACGGCGCGTTCGAGTTCGGACGAGGCAAACCACGCCTCCCTCCGGACGCGGCCAGCGACCGGCTGCTCTCGCGAAATCACGCGCGCTTCTCGTCCGAGACCGGCGTCTTCGAGCTCGAGGACCTCGGCAGCGAAAACGGCACGTTCGTGAACGGCGAGCGCGTCGAACGAGCCGCCCTCGGCGCCGGCGACGTGGTCGAGCTCGGCGAGTTCGCCCTGCTCGTCGACCCCGCGTTCCCACGCCGTGAGCGCGCGGCCCATCCGCGCATCGTCGGCACGTCCGAGGCCGTGCTCTCGCACGTCGAGGCCATCGAAGCCGCAGGACCAGACGACAGCAACGTCATCCTCTACGGGCCTGCGGGCGCTGGGAAGAGCCTCGCCGTCCAAGAGCTTCATCGCACGTCGCGTCGCAAGGGCGCGCTCGTGGTTGCTCCGTGCGATCGGCCCGGCGAGATCGTGAAGATTCTCACCGAGCTTTTGCGCGACGAAGGCTCGCTCACCGACGCGTTCGGCGGCACTCTCGTCCTCGACTCGATCGACCGCGCACGCCGCGAAGACGTCCGAAAGCTGCCGAGTGTCCTCGGGCTCTCGCGCGAGCGCGGCATCCGCGTCGTGCTCTGCTCGCGGTCGTCCCCACTGGATCTCACGAGCGATCTCGAAGAGTACGCCCACATCCTCCAGGGAATCCTCCCGATCGCGGTGCCCGCACTCGACGCACGTCGCGAGGACATCCCTCGGCTCGTGCGCCACTTCTTCGCGCCCCTCGGCGCGAGCGCCCCGGAGCTCTCGCGCGACTTCGTGGCCAAGCTCGTTCGTGGCAACGCGAACGACGCCGACGATCTGCCCTTCGAACAAGCCGTGCTCGCAC
>JAYUKI010001312.1:0-2219 GCA_043764595.1 Myxococcales bacterium | reverse complement strand
TTCCACCATGGCGCCGCGAATCATGACGCGTGTCCGAGCTTGCGGGGACCGTCCTCGAAAAGGACGTTCACTTTCTGCGCTTCGACCTCGGTGACGACACCTTTGCCAAACTTCGAGTGGGAGAGGAGCGCACCGAGCACGAACTTTTGACCGAGGGAGTACGGGGCGAAGTCGGATTCGCCCTTTCCTTCGGTGGCCTCACCCCAAGTCTTTTCCTTGGCCTTCGGCTTGCCGAAGAAATCGTCGCTGCTGCTCGCCTCGCGCGAGCTCGTTCCCCGAGCCTTCGATCGCTTCATCGACATGGGCGAACGGTAGGCGAGGCGAGTCTCGAAATCCAGGGTCGCCGCGGGGAAATCCCCCCTTCCTCCTGGCTCAGGGGGCGAAAATCGCAGCTCCGCGCCCTTCGAGTGTGATGCTCACGGTACGGTCCGTAACCGTGACTTCGCCGGTGCCGAGGCGATTCTTGAGCTTCTGGCCGTTCGCGACCGGAAGGGAGACGGGCAGGTGGCACTGATGGTTCGCCCGCTCGGGTTCGTGGTGAGTGCCACGAGAGCCGTCTTGCCGTCCGAGGTGGTGCGCGCAAACACGAGGCCTGGCCTGACTATGGAGTCAGGCTGATGCCCGCCACGGCGCCACGCTCGCCTAGCGCGATGCCTTCGCCGTAGAGGGCAAGACCTGCCACGAGCCGCACGATGACACCACCGCCCACTTGGTAGTGGTAGAGGTCGGTTCCGATCTTCGATTCGTTGTTGAGTGTCCAGAAGACCGGACCACCGAACAGACGTCCAGTCGCGTACACCGTGAAGTGCTCGCCGAACGACTTGCCGAAGAGAACGCCGGCGCGGGCGTCGAGGGCCGTGTAGCCCACGTTGTTCTGGAAAAAGCCCCCTTCGGCGCGGGTCTGTGCGTGAACGAAGGACCCCGTGAGCGTGAGGACACCGAACGGAACGGCGCTCTGCTCTTTGAGGAAGCCAAGGGAATAGCCGAACATGAGCGCCGGGCCGCTCGTCATCTGGTAGTTCGCGCCGTTGCGCAGATTGCCCACGAGGAGCCCGCCGCCGCCGAAGGTGATGGCGGTGGTCTTGCTGAGGCGGTAGTCGATCGTGGCCATGACGGAGTGCCGGTTCATGTCGAACTTGAGGCCCTCGCCGAACGACATGCGCGTGTTCGAGTACGCGTAGCTCAGAGCGCCGCGAAAGTGGTGCTCGAGAGGGGCGTCGTCGGGGCCGCACATCACGTGACCAACCGGTCCACCCGGCGAAGCGCCGCACGCCGAAGCCAGGCCTTCGAGGGCAAAAACCGACGCAAAAGCAGCAAACGAGGCAATGCCAATGGCACGAAGGCGGATCATGTCGACGTCTTTTCGCGCAATTCCACGGGGAGTACCAAGCAAATTCGCCTAGTTCGAGGGGCGCAGCCTGTCTAGTTCGAGGGGCGCAGCCTGTCTAGTTCGAGGGGCGCAGCCCCTCGAGCTCCTGCGAGATGCGGGCCTGAGAGTCCTCGACCTCTCCGCTTCGCTACGAAGTCTGCGGGGGTCTCGACCTCGCAGACTCGGCCTCGACCCGGCCCGAAGACGTGGGTCCCTCCGAGAAGACGTGGCGTCCTTCGAGAAGAAGACGTGGCGTCCTTCGAGAAGACGTGGCGTCCTTCGAGAAGACGTGGCGACCTTCGAGAAGACGTGGGGCCCTTCGAGAAGACGTGGGGCCCTTCGAGAAGACGTGGCGTCCTTCGAGAAGACGTGGCGTCCTTCGAGAAGACGTGGGTCCCTCCGAGAAGACGGGGTCCTTCGAGAAGACTTGGCCCCTTCAGAAGACGTGTCCTTCGAGAAGACTTGAGCGGGGTCTCGACCTCGTAGACTCGGCCTCGACCCGATTTCTGGCGGCTAGAAACTCTTCAAGTCCGAGATGAGGCGCTTCGAGATCACGATGCGCTGGATCTGTCCGGTGCCTTCGAAGATGTCGTAGACCTTGATGTCGCGAAACCACTTCTCCAAGAGCTGGTGATCTTTCTGCAGAGTGCCTTCCACGCCGCAGATTTCGATGGCTTCGATGCAGGCCGCGATCGCTGCCTGGCCGCCTAGGGCCTTCGACATGCTGGCCTCTTTGGCATTTGCGATCCCCTGATCGGCCATCCAGCCGGCGCGCCAGGTCACGAGGCGCGCGGCGTCGAGGTTGCGACCGACGCGTGCAAGCCGCTCTGCAATCGCGGAATACCGCGGA
>JAYUKI010001311.1:0-7413 GCA_043764595.1 Myxococcales bacterium | reverse complement strand
TTGGTGATGTACGGGATGTCGATCTTGATGGTGCGGTCGCGCAAGGCCTCCATGAACTCGTTGTTCAGGAGCTTCTTGTATTCGGCCTCGTTCGTGTGCCCGAGGATGACCTCGTCGATGTCCGTCTGGGCGAACTTCTTCGGCTTGATCTTGCGCTCTTGCGAGGCACCGAGGAGATCGTAGAGGAAGGCGACGTCGAGCTTCAACACCTCGATGAACTCGACCATGCCGCGGTTTGCGATGTTGAACTCGCCGTCGAAGTTGAACGCCCGCGGGTCCGAGTCCGACCCGTACTCGGCGATCTTCCGGTAGTTGATGTCACCGGTGAGCTCGGTCGAGTCCTGGTTTTTCTCGTCCTTCGGTTGGAATGTGCCGATGCCGACGCGGTCCTTTTCGGAGAGAACGAGCCTGCGAACGCGAATGTGGTTCTGCATGACCTTCGCCCAGTCACCGGCGTACTTGGTCATGAGGTGCTTGAAGATGAAGCGGCTCGCGGGGTCGAGGTCGCCCTCGACCTTGATGCGGAAATTCTCGTTCGAGAGGCCAAGCTCTTCGATGGCCCGTGCACGCCACCCCTCGGGGATGAGCCGAAGCGGTTCTTCGTTCATCGGGCTCGCGAACCGATCCTGATTCTTTCCCGCGAGCTCGGTGCCTTCGAGGTTCACCCAGTCGAACGAGTAGAGACCGCCGTCGGCCGTCTTCGAGTAAGCCTCGATGCCCTGCTTGAGCAGTCTCGCGATCGTGCTCTTCGACGAGCCCACGGGCCCATGGAGGAGAATGACGCGTTTTTCGGGGCCATAGCCTTCGCTCGCCGCCTTGAGCACGTGCACGAGGCGCATGAGCGGGATGTCGAGACCAAAGACGGCGTTCTGACCCTTGTTCGCGTCGTCCTTGAAGAAGTTGTATCGTACAAGCTTCTTCTTGTTGTCGATGTACTCCTCGCTGCCGTGCGAGATGATCATGTCGTACATGCGCTGGTACGCGTTGCGCGTTACCTGCGGTCGGCTGCGCACGAGGTCGAGGTATTCGTCGAACGACCCCTCCCAAGTGAGCTCCTTGTAGGCCGCATAGTCCTGCATCGCAGCGATGCGGTCGGTCATGAGGGTCTGCGTCGCCATGGTTCTCCTCGGCATTCGTCGCGACGAGCCGCGACGAGGTCTCGGGAGTAGACGGGAGGAGCATGGGTGAGCGCAAGGCCCTCGCCATGGGTTCGCGCAGTTCGCGCGAACGGCCGCGGTTTCGCGCCGATCTTCGGGGGGGGCCGTCGGTCACTTTTTGCGACGAAACCGTGAAGCTCCGTTCACTCGCGCGGTATTTTGGTCGTCGGTCGCCGACCTCCGTACGCGCGCCATTTACAAAAACATCGTACTATCGGTAGCTTATGGGAGGTCCGCCTGCCGGTTTCCGTCGGAAGTCGTTCGGTGCGATGCTTGCTTCGTCGAGGTGGCGCGTCTGCCTTTCGAGGTGCACGTTCTTTCCGAGGAGCCTTCCATGACCTTCCGCCTTTCAGCACTTGCTCTCGGACTGACCGGTCTCCTTGGGCTGGCTGGCTGCGGCGGAATGTACGAAGAGGCCGCCTACCCGGAGGCGCCCGCACCTGCACCGCGGCAAGTGACGGCGGAAGCCGAGCCCCAGCCGGAAGCCGTGCCACCTCCACCTGAGAGCCAAGAGCTCGTCGTCGGTGGGGACAACGACGACGCGACCCTCTACCGCGAGACCGATCCGAGCGCGCTCACCGAGTTTCGTACCACGCTCGATCCCTACGGCGCCTGGGTCGACGACGACACCTACGGCACGGTTTGGGTGCCCTCTACCGCCGTCGTCGGCGCGGACTTCACTCCCTACGTCACCGCAGGCCGCTGGACCTACGACGACGGCTACGTGTGGGCCTCGGACTACGACTGGGGCTGGGCACCGTTTCACTACGGCCGCTGGGTCTACATCGGCGGTCGCGGCTGGTCTTGGATCCCGGGACGAGTCTACCGCGGCGCTTGGGTCGTTTGGCGCACGGGCCCATCGGGCTTCGGCTACGTCGGTTGGGGTCCCGCCCCGCCGCTCTGGTACTGGCGCAGCGGCTACGCGTATGGCTTCTCCGGCGGCTACCGCACCCCGTACTACTTTTGCGAAACTCGCCACGTGTTTCATCCGCAGGTCGGTGGCCGCGTCGTGCGGGGCCCAATGGCCAACGACATCGGAAAGCGCACCGAGCCCTACGTTCCGGCCGAACCGCGCGTCGACCAGGGCCGAGTGGCCGCCTCTCCGCGCATCGGCGAAGGGTCGGGGCCTTCTGGAGTCGGAACCACCACGGGACTCCGCCGTGGCGCGGCAGGGCCCGAGCTCGCCAGCCTCGGGCACGAGACCTCCAAGGTTCCCCGCCCGGCACCCACCGACAAGGGTCTCGTCCGAGCGTACGACTTGGGAGCCCCGAAGAGCGCCGTGGCACTCGGCGCAAGGGCTCCCTCCGTGGCTCCTCGGCCCGTTGGTGCGCTGGCTGGCGCGCCCAGCACCACCTACCAAGGCCCCGCAAGGGTGGGTGGAGTTGGCCCCGTTGCTCGCGACCATGCCGTTGCTCCGACGCGTCTCCCACCGCTTCGCTCGGAGCACAGCGTGTCCACGTCACAACAAGGACCGTTGCCACGCATGAGCGAAGCGCGGCCCTCGTCGCCGCCCATGGTCGAGCACCATCGCATGCCGGACATCTCCAGCTCGCACTCGAGCCCTTCTTTTCATTCGAGTCCCTCCTACCGATCGAGCGCTCCCTCGTCCCCGGCACCGCGGGCACCGTCGGTGTCGAGTCCTTCGTTCTCGTCTCGCTCGCCTTCGAGCCCTTCCACGTTCCGTTCGCCGTCGCCGTCGGTTTCGCGCCCTTCGGCGAGCCCGTCGATCGGCGGTGGGGGACGTGCTCCTTCGTCTGCGCCTCGCGGCTCCACCAACCGCGTACGTCGTTAAGCTCTCGTCCGTTCGCTTCTGCTTCACGCCGAGGAATCCATGAAATCAAGGCTAGCTCTTTTCTCCGTCGCGGCTTGTGTCGCCCTCGCGTCTGCGGCATGTTCGATCGACGTCTCGTCGTCCGGTGGACGCAGTGGCTACGGTCCGAACACCACCGTCGAGCCGCCCAACACGGCCCCGACCCCGAGCCCCGTGCTCGTGGAGGTCGACACGAACGCGAAGCTCGAAGCCGACCCAGGCGCGGGTGTCGGCGTCTTCGCCGAGTACGCAGCGGGGGGCAAGTGGCACGTGTTCTGGGCTTGCGACACGACGCAAACGGGACGCGACTGCGACTACCAAGTCAAGATTCGCCCGACCCAGGGCAAGCTCTCGAACGTGGTCGACGATGGCGGAAAACCCATCGCGACCACTGGGGGCGAGATCGCGATTCGTCGCACGATCGGATTGAAGAACGACGGTGTTCGTTTCGATGGTGACGCGGGCGGCATCGTGACGCTCGAGGTCAGCTTGGACGGCAAGCCGGACAACGTCCTTTTCTTCTTCGTGCAAAACGGCAAGCTCAACGGGGGCTACGAAGGCACGCTGACGAACCCCATCAAGCTCCAAGGCAAGACGCCCTGACCTCGGAGCGTCTCGCACGGTCGGTCGTCGGCATCGGTTCGAATCTGGGCGACCGCCTTGGCTACTTGGATTTTGCCGTTCGCAAGCTCGGCGAGCTCGCTCCCATTGTTTCCCGATCGCGAACCTACGAGACGGCGCCATGGGGTGACGTGCCGCAGGGGCCGTACCTCAACGCGGCCGTGCTCGTAGAATGGGCGATGTCTCCGCAAGCCTTGCTCGACGCATTGTTGCGCATTGAACGCGATGCGGGCCGCGTGCGCGACGTTCGCTACGGCCCCCGCACTCTCGATCTCGACCTCTTGTGGATGGAGGGCGTTCGCGAGGTGAGCGAGGGGCTCGAGATTCCGCACCCGAGGCTCCACGAACGCGCCTTTGCGCTTTGGCCGCTCCTCGACGTGGCTCCCTTCGCGCGCGACGTCCACGGAAAGCCGTACGAAAGACCTCCCTTCGAAGGTCTTCTGGCCGTCGACGGCGCGCCCGCAACGCCGACGGTTTCCACGTAGACCCGAGCGAGCGGACTACAAGCCGAAGCTGCGGAGCTTCTTGTGGAGACCTTCGCGGGTGATGCCTAGCGACTTGGCGCACGCGGTCTTGTTGTTTCCGTGCTCGCGCAAGGACTCGATGAGGAGCCAGCGTTCGACCTGGTCCATCATCTCTTTTAGCGTGCCCTTCGTGGGCTTCACGCGGTCGAGCATGCCTTCGACTTGGCGTACGCGGGGCGAGAGCAGATCGGGCGTGACGAAGCCGCCCGCGTCGACCTGGATGCAGAGGCGCTGGACCTCGTTCTGGAGCTCGCGCACGTTGCCGGGCCAGTCGTAGCCCTGGAGAAGCTCCATCGCCTGCTGGGTGAAGCCCGCCGCGGGCTTTCCGAACTCGCTCGTGAACCGGAGCAGGAAGTGCTCGGCGATGATGGGGATGTCCTCCCGACGCTCGCGGAGGGGCGGCACGCGAATGGGGAACACCTTGAGGCGGTAGTAAAGATCCTCGCGGAACCGGCCTTCGGCGACCTCTTTTTCGAGGTTTCGGTTCGTGGCCGCCACGATGCGCACGTCGACGCGCTTTTCGGTGGTGGCACCGACCGGTCGAATTTCACCTTCTTGCAGCGCACGCAGGAGCTTCGACTGGAGCGAGATCGGCATCTCGGTCACTTCGTCCAAGAAGAGCGTGCCGCCGTCGGCGATCTCGAAGAGGCCTTTTTTCTCTTCGTGGGCGCCGGTAAACGACCCCTTTTTGTGCCCGAACAGCTCGCTCTCGAGGAGATTCTCGGGCATCGCGGCGCAGTTTTGGCTCACGAAGAGCTTGTCGCGACGACGGGACCGGTAGTGAACGGCGGACGCCACGAGCTCTTTGCCAACGCCCGTCTCGCCCTCGATGAGAACGGTCACGCGCGTGTCGACGACCTTGTCGAGCTGGTGGGACAGGGCCTTCATGGGGCCGCTGTTCCCGATAATCTCGACCTGGCCCTTGCCTCCCGAGCGCCGCGTTTCTTCGCGGCCTTTGAGGAAGGCGTTTTCTTTTTTGAGGCGGTCTTCGGCGTTCTTCAAGCGCCGCACGAGGCGAGCGTTCGCCACGGCGAGCGAAACGTTGTGCGCGAGCACCGCGAGAATCTCGAGGTCGGCGGGGGAGAACACTCCCGCGTCGGTGCGGTTGTCCACCTGGAGGATGCCGAGGATGTCATCTCCCTTCCAAAGCGGAATGCCCATGGTGGCGCGAATCTGCGTGCCCATGAGCGACTCGCTTTGGCTCACCTCGCTCGTCGCGTCCGCTGCGAGCACGGCGGCGCGCTCGGTCACGACCTTGCGGTAGATGCTGCGCGTGACCGGAACCGGCGTGGAGGGCGGACCGGACTGACCGCGCACGCGCGTGATGACCGGAATGTACGCCGCGCTGCCCTTGGCCGCTTCGTCGTCGTCGTCCTTCAGGACCACGGTGACGTGGGTGGCCTTCGAAACCAGGGAAAAACAAGCGTCGGCGATGGCCACGAACACTTCGGACAGGTCGGTGGCCGCGCCGATCGACTTCTGTCCTTCGTAGAGAATCTTGAGTCGGCCTTCGTCCTTTTCGACGATGGTCGTGGTGGCCGCGAGGTCTTCGATGCGGCGAAGCGCGAAGACGCGCGCGTCCGGATCCGCGTCGAGCGACAGCTGGAACGCCACGCAGCGATCGCCCGAGCCGAGCTCGATCACGTCGCCTTGCTGGATGCTGATTTCACGGCCGCGCACGTCCGATAGCGACGAGCGCGTCTCCCCGCGCACGACCCACGTTCCGTTCGTGGAACGCAGGTCGCGGAGGATGACTCGGTCGCCGACGAGAGCGATGCGGGCGTGCTCGCTCGAGACGTGCTCGTCGGGGATGGTGAAGTCGTTTCCTTCGGCGCGCCCGATGCGGATCGCGTCTTGGGACGACGAGAGGGTTTGTCCCGCGAGCTCTCCCCGCAGGACGACGAGCTTCAGCATGCGTACATCCCCGAAATCATGGGTGTTTTGGTCACTGCGTGGCGCGCGAACGAAGCTTCAGCGACACCTTCGCCACGGCGTCGTCGGCTTGGAGGAGGCCCTTGTTGCCGGAAGCCTTGTCCGCATCGATCATTTTGTCGAGCTGGTCCGCTCCGGCCACGTCGCCCTTGGGGCCGAGGTGGTCGATCGCTTCGGCCATCGAGAGGCGCACGCTCGGGTCTTTGACCTTGTCGATCTTGGCGAGGAGGTCTTTGCGGGTGCCGTCGTTGCCGAACGTCGCGGCCATCCACGTGGCCTTGATGTGGCCCATTTTGGCGGCCTCGGGCGTCGTGGGAATCGGCTCGTCGAGGTGCTTCACGTAACAAGCTGCGTCCGCTTTGCACTTCTCGACGACCTTGGAGGCCGCGGCGAACTTGTCCTTCTCGGTGGCCGGGCCGGTGAGCTGGGCGACCACGATGCCGACCTGCTTGATCTGGTCTTCTTTCATGACCTTGATCGCCGCGTCGATCGCGCCTGCGGCGACCTCTTCGGCGTGGTCGCCTTTGGCGGCGTTCTTCTCTTTGATGGCGAAGTCGACGAGCTTGGGATCGTAGAAGTGGGCCGCGGCCTGGATGAGGATCGCGCGTCCGTTGCCACCACCCATGAGGGCGATCGAAGCCTCGGGGCTGATCTTGGAGTAGGCCGCTAGGTAGGCCTCTTCGACCTTCGCATCGTTCGGGAAGTGAACGAGATTCATCGCTAAAATCGTGCGGTTTTGGTCGCTGTCGGCCGTGCCGAGGGCTTCGAGAATGGCGTCCCGTCCGGTAGTGCGCGAGATGTACGCGATGGTCTCGGAGAGGACGGCGATGTGCGCCTTCTCGGGGAACGCGGCGCCGAGCTTCGCGAGATCGGGATCGGTGCCTTTGAGGGCAGCGATGAGGTGCGGCTCGGCCTCTTTGGGCATCTTGAGAAGAGCCGTGCGAACCGTGGCGCGGAGGTCGCCTTTCGTGGGCGTGAGCAGCATCGTCACGAGGGGCTTCGCCGCCGCCGTGAACTTGAGCTCGCCGATGACCTGGACGGCCGTCTTCTGCCAGAACATGACCTGGTCCATCATCGAGTCAGGGCTCTTCGGATCGACGACGCCCGCGAGCTTCTCGACGGCCTTCGGCCCATACGAGGGGTGCTTCACGGCGACGACGGCGTCGTGGAGCTCGGTCACGAGGTTGATCGACGTGGCCTGCGACGGGCGAAACTTCGAGAAGCACTCCCAGAGGGCATCGATGAGGCCCTGATCGGTGAGCTTTCCGGCGTTCGCGAGGGTCTTCGTGGCTTGGGCCGCGTAGCGAACGTCTTCGTCGTTCTTCTTGGGCTCGTAGTCTTTGAGAGCCTTCGCGAGCGCGGGCGCCGT
>JAYUKI010001310.1:0-7419 GCA_043764595.1 Myxococcales bacterium | reverse complement strand
GACGCTGGGAGTGCGGCTCCAAGGAAACCTGTGGCGGCGGCGAGAAGTGCTGCATCCCCGGAACGGACGCAGGTCCGCCGGCGGTTGACACCGAGAAGGTCAACGGAAAGACCTGCCCGCCGGAGTTCCAGCGCGGCTTCTTCATCGGCGGCACCGCTTGCCGTGCGGCTTGCCAAAGCGGCGAGCTCGAAGTGTGCACGAAGGACGCCGACTGCGTTTCGCCCAAGAAGTGCGTCGCGTTCTCGACGAACAATCGCGACCTCGGCGCCTGCAAGTAACCGGAACGACCCACGAAAACGCCTCGCCTCCTTCGGGAAGCGAGGCGTTTCGCTTTTGAGGGCTGCACGTCGTCGAGCTCGTTTTTGTCCTTAGGCGCCCGCCGACGCGAGGCTTTTGCCCGATTCGCTCTCACCGGAAGCCTACTCCCGTAGTCTGAGGAGCGGAGCGACGAGGCCACCTGTCGCAGCGAGAGGATCGGCGGGAGATGGCACACCCATTTCGACCGGGCGCCTTAGCCCACTGCGGCGGCCCTCTTTGCTGGCCAGCACGTCGGCGCTCCATGGGCACCTCGCCGCCGATTCGATCGACCTAGGTTGCGGCGGGCCCTATGCGCGCTCGATCATCCACTTCGCCATGCCGGCGCAGATCTCACGGTACGATGGCTCGTTGAGGATTTCGTGGAAGAGGCCCTCTTTGGGGACCCACGTCTTGTCCTCGTGGCCTGCCGCGTCGAAGAACTGCTTGCCGACCTTCGGGCTGGCGACCTTGTCCGACATGCCGAACATCTCGTAGAGCGGAACCGAGAGCTTGCTGGCCCTGGCAAGCACGTCCTCTTGGGCCTTGGTGGCTTCGGTGAACCAGCGCGCCTTGGCCTTCTTGAAGACCAGAGGATCGTCGTCGTAGGCCTTCGCGTGAGCGGCATCGTGGGTTAGATCCGCGCCATGAAGACCGCTCGGCAGGCCGAGTGTGGGCAGCACGCGCGAGGCAATTTTGCCTGCAAAGACCTTCACGGCCGGTACCGCGAGCGCCAAACCGAAGAAGGGCCCAGAAAGCAGCAGCCCTTTGTAGACCCCTGGAGCGTCGAGCATCGTGAGCGCCGCGACGAGGCCTCCGAAGCTGTGCCCGAAGAGGAACGTCGACGCCCCCTTCGCGCGTTCGTCCACGAGCTTCGTGAGCTCGGCCGAGTCCGCCAAAAACTCGTCGAAGCGGTCGCAGTAGCCGCGCTCGCCCTCGGACTTGCCGTGGCCGCGCATGTCGAGCGCCACGACGCCAATCCCACCGTCGAAGAGCTCGGTCACGACGTGGTCGTAGCGGGTCGCGTGGTCCGCGTAGCCATGCAAAAGGCCGAGCACTGCCTTCGGCGATTCGGGGATGCGCGCCCGGAAGTAGAGCGAAGGATGCCCCCCGCTTCGTCCCTTGACCATGCCCTCTTCGATCTTCGCAGCGCTCATTCGACCCTCTCCGCGGCACGGTCACGCCTCCGTCGATGCCGACCAGAGACAAGCACATGAAACCACTAATATTTCGGCCTCTCCGCACGTCGCTGAGGCGACGCCAAGGTACCGCGGCCCTACTTTGCCTGGGAGACGGGGGACATGTCGAGCCCCTCGGCTTCGAGGGCCTCACGGAGGGCGGCGAGGGCACGTGCGGCGCGGGACTTGATGGTGCCGAGGGGCACCCCTTCGCGCTCGGCAATCTCGGGATAGCTGAGGCCCTCGAAGAACGCGACGGAGAGCGTGCGCGCCTGCACCTCGGGGAGCTTGGCGAGGGCGCGTTGCACCCTGTGGCGCTCGTATTCGTCGCTCGTCAGCTCTTCGGGGTTCTTCACTTCGGCAGGGGGCTCGAAGGCGATCACCTCCCGCTGGAGCGTGCCGCGGCGGTCGCGACGACGCGTGCGATCGATGGACAGGTTGCGGACGAGCGTGACGAGCCAACCAATGACCGAGCCCTTGCTTCGGTCGTACTGGTTGGCCCGCTCCGCAACGGCGATGAACGCGTCGTGGAGCACGTCCTCCGCTTCGGCGCGATCCCGAACGATCCGTAGGGCCAGCGGGAAGAGCACGCGCGCGTGACGATCGTAGAGCGCACCTGATGCCCCCACGTCGCCTACACCGATACGTCGCACGAGCGTCGTGTCGGCATCGTCCACTTCCACGCCCAAGTTCATTGAGACCGAAGGCTCCCAATCCGTCATGCATACGTCAAGCAAAGACGTCCGCGCCGTCCGCGGTGTACGATGGTTGGCCGCTTCGATGTCCGGACTTTCAAAGACGTTGCGCGCACGCGGAAACCGCGCCGCCATCATCGCAATGACCGCATTTTTCAGCCTCTTCGGTGCGATCACGGTCGAAGCCCCGCGCGCGTACGAGCGAGCGGCGCCACGCCATGGAAACGTTACGGGTGAGCTTGCCAAAGGCAAGGAAGGCGGAGCGCCCGAGGGCACGGAAGAACCCGCTCCTCTCCTGGGGACGCTGGCACACATCCACACGAACGAGCACTTGCCCCTCACCGCGTCGGAGCCGACCGACGCGCGCTTCACCGCGTTCTTGGCCGACCACGTGACCGATTCGACCGAGCCCATCGATCCGCGGTTGCTCGGCCTCCTTAGAAGGCTCGCCGTGGCCCATCCGGACGCTCGCTTCGAGATGGTGAGCGGTTACAGGAGCGCGAAGCTCAACGAGTCCCGGCGAAAGAAGGGCCGGCATGTCGCGTCGCACAGCCAACACAGCCTCGGACAAGCCGTCGATTTTCGCGTGGTGCCGAAAGGAGCCACCCGCGGAGTGCATCCGCGCGCGCTGGAGAAGGAGATTCGCGACCTGGGCTGGGATGGCGGAGTCGGGGTCTATACGCTGGAGAGCGACTGGTTCGTCCACGCGGACGTAGGGAAAAATCGCCGCTGGAGCGGGTGAGCGGTCCGCCTCGTCAGGGAAAACGAAGGCGTGCTTCGGTGAACGCGTAGTGGGCCAGCGAAGGTGCGTCCGATAGCGCGACGACTCCGGGCATTTGCTCCGCACGACGAGCCTCCCAAACGGCCTTGGCACCGTCGCCGTAGACGAGCGCCGCGTACGAGAGCGCGAACGTCAGGCCCGGAAGCGGTGTCACCTCGAGCTTCGCCGAGAGCTCGTGTCCGAGCGAGCCCGAGGTGTCTCGGTTGGCGCGCCCGAGGGTGACCAGTGTCGAGCCGACCCAGTCGCCGCGGGCTTCGGCGAGGCGTGCGTGTCGGTAGCCGAGCGTCGCCGTCACGAGCGACGAGGGAGATAGTGCGAGCTGCCCACCGAGGTCCGCGAGGTTCGAGAAGCCGAACAGATCGAAGGCTCCGTGCCATCGCTGCGTATCGGGCAAGAGTGGATCGAACTGCGTGTGCCTGCCGTCCGCGCGGTTCGAGTCGCCCGTGGCGTACCCCCCGAGGACGCGCACCGTGGGCGAGAGCCAACCCCGAGGAATGTGCCAGTCGACGTGACCCGAAACCGAGAACGCCGCAACCGACGTGGCGGATGGGACGACTGGGCCATCCACCGTGGTGGTGGTTTCGCCGTTCGGAGAGCCCGACTGCGCCGCACCTTCGATCCCGTAGGAGACGTCGTTCGTCCGCCCGGAGACGCGAAGCGAGGCGGTGAAGGTTTCTCCCGAGGCGCGCGAGAGCGTGAACGTATCGCGAGCGCGTGTGCCGGCAGGTGCTGCCCCGTCGGCGACGCGCGCGAAACCAAAGAGCTCGAGCTTCAACGCCGGTGCAACGGTGTATGCCGCACGAATACCGAAGAGCTGCGTGCCCGTCCGGCCGTCCGTTCGTGGCGCGATGCCGTTCGTGGCCGTCGTGACCGATGGAGCCACGAGCAGCGCGGCGAGCCCCTCGATTTCGAGGTCTCCGACGACCCCACGCGCACGCACGGCGTCGAGCGACCGCCCCGTGGGGGAGAAGTCCGCCACGCCGAGGAGACGCCCCTCGCCCCACTCGACGGCTTGCCGACCGAGGCGCACGAACGAGGGAACGGCCGCGGACGAACGGGCCTCGACAAAGGCCTCGTAAGGGCCAAACGCGGGCGGTGCCACACTGCCGCCAAACGCCAAAGCAGGAGCACCCTCGCCCATGGCGCGCGCATCTTGGAGCGTGATCTTCGCGAGCAAAGGACCACGTTCGACCGTTAGGCCGAGTCGCGCACGGGACAGCACGGCCCACGCGCCTTCGGGCACGGCAAGGGCACCGACGGGCACGACGAAGTCGGCGGGATCGCGGCGGACCTCCCCACGAAGCCTCACGTCGACCTCGGGCGACAGCGTGAAGCTGCCGAGCTCGAGCCGTGGCTTCTCGGGATGCTCCTGGGCGGAGGCCCCGCACGCGAACGAAGCGACCACGAGCGTCGACGCGAGCGTCGGCACCACGCGACAAAAAACACGGGTACTTCTCAAGACTTGCCTTCCACTGCCGTCGCTCGAAGGATCTCCTGGACGCGCGCCGTGAGGGCCTCGCGCGTGTTGAGCCCAGGCTCTCCCGTCACTTCCTCGAGGAGCTGGTTCAGAACGGTGCCCAAGGCGCGACCCGGCTTCATGCCAAGCTCGTTCATCAGCACGTGACCGTCGATGGCGAGGTCCTTCGTGCTGAGCGCGGTCCCCTCGGCGAGCACCTTCTCGACGTGGATTTTGAGGGCCGCGAGAGCCTCGAAGCACGACGTGGCGTCGGCTCCTTTGGCGCGGGCGTCGGCCTCGTTGATGGCATAGAGATCTTCGAGACGCTCTTTGCCGACCCTGCGAATCCAACGCCTCACGGCCGCGTCGGTCCAGGCGTCGTAGTGGAAGAGGTGATGACGCACGAGGTGCGTGACCCGTGCGCGTTCGTCGTTGGAGAAGCGGAGCCGCGCGCAGATGGGCTCGACGATCTCGGCGCCGATGCGATCGTGATCGTAGAACGTGTAGTCCTTGGTCTTGTCGCTGAACGCGCGGCTGCGCGGCTTGCCCACGTCGTGGAAGAGCCCCGCGATGCGCAGCATGGCGTCGCGCGGACAGGCGTCCATGCACTCGAGACTGTGCCGCCACACGTCGTAGGCGTGGAAGCGGTTTTGCTCCATGCCGACGCCTTCGAGAAGCTCCGGACACGTGACGCCGAGAATGCCCGTCTCGCGCATGACGTCGAACGCAACGCTGGGTTTTTCGGCCTTCATGGCCTTCACCCACTCGTCGCGCACGCGCTCTGGGCTCACCTTGCGGAAGGTGTCGAGGTTCGGCTCGATGGCCGCACGTGTGGCCGGTTCGAGCGTGAAGCCCAGTGTGGCGCAGAAGCGCGCCGCGCGGAGCACACGAAGGCCATCTTCGGAGAAACGCTCTTCCGCGCGGCCTACGGCCCGGAGCACCTTCGCCGCGAGATCGGCCTGACCACCGAACGGATCGACGAGGGCGCCAGTCTCGGAGTCGATGGCGATCGCGTTCACCGTGAAGTCACGGCGTGCGAGGTCGTGCTCGATGTCGGCGACGAAATGCACGGAATCCGGGCGCCGGCCGTCGGTGTAGGCGCCTTCTCCACGGAGAGTGGTCACTTCGTACGGGTGGTGGTCGAGAACTACCGTCACCGTGCCGTGCGCAATGCCCGTCGGGATGGCGCGCGGAAAGAGCTTCAGGAGCTCTTCGGGCTTTGCGTCGGTGCACACGTCCCAGTCGGCGGGAACACCGCCGCGCAAGAGATCGCGGACGCAGCCGCCCACCACCCACGCGCGCTTGTTCGCGCGGGCCAGCACGTCGCGGATGCGGAACACGTGGGCGGGAACCCGAGAGAGGAGCTCGGCGGTCATCCGTAACCCTCCGTTTTCGATATGATTTCGTTCATGATTTCACGCGTTCCGCCACCAATCGGATAGAGGCGCGCGTCGCGGTAGAGGCGCTCGACCAGGTACTCGCGCATGTAGCCATTCCCGCCGTGGATCTGCACGGCTTGATCGCACACGAACGAGCATGCGTCCGTCGCGACGTTCTTGGCCTTCGCGGCGAGGGAAGTGACGTCCTCGCCTCGGACGTAGCGGGTCGTCACTTCGCCGGTGAGGGCGCGTGTCGCCGCGATGCGGCTCGCCATGTCAGCGAGCTTGTGACGCGTCACCTGGAATCCCATGAGCGACTTGCCGAACGCATGGCGCTCCTTGGCGTACGAGATCGACTCCCGATACGCGAGCTCGGCGATGGCGACGCACTGAGCAGCCAGGTAGATGCGTTCGCTCGCGAAGTTCATCATGATGGCGTAAAAGCCCATGTTTTCTTCGCCAATGAGGTTCGCTACCGGGACCTCGCAGTCCTCGAAGGCGAGCTCGGCGGTGTCCGTGGCCCACCAGCCGGTCTTCTTCAGCTTTTTGCCGACCGTGAAACCCTTTGTGCCGCGCTCCACGACGAGCAGCGAAATGCCGCCGTGGCCCGGTCCACCCGTCCGCACGGCGAGCGTCACGAGATCGGCGCGGCAACCGGACGTGATGAACGTCTTGGCGCCGTTCACCACGTAGTGATCGCCTCTCTTCACGGCCGTCGTGCGAAGGCTTGCCACGTCGCTTCCGCCACCGGGCTCGGTGATCCCGAGAGCGGAGATCTTGGCGCCGGAAAGCACCGGCTTCACGAAGCGCTCCTTCTGCTCCGGGGTGCCCATGCGCACGATGGGAGGCAGGGCGATGCCGTGGCTGCCGAGCCCTACGACGGTCCCGACCGAGTGCCCCGCGAGGACGAGCTCTTCGGACGCGACGACCGCATGGGAGATGTCCCCACCGGAGCCGCCCAGGTCTTCGGCGTATCCCACACCGAGAATTCCAGCTCTCGCGGCCTCTGCGTAGAGGTCGTGCGGAAACATCTCGGCCTCTTCCCAAGCGGAGGCGTGAGGGCGGACGTGGGTTTCGGCGAAGCGCCGGGCGTTGCGACGGAGCTCGTGATGCTCGTCGGTCTCGAAGAGATACATCGACGCCGATGGTACGAAAAAACCCGGGCTTTCGCGGAAAAAGAGCGCGACATCGCGAGCCCACCCTCTGAAGGGCGCCAAGTCTTCGGGCCGGGTCGAGGCCGAGTCTGCGAGGTCGAGACCCCGCAGCCTTCGTAGCGAAGCGGAGAAGTCGAGGACTCTCAGGCCCGTACCTCTCGCAGGAGCTCGAGGGGCCGCGCCCCTCGAACTAGAACAGACCTCGAGGACTCTCGTCCCGCATCGAGCTCAGGCCGCGCCGCTCTCCCGCCCAAGACGCCCGCAGGGTGACAAGTCTTCGGGCCGGGTCGAGGCCGAGTCTGCGAGGTCGAGACCCCCGCACACTTCGTAGCGAAGCGGAGAAGTCGAGGACTCTCAGGCCCGTACCTCTCGCAGGAGCTCGAGGGGCTGCGCCCCTCGAACTAGATAGGGATTTGCGCGAAATTCCCTTGACCGGGCCGCCGCCAATGCTACGGAATGAATATTCCGTCCGACTATGAGCC
>JAYUKI010001309.1:0-7431 GCA_043764595.1 Myxococcales bacterium | reverse complement strand
ACTGCGCACCTCCAGACCCGAGCACGCCCGCGCGAAACTCGTTGAACGAGAAACCGACGGGCGGGAGGCCGTTGTAGACCTCAACCAAGTAGGCGTGGACGCTGGCGTTTCCACGGAAGGACATGGTGGCTGCGGCGAGGGTCACTGCGTAGGTGAGCGGCATGCAGTGAATATGGGGCCAACCGTCACGCGACACAAGGTGAATCATTCACTCGAGTGAATTATGGTCCCGGACGCCACCTCGGAGGAGTCCACGAGGGTGCTGTCTCCAGGCGCTTGATGGTCGCGTCGACCATGGCGCGGAGCTCCCGAAGCTCGTCGAGGTACATGGTCCCGCTCGCATGGACCTCGGCGCCAGGAACGCCGTCCGAGACGTAGGCCGTGAGCCACGCTCCAGACCTCGTGGCCTGCGCCGAACCGAGGAACAGGTACCTCATGGAAACGGCGGCGGAAGGCCGTGCTTTGCGGCAACCTGGCCGAGGATCTTCTTCGCTGGGCCAGAAGGAGAACGCGAACCGTCCGCCCAGCGGCCCACGGTTCGCCGGTCGACGCCCACGAGCTCGGCGAGCTTGTCCACCCCGCCCACGGCCTTGGCGATGTCGGCGACCGGTCCGGTCATCTGGATGGGCTTTCCGACGCGGCGGCCGGTGGGGGTCGTCATGGTCGCATATTGCGGCTGACGCCGAGCCCGGTCAACGATGGGCATTGTCACTCCAGCTCCTAGGGCTCGCCGTCACGCTGGCACCTCACGGACGAGTACGACCTCGACGTATCCGTAGACCACGGCCCATGAGTGGAGTCGATACAATGCCTTTTTGTTTGCGTAGGCAACCGCATTATGGTGGGCAACCAGCCTGACCGCCACCTCAGACGCATGCTCTTCACCCAGTTCCTCGTGGGCAAAGTCGTATTCGAGCTTCCAACTCGTCGTAATATCGCACTTCAGACTCTCACCCATCACGCACCTCCAAAATCAACGCCATCGTCGAACAACGTAAGACTCCCAACTTCCGCCACGAGCTCCCCAGCATCCACCGCCCCAAGCCTCGGCAAGATGTGCTCGCGGAGGATCGATCGGTGGCAGTGCTTCGGGTCCACGCAGAAGCACGTCAGAACGACTCTCTCACGCCTCAAGAGCGCGTCCCATAGGCCACGAAACTGGACGTACGAGCGACGCATCTCGAGCCGGTACGCCTTCACGTAGAAGGCCCACACCTCGGTCTCTGGAGTGCCGCTTCTCCGCGCGAGCAGCACCGGCGAGAGGATGTCCCACGACGGCGCCAGGAAGAGGCCTTCTTTGGCAGTTTTGCGGGCCACGTCGAAGCGGTCGGGGTCCTTCGTGGAGATGCGCGCGGTGTGGACTTGAAGGGTCATGCGGAGACCGCTTGCGCGGCTTTTCTCGCGCGCACTCGGCACTCATACTCGAAGCTCTCTATCCAAAGCGCTATGTCGGCCCACATGTCTCCCGCAGCCGACTCGTCATCAACCTCGAAGCTGACTTCACGAGCGAATGCGTGCCAGGCCTTGCGAACCTCGTGACACGTATCGCACGTAGCGAACGAAAACGGAGAGTCCTCCCAAAAGCCGTAGGTTCGAGCGTACTGGTCTCCCTTGCGGATGGCGGAATGGCACTCGATGCATTGGTGCGGGACTCGCGCCTTTGGGTGCCTGGTGAAGCTGAAGTCGCTCATGTCAGGCTCACTGGCGGAAGAGTGCTGTTCAGTCGCGTGAACCAAGGCTGTATGCCTTTCGCGTAGGCCTGCATCAGCGGGTGAACCGGGTGGCCGTCCTTGGATAGATCGATGACGTGAAGCTTCCCGGAATGGCCCGCCACCTCTGCCCTCCTCACGACGTCTCGCACGCGTTCCTGAGCCCACCTCGGAGCTGCCAGGGCGCCCCATGCGCACACGACTACACTGCACGCCGAAAGGACGTAGTCGATGGCTTCGAGGTTCGTTGACGGGCACGCGTCGTCCAGGTTCGCCGCCACATACTTCGGGTTGGTGGCGCGCAACGAGAATAGGTTCGCGACGGTTAGATCGGAGAAGCCAGCACGCTGCGAGAACCCGATGACCTTGCGGATCGTGGCGTCGTCGGTCAGACCGTCGGCCGTGCTCGGGTTGAACATGATCCAGCCAATCGACTGCCCGATGCGCCCGCTTTCGAGGTACTCCGAAGCGTCGATGGTCCTAGAGAGCAGGAAGCGATGCCGCTCGCACTCGGAGAGTGTTGCCAGATCGAATCGGTTTGGGTGGGCGATGGTCATTCGGACTCCTTGGCGAACGGCGGAAGGCCCTTCGCGATACGGCCGTACAAGTGGGCGAGTCGACCAAGGCGCCTGGCCACCTTCCTGCGTCGGGCAACGTCAGCCACAATGTCTCGCTCTTGAGCGTCGAGCCTCGCGGTGTATTCGCTGGTCCTTGGCCTCTTTTTGGCTGTTTTGATGAGGATGGCCTCCAGCTTGTTCGCGTACTGGACCTCAGCTTCCCAGGCCTCGTACAACTCTATCGACCAAGTGCCGAACGCCCGAGTCCGCGTTTGCTCTGGAGAGCTCGCCGAACATGGGCACTTGCCGCATGCGCACGACGGGAACATCCGATTCCACATCTCGCGCAGGATCGCTATCCGAGTGCCGCTCGGGCCGCGCTTGCCGATCATCACAGCGACTCCTTCCAACGTCGCATCGTCGCCTCTCGCTCACACGCGAGAAGGACTTTGATTCGGTCCATGTAGCCGTCGTCGGTGGTGCCCAGGAGCGCTTCGGCCTCCTTGATGATTGCCACGTAGTGGTCGGCCTTGGTTTTCCACGACCTAGCCTGGGTGGTGGCAACGAAGAGCTGGTTCCCAAGGCCTTCGCGGATGCATTTCGGGCAAGTGGCGTTCTGAACGATGGTCGTAGAAGCTTGGTTTGCCTCGTCCGCTCCGCAGAGCGGAAGCAAGGCACCTACAGGCTTGAAGTGCCATGTCGAGGCAACCTCGTCTTCGGCCAACTTCCGCCAACGCCGAATCTGGTCGTAGGCCTCATCGGCATTCGTCGCGCCAACGAGGCCCACCCAGGCCGCTTCCTCGGCCTTCGCCGCCTCGAGGCATCTTCTCCGCACCTCCGCGTCATCGGGCTTCGCGCGCCAACCAGGAAGCTTGCAGTTCTCGCGGACCACTTTGGCCAGGTTCTCGACGAGGCCCGGAAGGTCGGCGTGCGTCGAGCCCTCGATCCCGACGATGCGGAGCAGCTTCTCCAAGATGTCGGTCGCGGTCGCGAGGCGCGCCTGGGTTGCCGTGAACTCCTCCTGGGCGGACGCCAGGGCCAGGGCGAGGAGCGTCTGCGGAACATGCTTCAGGCTCTCGTCGGTCATGACCGTTCCTCCAAGCGCGCTTCGTCCGCGCGGACCGTCTGCCCAGAACCAACCATGGGCTCGGCGCGGTAGGCGCTTGCGAGCCACCAGATGCGTGGGGCCGCAAGCCTCACCACGCTCACGCATGCCACGTCGCTCGCCGGCGGCGGGATGGCCGGTCTCATTGGGCGGCCTCGTTGGCCGTCTCTCGCCCGAGCCGCTGTCCGGCCTCGACGTAGAGACCCGCGAGCTCGTCCACCTCGTCGGCGCTGATTTGCCCGGCATGGCGGCTGACCAGAATGTCGTTGGCGAGGTCGAGCAACACCGCCTCGGAGTGCACCTGTGTCAGGAGTCTCTTCAGGACTCTGGCTTGGGCGCTCACGACGCAACCTCGACGCCAACCGCCTCGAACGTCCGACCGTGACCCGGGTCGATCTTCATCGACACAACACCGTCGTCGCGAATGATCGTCACGCGGTATCCCTTGTCTGCGTACTCCGATGCGAAGACGTGAGCCTCGGTGTACGTCGAGCCGGGCTTGTAGATGCTGTGGACGCGACCGTCCTCGCTCCGCTTGGCGCAGAAGACGACGAACGTGTGGGTCACCGCGATGTAGCTAGTCCTGATCATGGTCGTGCCTTCCTCTCTGCTGCGAGCGCAAGCTCGCGGATGTCCTGCTTCGTTCTCGTGTGCTCTTCGTCGACGCCCACCCATCTGGCGAACCGCCGACGCTCTTGGGTGCTGGCTCTCCAGAGCGCTTCCGCCCAGTTCTCGAAGCGCTCTCGCGCCTGTTTCCGTCGCTCGCGTGCCTTCTGTTTGGCGCGCCAGTCGAAGCCTTCGACCTCACTCACGGCCGTCTCCGTCTGGAGGGTCTCTTCACGCACTCGACGCCCACGGCCGTAAAGACCAGGTGTGAGCTCGAGGGCGGCGGCGGCGCCTTCGAAGCCGGGTCCGGTACGACTCCGGAGAAGGCGTACGTCGAGAGACAGAGTTTCACGAGTGACCTTTCGCGCGAACCGCTCGGATGAGGCCACGAACGCGGAGGGCTTCGGCGATGCACTCCTGCGCTCGGGTGTCGCCGTCGATACCCTCGGCGATGTACTTTCGAGCGAAGGTCAGGGCCCGGCGAGACAAATTGTACATCCGGTGAACATTTGCGTCACGAATGGCGCGGCTCACGAGGCCACCGCCGCTTCCGGAAACATCGCGATCCACTCGGCTGCGCAGAGGACGGGCTCGGGGCACACGCCGTTGATCAGCTTGCGGTCGCACCGGTAGCAGCACTCCGTGATGAGCGCGAAGACCTTGCGCTCGTGGAGCTCGTTGGCCGAAAGCTGGAAGGCCGTGGGCTGCTTCACGACTCGGGCGGCACGACGGATTGCTCTGCGCATCTTGCTCTCCTTACCGGGCGTCAGCGCCTCGGTGATGTGAATATGGGACCAGCCGTCCCAGAGCGCAAGTGCTTTTGGTGAAAAAGTAACTTTATTGACGATTGGTCGGAAAAGACGGGCTTTGCCTGCGCTTCGTCCGCCACGTCATCCGCCGCCCAGACGCCCGAATGCCCACGCGAGAGCGAGGCCGTGGCGCCACGAGCAGCGGTGGAGCTCGCCGGACAGGCCTCGCGGCGAGCCAGGATGCCCGCTCAATCGCGTCGGGGTAGGCCGAGACGCGGGAGTGGTAGAAGGCCTCGTGCGCGGCCTTGCGGTCTCGTTCGCGGCGCTCGGCGTAGGTCTCTCCGAGGCGAGACCACGAGTCGTACCCGGCGGTGAACGGCGAGATTCTGCAGAGGTTTCTGCCAGCAAGGATCGACGTCCCGGGTTCAGGGATGCCGCCAAGCCATTCGGTCAAGTCGCTCACGTCACCCTCGCTTCCAGTTCACCCGCATACCGCCGCCACATCACCAGCGCACGCCGCACCGTACGGTCGTCGCATCGGCACCCGCCATTCGTGGCCATTCCGCTCGGCGAACGGCAGATGCACCCAGAGTCGCCACACCCTTCGACCTCCGGGCGCTCGACGGTGCCGAGGCCTTGCTGGAGCGCGGCTACCTTTTGGCGCACGACGTCTTGGCAGAGTGGGCACGTCACTCGGGCGTCGAAGCGAAGCATGATTGGGTCGAAGAGATTCGTGAGCCCATCGGCGTGCGCGAGCGGCGTTGTGGAGAGCGCTGCCATGACGTTGCGCCACCCATTCGATCGTCGCGCGAACAGCAGGTCGCATAGCGTGCGTCGGTCCTCGGACCTCGCCGCTTCGTTGGATGCGTGGACGATCACGAAGCGCCCTCCTTCTCGTACGCGTTCAGCAACGCTTCCTTGCCGGCCGTGGTGATGCGACACAAGGGCACCTCAGCTGGCTCGTCGCGATGCTTTGCTGAATCGCAGTCCTCGCAGATCCCAACACCCGCCCACTCGACAAGAGCAAGTCCCTCGAGTCGACGGACCGCCTTCCAGTCGGCAGCGCCATGCGGCGCAAAGCCGTCGAACTTGGCACACGCACGCTCGGTCGCGGAGAGCATTCGCAGGTCGTTCTTGGTGAGGTTCATCGAATCGTTCTCCTCAATCCGTCAAAAGCCCAGCACGCCAGCGCCACCATCGGGATGAACGGCAGCGCGCAGAACATAACCACGCCACGGAAGGTGCCGAGGGTCATGGGCACTCCGCAAGCGATTCGAGTCGCACATAGAAGGCTTCCGGCAGGACCTCCTCGCGGTCTTCCTTCGTTCCGTCGACTCCATCGACGGTGCCACTGCGATCGCTATAGAACCACTCGAACGTGCCATCGTCGTAGACCTCGAGGTCGAGGTACGACTTCGAGCTGCTCCAGGCGAAGCGAATGCTGTCGGCATCGACGGTTTCAAGGATCGGCTCGGGAGGCTCGCATCGCGCCGAGATGTGGTGCCAGACCCGCATCACGCGGAAGGCGAGAGACGGAGTGACGTGCGAGCAGAGGTTGGCCAGCGCGTTGTGGAAGGCCGGTGAGTGGCGGTGGGTGCGCACGGCACGGGCGTACCCATCGGCGTCGCCCTTCGAGTAGGCCTCGCGGGTGTAGAACTCGAGGTCGGAGTCGCCCATTACGCACGCTCCCATCGGACGACGCCCATGATCGCCTTCGGCTCGTTCTGGAGGCGCCCAACGCCGTCGCAGAGGTCGCACTTGATGAGGTTCGTGACGGTCACCTCCTCAGCGATCATGATTGGATTCCCGTGCCGGATGTCCGCGAACCCGCGCTCCTCTTCGGTCATGGGCCGGTCTCGTTTCACCACCTTCGTGCCGGCAGCAGCCTCCTTGCCACCGAGACACTTCGGGCACTTGTGCGGATACTCGACAAGGAACGCTTCCTTGCGGAGCGCCTCGCCGCACTGGTAGTGGTTGGCTCGGCCCATGAGACCGTCGCAATAGCCGCATCGCTCGGTCCCGCTCACGCGTCACCACCGATCGCATTGATGGCCAAAAGCTCCTCGCGCTCTAGCACGTCGTAGAGCCCTGCCTCGTAGCCGTACGAGCTCCCGCGCTGGTCCGAAACGTGGTCCGAGAATGGTCCGAGAGGGCTCCTTTTGGACCCTTCCTCCGACTCACCACCCGCAAAAACCCCGAGAATCTTCGAGGTGCCTCGCGTGGTTTTGGGAGGGGTTCCTACGCGCTGTGCTTTATTTGTCGGCATTTCTTGCTCCTTGGTCCGAAACTTGGTCTGAGTTGCGAGCGGCGGGAATGGCTCCCCCACCCCGTCGACGTCGTACGCCTCGGCGGATTTGACGTACCGGTCCGTGGTCTCGATCGACTCGTGGCCGAGCCGCCTGCGGAGTGCCGCGACGGGCACACCGGCGAGCGCGCACCACGTCGCGTAAGTGTCTCGCAGCGAGCGGAAGTCGACAGGCTCATCCGTTGACGTTCGGTCGAAGAGTCGCGAGCGGGTGACGCCTGCGGCGCGAAGGTGGTCGCGGAACGTCTCAGCCATGTGGTTCGTCCCGGTCTCTCGCCACGTCACCACGAGGTCGCCAACGGGAACTTTTAAGCCAGGCTTAACAGTTCGACCGAGCAGCGGAACGAGCGCGGGCTCGATGGGCACAACGCGGATCCCCGCGAGCGTCTTCGGGGCCTTC
>JAYUKI010001308.1:0-2226 GCA_043764595.1 Myxococcales bacterium | reverse complement strand
TTTCGCTGCCGGATCCGTATCTTCAGCGGAGGCTTTCTTCCCGCTTCCCGCCATAACCGCGCCCACAATGAGGGCCGGCACGAGAAGAAGAGTCGCTCGCCGTCCGAGGTTTGCCACGCTCATGGGTCCTCCCTAGGGGGCGCCGTATCCGACCGTTGGATTCGCGCCACGACTACCCTTTAGCAGGACCCGTGCCACGGCAGAACTCGCGTAACCCGCCGATATTGCGCGAAAGGATCTCCAAAAACATGGGTGGGAACCGATCCATGTTGGACTCGCTCCGAATCGGCGGAAATGAAGGCGGATGTAGGCCGCACCACCCCCCCTGCTGGGAAGTCCCCCCAACCGGCATCGTTTTCGGGCCCATCGTTGCGCTGGCGGCGTGTGAGGTTTGCGTCTAGGTTCGAGCCGCTCCTGCCGGGAGCCCCTTCATGCGCGAACGAATGACCACCTCCTCTACTGGCAAAAGCCTTCGGGTCGTTGATCGGCTCGTCCTCGCTGTCGTCGCGGCCGTGGTGAGCCTCCTCTGTTTCTCGGGCGTGGCTTCGGCCAAGGCCTCCACTGGCGTGGGCGAGCCCATCCGCCTCGAGGTTCCCGGTCAGCCCGACGCCTTTTACTACCGACCGCGTGGCAAAGGCGCGAAGCCGGTCATTCTGTACCTTCACGGCCGTGGGGGAAACGCCGCCGAAGACTGCCGGAAGTGGGCAAAAGTCGCGACCCAGTTCGGTTGGGTGCTGTGCCCGCAAGGCCCGGGAGACTCAGGCAACGGCGGTCGCACGTGGATGAACAGCGCTCAAGCGGGCAAGTCCGTGATGGACGCCTCGCTCACGGCCTTGCGTGGCAAGTACAAGGGTCGCGTTCAGCGCTACGGAAACATCCTCGTAGGATTCAGCGAGGGTGCGTTCGTCGCCATGCAGGCCGGTCTCATGGACCAGAAGACTTGGAGCCGCTGGCTCATTCTTGCCGCGAGCGACCGCTATTGGGTCGGCGATGCGCCATCTTCCCTCACGGCGGGCTCGGGCGGTGGCAAGCTTCAGCGTGTCTACTTGCTCACCGGTGAGACCGACGGCGTCGCCGAGAACACGTCGCGCGTCGGCGAGCTCTTGAAGAAGCACAACGTGCCCGTTCGGGTGCGCATCGCTCCAGGGATGGGGCACGAGATTGCGCGCGATCGCATGGTCACCACCTACCGCAGGCCGCTCTCCTGGCTCGCGCGCGGGCGCTGAGCTCTCCGCTGCCCGTCGGACACGCCTTCGGAGCTCCGCCGAGCGTTCGCTGCGCACGAGGCGGCAGTGTCGTGACTCTCCTCCGGCGTCTCTTGTCGCATTTTCGCATCGAGAGCGTGCAAACGGCGACCTGAAAGCGCCACGATTCGTACGGCCGGGTCGTTCGCCCACGCTCGTGCGTTGACCCCGTCGTGCGCGGATGGGATAAGGCGCGCGGCATGACGTCCCCCGCCAAAGAAAAGCCCCCGCTCATCTTGGGAATCGCCGGGGGCTCTGGCTCTGGCAAGAGCACCATCGCGCGGGCGATACTGAGCGCGCTCCCACCTGGCGACGGCATCTTGCTCGAGCAAGACCACTACTACCGCCCGCAAGCCCACCTGTCGCACGCGGAGCGCGAGCTCCTGAACTACGACCACCCCGATGCCCTCGAGCTCGATCTGCTCGCTGCGCACGTGGAGGCCCTCCGCGAAGGGAAGTCCATCCAGCGGCCGAGCTACGACTTCGCGACGCACGATCGCGTAAAAGAAGCGATCCTCGTCGAGCCCACGAAGGTCATCGTCGTCGAAGGCATCTTGGTGCTGTCGGACGAGCGACTCCGTTCGGCGTTCGAGGTGAAGCTCTTCGTCGACACCGACGCGGACATTCGCCTCATGCGAAGGGTTCGTCGCGATCTCGAGCAGCGAGGGCGCACCTTCGCGCAAGTGCGCAAGCAGTACTACGAGACGGTGCGCCCGATGCACATGGCGTTCGTCGAGCCCTCGAAGCGCCACGCCGACATCATCATCCCCGAGGGCGGACAGAACCGCGTGGCTCTCGACTTTTTGGTCGGCTTCATCCGCTCCCGCGCCTAGAAGCCACGAGAAGGCAGGTCGCTTTTCGCCAATACCTTCGCCCGGGCGTTGTCGGGCGTGCTCACGGACAGGAGTCTCATCATTGATCACTTTTTTCTCGAGCAATCCAGCCGAGTTCGAGAAGTAAGAGGTCGTGGTAGCCGCGTGCG
>JAYUKI010001307.1:0-7435 GCA_043764595.1 Myxococcales bacterium | reverse complement strand
GAACGCTCGGTGCGCTTCTCTCGGCGCGAGCGTCGAGGGTGGGGGTGGAGCTCGTCGTGGAGGCCCCGCGCAACGATTCCGTGCTTCTTTTTTCGCTGGATCGTCACCGGGTTCACGAGGCTCTCTTGAATCTCGTGCTGAACGCCATCGACGCCACGGCGGGCCGCCCGGACACGAGCCCTCGGCGAGTGCGTCTGTCGTTCGACGCAGGTCCTGATGGGCTCACGATCGTCGTGGAAGACTCGGGGAAGGGAATGGACGCGAATACTCTCTCCAAAGTGGGCACTCCGTTCTTCTCGCGTCGCGAAGGCGGTACGGGGCTCGGAGTCCTCCATGCGCGTCAGGTGATCGAACGCCACGGCGGCACCCTCGTGTACGAAAGCCAAGAAGGCCGAGGTACGAAGGCGCTGGCTCGGTTTCCCGCCCCGAGCTTCACCGCGAGCGAGCCCACGAGGAGCTGAGCCATGCCCACGGTTTTGATATGCGACGATGAACCGTCGGTCCGGTTTGCGATCGCAGAAGCCCTCGAGTCGCTGGGCGCGCACATCGTGACGGCGGAAAATGGCCACGACGCCCTTTCGAAGATCGCCTCCGCCGACGTCGTGCTCACGGACCTCGTCATGCCCGAACTGGACGGGTTCGGCCTCCTCGCGGCCTGCAAAAAGCACGATCCGGACAGCGTCGTGGTCATGCTCACGGCGCAAGGAAACGAGAGGACCGCCGTGCGCGCTCTGAAAGAGGGCGCGTACGACTACCTAGGAAAGCCGTTCGCCGTGGACGAGCTCCGTATCGTGGTGAGCCGAGCCCTCGAGGCTCGAGCGCTTCGCCGGGCGGCGGATGCTTTCGTCCGCGATCGCGCCGTCGGCAAGCCCGTCGTGGGCGAAAGTTTGGCGTGGCGTCGTGTCCTCGACGACGCAAAGCGCGTGGCCCGGCTCGACGTCACCGTGCTGGTCCGCGGGGAGACCGGAACGGGAAAAGAGCTCGTGGCTTCTTTGCTCCACGCGGGAAGCGCCCGCCGCGAGAAGCCATGCGTGCGATTCAACTGTGCCGCGCTGGCCGAGAGCCTCGCCGAGGCGGAGCTTTTCGGGCACGAAAGGGGCGCCTTTACGGGCGCCATTTCGTCTCGGCCCGGGTACTTCCGTCAAGCACACGGCGGAACGCTCGTTCTCGACGAGATTGGCGAGCTTGCGCTCGGAGTCCAAGGAAAGCTTCTTAGGGTTTTGCAGGAGCAAGAAGTCCAGCCCGTCGGAGCACAGAAGCCCGAAAGGGTAGATGTTCGGGTCGTCGCTTCCACGCACCGCGATCTCCATGAAGAGGTTCGCGCGGGGCGTTTTCGCGAAGACCTCTACTACCGATTGGCGGTGGTCGAGATCGAGGTGCCCCCGCTTCGCGAGAGGCGCGACGACATCCCTGCGCTCGTGCGGATGTTCTTGCTCCGCTATGGCGAGAAGTTCGGGCTAGGGAACGTAAGCGTCTCGAATTCCCTCGTGGACGAGCTCGTACGCCGCGATTGGCCGGGGAACGTCCGCGAGCTCGAGAATACGTGCGCCCGTCTTTTGGCACTGGCCGATCCGGACACCGAGCTTTCCATTGCGCATCTCGCTCACGTCGAACGAGGTGCGCGGAGGGCCCGGTCCGAGTCCCGCGGGGGCGAGGATGGCCCAGCCCGCGTCGTCCATACGCCCCTTCGCGAGCAAGTGGCTGCCTTCGAGGCGGAGGTCGTCGCGCGCATGCTCGACGCGACCCAGAAGAACCAGTCCGAGGCAGCCCGAAGACTCGGAGTGTCGCGCATGACGCTCATCGAAAAGATGAAGCGTCACGGTCTCAAATAGCTCACTTGCGCTTTTTGGCGCGTACGGTCGCGGGAAGCGGCGGGGTCGCGGCGCAATCGAGATCCGACGTTCGTCCCGTCGCAAAAAGACGCACGAGCTTGCCTAGCGTACGCACCGATAGACTCGAGTCGATCGCGCGCTGCACACCGAGGCCGATGCCCAGACTGAGGACCGCCATGGCCACGTCTTCCGCGGGCAGAGGCAATTCGAGACCGAACTCGTTCGCCTGCGCGGCCACGAGCGCGGTCATGCCCAGTCGGAACTCCCGATGCCTTCGGGTCAGCTCGTTGGCGAGCACGGGATCACGACCCGCGTGCACGGCGAACTCGACCTCCAACGCCGTCCAATCCCGATCTCCGATGTGCCCTTCGGCCCACGACTCGAGCGCGGCGATTCGTTGGTCGAGAGTGGTCGTTCCGACCATGGCAAAGGCCAAGCTCGCCGCGTGTTCTTGCCGGACGAGATCGAGCACGGCGAGGCACAGCTCGTCTTTGTTCCGGAAGTTCGAGTAGACGGCGCCCTTCGAGTAGCCCGCGGTCTCCGCGATGCCCTCGAGGGAGGTCGCCGCGAACCCGTCGCGCAGGAAGCAGGCCTTGGCGGTCGCGAGCAGGAGCTCTCGGGTGCGGGCTTGGCTCTCTGCGCGGCTCAATCGAGGCATCGTTGTGGGCGCCGTTCGGGTTTTCGAGGGCCAGAAGGACCGTAGCGGATCGCACACCTTGCGCAGTGTCCAAAATATCGTAGTCTTCAAAGACTAACGGTATCTGAAGCGGCGAAAGGGCTAGAAACATGGGTAAACGAAGGCGGGGGCTCGTGCTCGGATGCGGTGGGACGCTGGGTGCGGCGTGGACGGTGGCGACTTTGTTCGAGGTCTCACGGGCTCTCGGCTGGGACCCTCGCTCGGCAGACGTCCTGCTTGGGACGTCGGCGGGCTCCGGCCTCGCCATGCTCCTCGGTGCCGGCGTCTCGGTGGAGGCGCTTCTCGACGCTCAGATAGGCGCCCCGTCGGCGACGCGCTCGCTGGCCGACCACTTCGCGAATCCTCCGCCCACATGGCCAAGTCCCCCACTGGGGAGGCCGTCCTCGCTCGAGCGCGCGCGGAGCGTCTTTGGCGGAGCGCCTCTGCTCGCCGCGCTGACCGGCCTTCTGCCCGAAGGACGTGAGGATCCGTCGTTTCTCGACGCGCTCGTCGACGCGCACGTGGCCCCGGGGCGCTGGGTGCCGCACACCGGAACGCGCATCGTCGCGGCGAGTCTCGAGACCGGCGCGCGCGTGGCGTTCGGTGGGGCTCGGGCTCCGAAGGTGGCCATGCGCGACGCGGTGCGCGCATCGTGGGCGATCCCAGGTTTTTTCCCTTCGGTGAGCCTAGGTGGGCAGAGTTGGGTCGACGGTGGGATCGTGTCGCCCGTGTCGGTGGACCTTGCCATCGAAGAGGGCCTCGACGAGCTCGTGGTGCTCGCGCCGATGGCCTCGGCCAAGCCTTTCCCTCGCCGTGGGCTCGGTCGCATCGAGGGCCTCGTCCGTGCAGGGATGTCGCGTACCGTCCACGCCGAGGTCTCCAAGGCTCGCCGCCAGGGAGCCAAGGTGCTCTTGCTCGAGCCACTCGAAGAGGACCTCGACGTCATGGGCGCGATCCTGATGGACGGTTCGCGCCGTCTGGCCGTGCTGGAGAGCTCGCTTCGTACGGCGCGACGCAACGTTCGTCGCGCGCTCGACGCGACTCGGTCCGATAGGCCCTCTCCAACGTCGCACCTCGAAGCTCGAAACAGTGGAGTGCAGCCATGGCAAGCCTGAGCCAAGAACCGAACCGTCACGTCGAGGTCCTCGTCATCGGTGCCGGTGCCTCCGGTATCGGAGCGGCCATTGCCCTCTTGCGCGAGGGACTCTCCTTTTTGGTGCTGGAAAAGGCAGAGACGCTCGGCGGCACCTGGCGCGACAACACCTATCCCGGGTGTGCGTGCGACGTGCCCTCGGCCCTCTATTCCTATTCGTTCGCGCCCAACCCCGAATGGACACGTGCTTTTGCGGGGCAGCCCGAGATTCGTGCCTATCTCGAAGGCGTGGCGCGCACGTTCGACGTCACTCCGCACATCCGCTTCGGCGTCGAGGTTCGTCGTGCATCCTTCCGAGCCTCGGACGGCCGTTGGTACGTCGAGACGAGCCATGGAACGTTCACGGCGAACGCCCTGATCGCGGCCGCGGGCCCGTGGCACGAGCCGAAGATCCCCGCCATTCCAGGGCTTTCTTCGTTTCCGGGCGAGGTGTTCCACTCGGCGCGCTGGGACCACTCCTACGACCTCTCCGGAAAGCGCGTCGCCGTAGTGGGAAGTGGAGCCTCGGCCGTGCAGTTCGTTCCCGAGCTTGCCAAGACGGTCCAAAGTCTCCACCTCTTCCAGCGCACGGCGCAATGGGTGCTCCCGAAGCCCGACCACTACGTGCCACGCGCCGAGAGGTGGCTCATGCGAACCTTTCCGAAAGCCCAAAAGGCCCTTCGCGCCGTCGAGTATGGCGCCCTCGAGACCTTCGGGGTCGGCTTCCGAAAGCCTTGGATCCTGGAGCAGGTCCAGCGCATCGGTCGGTTTCATTTGGAGAGGGCCGTGAAGGATCCGGTGCTTCGGAAAAAGCTCACTCCGGACTACACCCTCGGGTGCAAGCGCCTTCTCATGTCGAATGCCTATTATCCGGCGCTCACGCGTCCGAACGTCGAAGTCCTCGCTACGGAGGTTAGGGAATTCGTGGGCTCGCGCGTGGTCGGAGCGGACGGGTCCTCCGCCACGGTGGACGCGGTGATCTTTGGGACGGGATTTCATATCTTGGACATGCCCGTGGCCAAATGGGTCTTCGACGCACACGGAAAGAGCCTGTCGGATCATTGGAAAGGAAGCCCGGTGGCCTACTTGGGCACTACGGTGGCCGGATTCCCCAATTTCTTCCTGTTGCTCGGTCCCAGCTTGGGCACGGGACACTCTTCGGCCTTCACCATCTTGGAGGCCCAAATCGCCTACGTGATGGACGGGCTCCGAAAGATGCGTCGCGAGCGTGTGGCCACGGTCGACGTGCGGCCGGAGGTCGTTGCGGCGTACCACGCCGAAGTGCAAGAGGCCCTCGGCGGGACCGTGTACGTGTCGGGCGGCTGCACGAGCTATTACCTCGATCAGAACGGCAAAAATACCTTCAATTGGCCGTGGTCCACCCCCGCGTTGGAGCGCCGTATCCACGACTTCGACTTGGACGCCTACACGGTCACGCACCCCGTGACGGCGAGCGTGATCTCCGAAACGGTGAGCTCTTTCGAAGCGAGGACGTCTTGAGATTCCCAACGTTCGGCCCGCGTTATCCGAAGCTCGAGCTCGCCGGTGCGTCCGTGCTCGTCACGGGAGGTGGCCGGGGCATCGGGCGCGCCACCGCAGAGGCGTTCGCCGCAAAAGGAGCCAAGGTGGTCATCGGCGATCTTGACCGCGATGCGGCGGAAGACACGGCGCGCTCTCTGGGCCGAGGGGTGCTCGGGCTCGGGCTCGACGTTCGCGACCGGGCTTCGTTCCAAGCCTTCGTGGACGAAGCCACGAAGCGAAACGGACCGGTGTCGGTGCTCGTGAACAACGCGGGCGTCATGCCACTCGGGGCCTTCGTGGACGAGGCGGATCGCACGAGCCGTCTCACCCTCGAGGTCAACGTCTGGGGGCTCGTGTTGGGCATGCGCCTCGTGCTGCCTGGAATGGTCGCGCGTGGGCGCGGGCACGTGGTCAACGTGGCCTCGATGGCTGGCAAGATTCCCGTGGCCGGAATGGCTGTGTACAATGCAAGCAAGTTTGCCGCCGTGGGCCTCTCGGCGGCCCTGCGCACGGAGCTCTCCGGAACGGGGGTCAGCGTCAGTGCGGTCCTTCCAAGTGCGGTTCGGACGGCGCTGGCTTCCGGCGTTCCGCTCGGCGGTGGAATGCCCACAGTCGATCCGGAGGACGTCGCCGAGGCGGTCGTTTCGAGCTGCAGCTCACGTCGTGCCGAGATTCCAGTTCCGGGTCTTCTCGGCGGGTGGGATCTCTTGTCGGCCCTCGTTCCGGAGCCGGTGATGGCGTTCGGCCGGAGCTTTCTCGACGACCGCCGCGCGCTCACGTCGATCGACACCGAGGGTCGCCGTGCCTACGCCGAGCGCGTCGCGCGGCAAGCCGAGACCCTTCTCGAATCGGCTGGGCCACTTCCCTGAAGTCCAGGTCGAAGGACGTCCATCCCATGTCCGTTCATTCGGAACCGATGACCTTCTCGTGGCGGAGGCGCACGAGGAGGTCTTCGGCATCCTTGAAGTGGTGCGCCCGCATTCCGGAGCGCTCGGCGGCGTCGCAGTTGTCACGCCGATCGTCCACGAAGAGGCATGTGTCCGGAGGGTGCGGAACGCGGGACAACAGCGCTTCGTAGAACGAAGGCTCGGGCTTCCGAACGCCTACGTGGTGGCTCGCCACGACGCCGTCGAAGACCCGATCGAGCTCGAACGTGACGCGGACCTCTTCGATCCAAACGGGGTAGTTGCTCGCCACGTAGAGACCGACCTTGCCTCGTAGGGACGCGAGCAATGGCTCGATGCCGGGCAAGAATCGGTACCCGTTCCGCCTCTCGCGATGAAACGCGTCCATGTCGAACGTGTGGGGGCTTCCCTCTGGAAAATACCTGCGAGCGAACGTCGCTTCGTCGATCGTGCCGGTCTCGAAGTCGGGCCAGCACGTTCGATCGCGCACGGTGGCCAACGTAGCGAGGTCGAGCCCTGTCGCCGCATGCAGCGCCTCGCGGTAGGGATCGTAGATGAGCGTATCCATGAGGTCGAAGCACACGGCGCGGAGCATGCTCCGAGCATAACGAGCCGCGTGCCGAGGCGCGCACGTCATCGTCCGAACGGACGGCCGAGCAAGCGCGGCCCCAACCGCTGGCGACGCCGTGCCCACCATGTCGGTGTGAGGGCATCGCGCGGGAAAGACGCGGGGGAGACGCCCTGACGCTTTACGAACGTCGCGCGGTCGCAATATCTTGGAAAGATGCGCTTTCTTTGGGAAAACTCGCCGCTCGTTCCGCTCCTCGTCCTCGGGCTCATGGCGTGCTCGGCCCAGGCGGACGACAACGCTCCCGGAGCGACTCCCGAACCGGCGAGCTCGGAGGAGGCCATCAACGGTGGCCAAGTCGAGCGGGGTCAGCCGGCGGTGGGGCTCCTTCGGTTCCCGTCCGGCAACTTCGGAAGCGGCGCGCTCATCGCCCCAAACGTCGTGCTTACGGCGGCGCACGTCGCTCTCGGAAAGCCGCACACGTTCTACTTCGGGAACGTCGAGCTCGGAAAGGCGACGACTCCCGAAAATATGCAGTCTGCACCCATCAAGGAGTGGGTCGTTCACCCTTGTTACGACAAGCCGGACGGACCCGGGTGCCCGGGCAAGCTCGACGTGGCGGTCGTGCACCTCGCGAAGGGCGTGACCACCGTCGCGCCCATTCGTCGCTACACCGGAGATCTGAGGCGTTTTTGGGGCCTCTACAACCCGTTCCTTGGCGACGTGTGCGTGGCCGTCGGGTTTGGGGCCCACCTCGCGCCGCAGCCTGGAAAACCAGGTGCGTACACCGCCGGGGCGCGT
>JAYUKI010001306.1:0-2227 GCA_043764595.1 Myxococcales bacterium | reverse complement strand
CTGAGAGTCCTCGCCTTCTCCGCTTCGCTACGAAGTCTGCGGGGGTCTCGACCTCGCAGACTCGGCCTCGACCCGGCCCGAAGACGTGTCACCCTGCGGGCGGCTTTGGCGGGAGAGCGGCGCGCCCCGAGATTCGGGTCTACTGGTCCAGTTCGAGGACGCAGCCCGTCGGGCTCCTGCGTGATGCGTGATACGGGCCTGAGAGTCTTCGAAGCCCGTGGGCTCAGAGCGGGTGGCGGGCCGTGCAGGCGCTGTCGCTGCTCGTGGTCTCGAGCCAGTTGCCGTCGTTGCAGCGGTACCAAAGCCGATCGCTGCGGGCTTGAACGCAGGTGGACTCGACCACGTTGCGACCGAGCGTAGCGCTGCTGCAGCTGTCGCCCGCCGGAGCCGAGCCACCCGTCGAGCCCGAGCCGCCACCCGCGCAGGGGCCGCCGGGATCCGAACCGGAATACTCGAAGTGCCAGGGCTCGCCTGCCACCGTGCGGCGGAACCCGAAGCGCGAGGCGTTGTTCGCGACCCACGAGGCCGTGGAGTTCGAGACATCGATCGCGACGCCGTTCTGGTGCTTCGAGTAGCCGGGACGCGCGGCGAGGTTTCCGCCGTTGCAGTTGCCGCTCTGGTAGCAGCCGTAGAAGTAGCGCTGCTCGTCCATCGTGCGAAAGCCGCTGTTGAGGCCGATGTTGACGCCCGCGGCCTCGGCGGCCTTTTGCCACTTCAAGAACGCGTGTCCCGTCGCCTTCGTCACGCGCTTGCCGCCCACGCGGATCACGTCGACCGTGCCGGTGCGCGACCCACCCGAGTAGGTGTCCATGCGCTCGGTCGTGCAGCTCACCGAGCTACGAAGCTCGGACTCCGAAGAGCCAAGCGGCTCGTCTTCGCCGTCGTCGTCGTCCCCCGCAGCTTCCGCCGAGCAACCGAACACCGTGAGGGAGGCGAGGGCGAGAAGGAGCAGGGAGCGCTTGACCATGCGGGGTCATTAAGCACCCGCCGTGCCATCGAATCTGACCGGGACGATTCGCGGTGTTCTTGGAAAATAGCTGCTCTCACGGCACGTTTGGGACGAATGGCTCCAATGTCCTACATCAGAGGTGTGGGGGCACCGCCAGTCCAGGGATGGATCAGGCAGATCCCAATGAATTCCCTATGCACTCCAAGGACTTACGCCACGCGCCATTGCGTCAGCATGCGTCAAGGAACATCCAGTTCTCGCCATCTGGCGCAGGCTCGTGGTCCTTCAACGAAGCGCTTGCGTCCTTGGCGATCAGGACGCGGAGAGACTCAGCCGAGAAGAAACAGGAGCAGCGCCTTCTGCACGTGGAGTCGGTTCTCGGCTTGGTCGAACACGATCGACGCGGGGCCTTCCATCACGTCGCCCGTGATCTCTTCGCCGCGATGCGCGGGTAGGCAGTGGAGCACCTTGGCGGTCTTCTGGCCGCGCGCGACGAGGCTTGCGGTGACCGTGTAGCCGGCGAAGGCTTTCATCCGAGCTTCGTTCTCGGCCTCTTGGCCCATGCTGGTCCACACGTCGGTGTGGATGAAGTCCGCGCCTTCGCAGGCCGGCTCGGGACGATCGTGGAGCGTGACCCACTGGCCGGCCTTCGCGAGCTCGTCGGCGGGCGGCCTGTAGCCTTCGGGCGCAGCAAGCACGAGATGAAAGCCGAAGATGGGCGCGGCTTCGACGAAGGAGCGCACCATGTTGCTCGAGGCATCGCCCACGAAGGCCACGCGCTTGCCCTCGAGCGCGCCAAGACCACGAGCCGATAGGCTCTCGCGCATGGTGAAGACGTCCGCGAGCACCTGCACGGGGTGCCCGTCGTCGGTGAGCGCATTCACCACCGGAACGCTGCACGAGGCCATCTCGAGGAGCTTCTTGGTTTCGAAGGTGCGGTAGACGATGGCGTCGCAGTAGCCCGCGAGCACACGGGCCGTGTCGACGACGGGCTCGCCACGTCCGAGCTGGCTTCCTTGCACGCCGAGCACCACCGGATGCGCGCCGAGCTGCGCGACCCCGACCTCGAAAGAAACACGCGTTCGCGTGCTGGCCTTCTCCATCACGATCGCGACCGATTTTCCGCGAAGCGCCGAGACGCGCGTGCCCTTCGGTTCGGCCTTCAGCGTGGCCGAAAGGGCGAGCACCTGATCGTGCTCCGCACGCGTGAGGGACGAAAGAGAAAGGAAATCACGCTTCGCCATGGCGACCTCGGAGGTTCGGAAACGTTTGGGCTCT
>JAYUKI010001305.1:0-2227 GCA_043764595.1 Myxococcales bacterium | reverse complement strand
GCGAGCTTCGCCTGGTCGCCGTCGAGGTCTCGCGGGTAGCGCGCGAAGTCTTCGTTCGGACCGAACTGCGTCGGGTTCACGAAGATGGAGGCCACGACGGTTCCGTCGTCTCCGACGAGCTTTCGGCCTTCCCGAACGAGCGCGAGATGACCCTCGTGGAGCGCGCCCATCGTTGGGACGAACGCGACGCGCGCATTTCGCGAGATTCGCGCAATACGAAGCGATTCACGGAGCTCTTCGGGGGTCTTCGACCGTGCGATAGGCATGCCCGGAGGCTAGTGCACCACGGAGGGCGAACGCCATCGCCTTCCGCCGTCTACGGATCGCAGACGTTTGCCGCGTTCGGGCTCGCGTTGCCACGGCAGAAGTCGGCGACGTTGCTGCCCGTGTCGACGTGCGGCGGCCTGCGAAGAAGGGCTTTTCCCGTGGTGGTTGGAGGGACCGCTGCGGTGCCCTCGCTCGTCTCGACCGGAGCGGACTGCGCTTGGGCCGCGGGCGTGCCGTACCCGACCACGTCCAAGAGGGTCACCCCGGCGCCTTGCCGAACGAGCTGCACCGAGCCGCTGTCCGAAGGCAGGTCCCACTCCGAGACGAGGTAGCCGGTGTCGACGCGAAACTCCGCGATGCCACCCACGACCCACGTGCCTCGCGTGGGCATCACTTCGGTCGCGGACTTGGCGACGTCGACCGTCTTCAGGACGACGCCCGTGCTACTCACGATGCGAAGCTTCAGGTCTCCGATGAGCGTGGCCGGTGGCCCGGCGATCTCCACGTAACGCTTCGACAATATGTCGGTCGCGTTGATCTCGCCGATGACGAGGCGCGTGGGCACCGTGGACGCATCGGCTTGGGCATCGCGCAAGACGACGGGGCCATCGGCCTTCGCGTCGGCCAAGGAGCCGTCCGTTCCGGAGTCTACGGAGGGAGCCGCATCCGTTGCGGCGCCATCGCTGCCCACGGAGCTGTCCCGCACCGCGCGTGACGCCCCCGTGTCCCCGTCGTCTTCGATGGTGACGCGCTCGGCCGCGCAGGCAAAAACGAGCGACGCCACGAGCGCGCTCAGCGACGAGGCGACGATGAGGCGACGAGCGGGCGAAGCGAAGCGAAAGCTCATGGTGCCAATCTTTTCCACTCGCTCGTGCCGTGGGCAAGTCCGCGGTGCGAGGGTTGCCAACTTTTGGAATCGTGAGGATTTTGGATCGCTCTAGGTCAAACGCCGAAGGGACGTTCGGGCCCACGCGGCGGCGCCGCCCAGGGCGACCCAGGCGAGGAGCACCCCTCGTCCGAGCGGGCTCGCCCCGATGGGAACGATGCCGAATCCGCCGCGAAACTGAGCGTGGCTCGCGCTCACCGAGAGGCGCGCGTACGAGAGGGCGCCCAAGATGGCCAAGGCGGCGAGCATTCCGCCGGCGATCCGCACGAGCTGGGACGTGCGCTTTTCGGCGAGGCTTCGTGCGGCGTACGCGACCGTAGCGGGCATGAGAGAGGCGGAGAGCAGCACCACCATCAGGTCGACTGCGGACGGAACCTTCGCGTGGGGCAAAAGGTAGAGGTACGCCCAGTCGCCGTGAAACGCGGCGAAGTACCCAAGCGTCGGGCTGAACACCAGCACCGTGAACGCGAGCGCCACCGAGAAGGCACGCGTTCCGAGCGCCGTCCGATCCGCCAAGGCGAGCTCGGTTCGGCCGTAGTACGCGAGGAGGAGCCCGAAGAGCACCGCCACGAGAGGTGCGAAGAGAAGAGGCACGGGCGTGGTCGTAGCATTGCGAGGCCCCCCCACGCGCGAAAATGCCTGCTATAGGCCATCGCGCAATGGATCTACCCGGTCTCCGAAACCTTCTCGAACGTGTTCGTGCCGGAGAAACCGAGCTCGAAACGGCCATGGGCGAGCTTCGCGATCTGCCGTTCACCGAGCTTGGTTACGCCACGGTGGACCACCATCGTGCGCTTCGCCAAGGGGTTCCCGAGGTCATCCTCGGCCAGGGCAAGACCCCGGAGCAAATCGTCGGCATCGCAAAGTCGCTCGCCAGCCACGGGGCCAACGTCCTCGTCACGCGCGTGGCACCTGACGCTGCGGACGCGGTTCGTGCAGCCATGCCCGAGCTCCGCTACGCCGAAATGGCCCGCATTCTCACCCTCGAGCAGTCGCCCATCGAGCCCTTGTCCGAAGGGCGCGTGGTGGTCGTTACCGCTGGAACCAGCGATTTGCCCGTCGCCGAAGAGTGCT
>JAYUKI010001304.1:0-7441 GCA_043764595.1 Myxococcales bacterium | reverse complement strand
CTTTCCATCATCGTTCTTCGTAGATGGAAAGCCCCTCGCAGATTATGGAGCGATTTCGATCACTTGCAGTTCGTCAAGTTGTCGGATGCGCTCTAGGTAGGTAGCGCGAAATCCAGGCTCAGGGACACCGGCCGACCCAGTCGTTCCCGCAAGGTCGTGGAGGCCTTGGACGTTGCACGACATTGCCCAGAACGGCTGGAGACGCGGCAAAACCGATGACGAGACTGACCGCGTCACACGGTCCTTCCCGACCGTCCGTGGTGGGATCGGTAGGAAGGTCCAGCACTCGACAGAAACCGTCGCGCACGCCGGCATAGATTGGGTCGGAACCGCAGAGAAACCCCGGCCCGGGCGCACTGCTGGTGAGAGTCTCGAAAGCCGTGAGAAACTCACTGGCATTCAGTCTTCCGGAGAGAATTCCATTCTCCAGTGCGTAGTAGCCGGTCGGTAGCTTGACGAGCGACGCGGTGACGTATCCAGCCGATATTGGAAATGTAACGTCCCCTACCCGAACCGGGAATCGTATCTCGGCCACCACTACACCGCCGCGCACGTACGCTCGAGTGTCGACCGCAACGGGCAAGTACGGAGTCCCGCCCAGGAGCGATTTCGCGTCGACGGTCCACCGGTCGGTCCCGTCCCGCTTGAGGGGCCCACCGCCAGCATCGGGCTGGAAGGCCTCGGCGCCGAAGGTGTCGAACAAGGCGACTTCCACGTCGTCGTCGTCGGGGAGGTCATTGTAGTTGCGAATGCGCATGAGGAGCCCCTCCGCTCCCGAGCTGACTCCGCCTCCGAACGCCGAACCGCCCTGTAGACTCGCCAAACCCAACAGCCACGCCCCTCCAGAGTTGTCGACCCCGGACGGGAAGTCGCACACACCCGCGCCAGACTTGGGGGCACACGCGCGCGTTCCCGGACAAGTGCAAAGCAGATCGAGGTCGTAGCCGGACCGCTTGGCGACCTTCGGATCCGACTTTTCGCCGAGCTCGAACGAGGTGATCGCCGCTACGACCGTCGTGCTTCCACCATCGGGGTTGCCCGAAGCGGGAGGGCGCGGCGGCGGACGAGCGCTGACACAGCCGGCGTCCGAGGACGTGTCGGGAAGCGAGGCTTCCAGCGGAGCGACCACGTCTGCCGGCGGCGCCACGGCATCCGTGCTGGCCCCACCGCTGTACCCATCGAGGGGATTGAGGAGCGAGCAGCCGACGGCGACCACGCCTGCACATACGCCGACAAAAAGTATGTTCCTCACCATCCAAGGGAAGCCTAGCTCGTGACGCAGGGCTCGGCGACCACGAACGTCCGCAGTCAGGACCCGGGTTTGGTACAAGGAGGCATGGCCCGAGCGCACCTTCTCGTCGTGGACGACGAGCCCGCGATTCTCACGACCCTACAGAAAGCGCTGACGCTCGAGGGCTACGGAGTGGACGTCGCGGGCGGAGTGAAGATCGCCGAGGAAAAGCTCAAGAAGCGCTCGTATGATCTCTGTTTGTTCGACGTGATGCTTCCCGACGGCGACGGCATCGACCTTTTGCAGCGCGTGCGAGCCGCCAAGTTGGACATGCCCGTCATCATGATGAGCGGTCACGGCACGATCGACACCGCCGTTCGCGCGACACGGCACGGCGCCTTGAATTTCCTCGAAAAGCCCATCAACACCGACGCCCTCTTGATCGCCATCGAGACGGGCCTCCGCCTCGAACGGGCCGAAAAGGAAGCCAAAGAGCTTCGCGCCGCGACGTTCGGCGAGCTCGTTGGCGAGAGCGCGGCGATAAAGAAGCTCCTCGAGCAAGTCGCGCGGGCCGCAAAAAGCGCGGCGAGCGTGCTCGTCACGGGCGAACGAGGCACGGGCAAGGAGCTCGTGGCACGCGCCATCCACGAGATGTCCCCGCGCGCGAAGGGTCCACTCGAGAAGCTGAACTGCGCCGCGTTGCCGAGCGAGCTCATCGAGAGCGAGCTCTTCGGGCACGAGGTCGGGGCGTTCACAGGTGCCACCAAACAGCGCCGTGGAAAGTTCGAGCGGGCCTCGGGGGGAACGCTCTTTTTGGACGAGGTCGGGGACATGCCCCTCGCGATGCAGGCGAAGCTTCTCCGTGTCCTTCAGGAACGAGAAATCGAGCGCGTCGGTGGCAGCGAGACCATCAAGGTGGACGCTCGCGTCGTGGCCGCCACGAACCGCGACCTCTTGGCGGCGTGCGAAAAGGACCTCTTTCGCCCTGACCTCTACGACCGCCTCAACGTCGTTCCGCTCGCCATTCCTCCGCTGCGCGCTCGGCGCGAGGACATTCCGGTTTTGACGCGCCATTTTCTGACGCTCGCCGCAAAAGCCAACGATCGACGTGGAATGCAGATCGACCTCGCGGCGATCGACGCGCTGGCGGCGCACTCTTTTCCGGGCAACGTGCGCGAGCTCCGGAACCTCGTCGAGCGGCTCGTCATTCTCACCCCGGACGATGTCATCAAGGAAAGCGACGTTCGGACGTGCCTTCACGGGGGCGCGTCGGCCAAATCGCAGAGCCTCTATCGGCCTGGCGTGCCTTTCCGTGTCCTCGTCGAAGAAGCCGAGCGCGTCATTTTGCAGGACGCGATGACCCACCACGGCGGTCAGATGGCCGCCACGGCGCGTGCGCTCGATTTGGAGCGAAGCCACCTCTACAAAAAGGCGCGCGCTTTGGGATTGCGCAAGGCCGAGGGGGACGACGAAGACGCGTAGCACGGCGCGAGCGGGGCCAAGCTCGGTGCCGGCTGTTGGCGAAAAGAGCCCTTCAATTCGCCCATTTACCTACATTTCCGCCGGATCGTTGCGGCCTGCGGAAGGAACAAATGGGCGCGCCCGTGCCTCGACGTTCTGCAGACAATTTCCGCGGAATTTCGCATGGCACGGGGCTCGCAATGCAGCGGCAATGTCGTCGCGAATGGCCCTCGGCCTCACACTCCTCGCCGTTTGTCTTTTGTCTGCTTGCTCGGCCGAAGTGGACGGCGACACACCTTCGGACGAGACGGAGGACGGGATTCGGGACGCAAATGGCTACGAGATTGTCGCGGCGAACGTCGACACCTTTTTGAAGACGTCGGATGCGGGTTCGAGCGACCTCGGACCGGGCGACAAATGCCGAATCCAAAAAGGTGCGCAGGTTTCGCTGAAGAATCCACGAGTCGATGGTACCCACGTCACAGGCCAGCTCATGTCGGCCCACGGGTGTGGCGGAAAGTTCGGCGGGGGCGCGAAGGTTTTCCTGTTCCGTGAGCATTTCTCCGGCTGGACCGCGAAGACCCCCGGGAAACTGGACATCGTCGACCGCTCGGAGAACTACGCAGCTTCTTGCCAGTACGAGGCCGCCAACCGTTCGGGGGCCGCCATAAACCGGATCGTACTTCACAACACCGAGGGGCGCTGGACCACCTTCAAGTCTGCTTGGCAAAGCTGCGGCAGAATCGGTGCGGCCCACTTCGTCATTTTGCGCAGCGGAGAGATTCTGCGAACGATTCCGGAGCGGCACATCGCCTACCACGCGATCGGCGCGAACCGAGACTCGATTGGGGTCGAGATCGAGTCGGGGCCTGGTTTCGAAGGGATGACTTCGGCTCAAGAGGCCTCGGTCGTGGCCTTGACCAAGAGTCTGCAAAGCAAATACGGCGTTTCCAAATCCGGAGTCACCATGCACCGCCTCGCGGCCCCCGGCACGACCGATTGCGCAAAGTACATCTGGCCACGCGACTCGGCCTTCACCACGTGGCGAGACCGAACGTTCTGATTCGGCCGTCGGGAGTCGGGAGGCAATGAAGGTTAGGCGAGCGCCTCCGGCACGCGCGCGGCTTCCGGCCCCACCAGCCGGACGCGAGGAAGCGCAGGGCGCGTTGCATCATCGGGGGCTCCGTGCCGTAAGGGGATCACGGTTGTACCACCCACGCCTCTCGCCACTCCTCTCGGAGTGGCGACCCAAAGTGCGTCTCCTCACGGCAACGTGAGCTTTGCGGCTCGCCGCGAGCAGGCTATGGTGCTACCCCCACGTCGTTCGTGCGCCCTGACGATTGGGCTCCCGACCGGCCAAGGCCTTTACCTCTCCTGCACGCACCATGAAGCCCCGATGACGACGAGCTCCGAGCCCATCAAGTTCTTCGCCGCGACCGACGTTGGGCGGGTGCGCGAGCACAACGAAGACAACTTCCTCGTCGACAAGAAGCTTCAGTTTTTCATCGTGTGCGATGGCATGGGCGGTCACGCCGCCGGCGAGGTCGCGAGCGCCATCGCCGTTCGCGCGGTACACGAAGAGGTGAAGAAGGAGCGCGAGATGCTCCAGGACTTCGCTCGTGGCTCGCGAGGTACGGCGAGCATCACGAAAAAGGACGTTTTGTCCCTCCTCGAGCACGCCGTCCAGCGCGCCTGCTCGAAGGTGCACGAGGCCGCACAGAGCGACGACAGCAAGCGGGGCATGGGAACCACGCTGAGTGCGCTGCTCATCCTAGGGCACACCGGGTTCATCGCGCACGTGGGCGACAGCCGCATCTACATGGAGCGCTCGGGTACCGTTCAGCAAATCACCGAAGACCACACGGTGATGAACGAGCTCATTCGCCGCGGAAAGCTCACCGAAGAGCAGATCTCCAAGGTGAAGCAGAAGAACGCCATCACTCGAGCCGTCGGCGTCTACGAGCGGGTCGACGTGGACACGCTCACGTTCGAGCTCCTCCCGGGCGACAGCTTCCTTCTCGCCTCCGACGGTCTCACGGGCTACCTCGAGGGTCCCGAAGAGCTCGGCGAGTTCCTCCTCGCGGACGACGGGCACGCTTCGGTGAAGGGCCTCGTCACGCTGGCCAACCAGCGCGGCGGCAAAGACAACATCACGTGCATCCTCGTCCACATCACGGGCGAAATCGACGACGCAAAAGAGCGCGCGGCGCGTGTGGCGCAGAAGCGCGAAGTGCTCGCCAAGATGCCCATCTTCGCGCGGCTCGCCGAGAGCGAGCTCATGCGCGTGATGCAAGTCGTGGAGGTGCGCTCGTTCGCCAACGGCCAAACCGTGATCACCGAAGGCGAAAAGGGCGACGAGCTCTTCATCGTGCTGTCGGGCGCCGTGAACGTGCTCCGTGGCAACGAGGAGCTCGCTCGCTTCGGCCTCGGAGAGCACTTCGGAGAGATGGCGCTCATTCGCTCGGTGCCGCGGTCGGCCACGGTCACGAGCGCAGGGCCCAGCGAGCTCATGGTCATCAAGCGGTCGGATTTCTTCGAGATTTTGCGTAACGAGCACCAGACGGCCGTCAAAATACTTTGGCAGTTTTTGGGTGTGCTGGCCGACCGGCTCGATCAAACCACGAGCGAGCTCCGCGACGCGCGTATGAAAGAGCTCGAACAGGACATCGAGGTCGACGATGCCACGGTCGAGATCTTCCCTACATTTTCCTCGCACGCCGCGCGGCGCTGACGTGCGAGCTTCGGCCGCTCCAATGGCCGCGAGCGTCCTTCTTCTCGCGTGCGCGCTCGGACTTTCGGGGTGCGACGAAAAGAAGACCGTGAGCTTCGATGCCGGCTCCTTCACGGCATCGAGCGACGCTGGTCGAGGAGCCGCCAGCATCCTCGATGCGTCGCCGAGCTTCACGAACTTCGTGGACGCGTCGACGGTGCACCCACCGATGCCCGCGCGACCCGATGCGCCTTGCCGCATCATCGAGGCGAGTGGAACGCTCACCCTGGGCGATGCTGGCCCCCGACTTCACGTCGGCACGGCGATCCTGCGTGGCCAACCCTTGGAGTTGGGCCCGGAAGCGATTGCTACGGTCAAAGATGGCGAGAGCGGCCGAGAGATTCGACTCGAAGGCCCTGCGCGCGTCGTGCCGTGTGCCGGAACGGACGAGACCTGGCTCCTGCGCGGGACTCTCGTCATGCGACCGGGCACGGCCGATCAACCGTTCCAAGAGCTGCTCGTCGTGGTCCGCGAAGGAGTGATCCGCCTCTCGAGCGGCGCAGTCGTTCGGATCGAAGCCAAGCCCGAGGGCACGCGCGTCACGTCGCGTGGTCGAAGGCCGCCCGTTTGGACCGCCAAAGACGTCAAGCTCACGTGGGTGCCTGGTGACGCTGGCGCCACGGAGGTGGCTACGTTGACGCTTCCGGCGGCGGCGGCGAGCCTGGCCAGTGCCGTCGGCGAGTGCGAGACCGCTGGCAAAACGAGCCGCGATTTGGGCGCAAAACTGCTCGAAAAAGACGCCCCCATCGCCGAGCTCTCCCCGAAATCGCTCGAGGCCTCGCGCAGCGAGAGGTCCGCCTGCGCCGTGGCCAAGCTTCGCGCATTTCGTTAGGCGACGGTTTGCGAAGCTTCGATCGCGGCCAAAGCGCTGGTTCGGTTCAGTCAGAGGCCGTGGGCACTGGCAAATGCCGTGATGGCGGCGTCGGACAGGCCCTTGTAGCGGCGGATCTCGGGAGGCATGTTGGTGAGGGCTCGGGCCAACGTGCTGCACCGTTCTTCGCCGAGCGACGAAACCGGATAGACGTACGTTCGGATCACGAAGAGCGAGCCTTCCACGTCGGGAAACGGCCAGGTGAGCTGACGTTCGACCCGAAAGTGCGTGATGGTCGTCTTTGGGGCACGAAGGCCCGAGTCGGGATGATGGTCGAGCTCGTCGTCCGCGCACACGGTCCATACGAACCGTACGTAGGGCCCACGCTTCACCATCGCATCGACCATGCTGCGTGCGGCGGCGGCGCGAACCTTCTCGTCGTCGTCCGACCGGCCCGGGAAACCTGGGACCGGCCCGTGGATGCCTCGAAAGCTGGTGCCCGCGACGTGCTCCGGCCTCCACCCACTCGGGAAGCTGACGTGGCAGACAATCGCGCGCCCAAGACCGTCGTTGCCGCGGTGCATGACCACGAGGTCCTCTTGCAGTGCGCGGCCCAAGGCGTCCCAAGGGCCAAGCGCACCTGCGTCACTGTCGGCGTCCGCGAGCCTGTCCGGAGCCTCGACGGCGAGCCTCTCCCGCACGAACGGGTAGACGGCTTGTTCGGCACGCCGCTCTTCGTCGTTTTCGACGCACTCGAACCAACGGCGATTCGCGCACGACTTGCGCTTGTCCGCGAGAGCGCGAGGCAGGTCGTCGTCGACGAGGAACACGCGGGCGTCCGCATCGCCGTGACCGAGATCGTGAGGGAAACGAAGAAGGCCGGCCTTCATCGTGAGCGGTGCGGGGTCGACGGGGAAAAAGAGGAGCTTTTCGCGCACGGTGGAACGTGTCTTAGCAAAGAGTGACGTCGTGGAAAGGCTCGACCGCCTGCGTCGTGCAACGCGTCGCGCCGTCCGAATTTTGCACGCGAGCCTCATTTTCATGGCCAAAAGTGGTGCTAAGTAGTCGTCCGTTCGCGGAGACGATGTGCGGGATGTTCCGGCCATCTTCGCCCTCGCGGAACGAGACCCTACCGAACCCCCGAGACTTCCCGAATGACGAATCCCGA
>JAYUKI010001303.1:0-2229 GCA_043764595.1 Myxococcales bacterium | reverse complement strand
AACGGGAATGACGATGGAAATCCGCGGGGGGGTGCTCATCCTCGATTCGGCAAACTACCTAGCAGAGCGTCCTTTTCCTCGGAAGCCGAAACCCACATGCGGCCTCAAGGAGACCATCTTCGGGCGCGCAAACGGTGCCACGGGCATGCCTTCGGACCTCCCGACGGGCGGGAAGAGCCCGAAGTGGACGCACACCCCGCTTCCCGGGGCGCCACTCGCGAACTAAGGTGCCGCGCCATGCGGAAGCTCTTGTCCCTCTTTGCTCTTTCGTTCGCCCTCGTCGCCTGCAAGGACGATCCGCCTCCGGCGCCGAAGGCCGAGCCGAAGAAGCCGCAGCCCGTTCCGAGCGATTTTGTCATGAACGACTTTTTCACCGACGACACGAAGGTGAAGGGCGTGACTGGGGACGGTGGCGTGAACGTCGGCAGCTTGACCGGCGATGGCGGCGGCAGCGGCGGCGGAAGTGCCACCGCTCCGGCCGGTGAGGACCCCCGCGCGACGAAGCTCGTGGAGCCAGGCGCCGATCCAAAGACGCCGCGTCGCTATGCGTTTGCGGCAGGGAAGGCCGAGACCCGCGTTGGGCAGGTTCGCGTCAACGTGACCATCGAGGTCCCCGGCGCCCCTCCGCAGCAGCAGGGGCAGCCCGCGCTGGAGCTCACCATGAAGCTTTCCACGAAGGGCCTCCAGAAGGCCGTGTTTCCCTTCGACGTGAAGCTCGAAAAGGTGGCGCTTGCGGAAGGCCAAGGCCTCGATCCCCGCGCCGCCGCCGAAGCGCAAAAGCAACTTGGTCCGCTGGTCGGGCTCGCCGCGAAGCTCGACATCACGCCGCGTGGAAATGTGGGCGAGCTCGCGTTTTCAGGCGACGACAAGATGGCGAAACAGGGCGTGGCCGAAGTGCTCGACCTCCTCCAGCAGACGCTCGAGTTCGTGACCGTTCCCTTTCCGGAGGAGCCGATCGGTGTCGGTGCGAAGTGGGACGTCGTGAACGTTTCGGCCGCTCAAGGCACGAAGGTGACCACCGCGACGCACTTCCTTCTCAAGGAGTGGGCGGGGGACTCGGGCATCGTGACCGCGGAAATCAGCCGTTCCGCGCCGAAGTCGCCCCTTCGCGATCCGCGGATGCCGGGTGCGCAGCTCGAGCTCACCGGCAAGGGCACCTACACCTTCCAAGTGAAGCTCGACCGGCCGACCCTCAAGGTGTCGGGGGAGAGCTCCACGGTCGCCAAAATCGACGTTCCGAAGGGAGAGAAGGGCGGCGGCCAGACCATTCTCCAGACCATCAAGACCAAGCACGTCCTCGAGACCCCCTCGAAATAGGACCGTCTCCCGAACGAGCCGCGAACGCGACCGAATCGTCGCCTCCACGTTGGAGCGAAGACGCCAGCCGTTCACTTCGCCACGGCATGGTCCGCCGTGGAGGTTTCGGATGGCTCTTTTTTCGTTCTTTCGCGACACCGCCGAGCCCGCATCCTTCGGGAGCGGTTCCCGAGGTCCACGGACCCACGCCGCCTCCGGCACGGTGAAGGTGGCGCGACCGGTCCCCCTTCGCAAGTCGGCCACCCAGCGCCTGATGGAGACGTACGAAACTGGGGCAAGCCTTGGACACTATGGACCTTTTCAGGTCGGATTCGCCCGCTCGTACGAGCTGTCGCATGAGCGCGACGTGCGCGTCTCGGCCCGGGCCTTGGTTCCGTACTGGGACCGCTTCGAGCCGGCGCCACACCCCGTCGTGAGCACGCGTGGCGAGCTTCTGCGGGCCTTGGCTCCCTTGGTCGCGCATTTGGGCGTGGACGTCGAAGCTCGGCACATCGAGACGGTGCGCCTTCTCTCGGCCTTGGCCGAGGTGCTCTACTCGGACGTCGATGGGCGCTTGATTCCGTGGCCGAGGTTCGTTTTTCTCGGCGAAGATCCGACCTTTCACCCTCGGTACACGCGGACGCATCTGGTCGTTCTCGACCCACGGGGCGAAACCTCCAACGAGGGGGCTCGGGCCGAGGTGGGCGAGCTCGTTTGGCTCTCGGGCACGCGTCTCGGCAAAGGAGAATGCGTGCGGGATGCACGCGCTCGTGCCTTGACGTGAGGCGCGTCCTCCGCGAAAAGAGCGGGGCACCGGTGGGGCAGCTTCGTCCTTCGGGTGTGAGAAGGAGCGAGCGATGGCGGAAGGCTTGAACAAGGTAATGCTGCTCGGCAATCTCGGGGCCGATCCCGAGCTGCGAATGACGGCCGGCG
>JAYUKI010001302.1:0-7448 GCA_043764595.1 Myxococcales bacterium | reverse complement strand
CTGCGCTCTTCTTCGGGATGAAATCGGCCGTGCTCGCGATCGTCCTCGAGGCCCTCCTGCGCATCCGAAAACGCGCGCTCACGTCGCGCCTCTCCATGCGCGTCGCGACGGCGTTCGTGGCTCGCGCTTTCTGCGCGTGGGAAAGCGGGGAGTGTGCGACGAGGTGAACGACGGGCGTGAGGGGCTCGAGCTCCCCTCACCCAAAGCGCGCACGGAACGCGGCATGATTGCTCTTGTGTCGGTCGCCGTAGATGGCGAACACGACCTCCGAAAAAGCTCCCGCCCACTCGACCGTGAGGGCGTGATGAAAGAGCCCAGCGACCAACTCCGGATCGTTACCGAACGCGCCACAGCCCCAAGCCCCGAGCACCAACTTGTCATGCCCATGGAGGAATGCGACGGCGAGCACGCGATCGATCCGTGTCTCGAGGGCCCTTCGGATCTCGAGTTGTCGTTCCGGCGCCAGGGCCCGATCGCCCATGCCACGGACATTGGGCGCGGGAGCCGTGACAAAGGCGCAACGAAACGGCGAGACTAACACCTCGCCATCATCGTCGCGAAACACAGGAACCTCGGGACAATACATGACCCAATCCGTATAGAGCGCATCATGTCGCGCGCTGTGGAAGGCGTACATGGGTCTTCCTTTGAGGCACGCGTAGAGCCCCGAAGCACGGCAAAGCGTCTCCTCCTGCGCGATCGACCCGTTCAAGAAGCCCCCACCCGGAGACTTAGCCGAAGCAAAGTTGAGCGCGAGCGCTGCTGGACCGAGTCTGGCGCCCGCTGCGAGCGTGCTTTCCGTCGTCACCTCGAAGTGAGTATGTCTTTGGCCGGGGGTTGGCGCGGGGAGCGGTCGTTCGGGCGGATAGTCACATGTCCCGTCGACTGCCCGGGCGAGCATTTCTCCGATGGGGACAGGCGTGCCGTGGCGAGTTAGTTAGTTAGGTATTCGCCCGCGACAAGAATCTTGACGGTCTCCTGGCCGATGCGCGCGGCTTTGCCACGATCGGAGATCATGCTTGCTCCCCTTCCGCGAGGCAGATCTGTGACGCGACTTCTGAAGATACTGGGTAGGGCGCTTCGGCTGGCGTGACGAGCTCTCCAATGCGCCCCTCTCTGACAAGTGCGCGCTGGAGAGCAACGAGGCCGGAAATGTCTTCGATCGACCGAATCCATTCTCGCGCATACCGCGCGAGCGTTGCTCCGCGCAGGCCTAGCTGAATCGCACGTCGGGCTTCCGGTGCTCCGGTGGGATGATGATCAGGATCCCATTGGAGGCGCACCGAGGACGCTCCAACGGCGGCCTGCCAGTCTTTTCGTGTGCCCTTCCGATCCCAACTCGAGGGCACCGCATTGCGGAGTATCTCGTCGAACGCGGAGCGCTTCAGACGGACCGCAAGCACGGTCTCTTGGTCCGGCTTTTCGCCCCAACCGGAGCGATACATCGTCCAGAGAAAGCCGGGCTTGATCCAACTCATCCTAGCAAGTGAAAACCCTGCACCGAAATAGCCGTTGGATGCCGCAAACCGTCCAATCTCCGGCCGATACGCCTGGTAGACGACGACCGACTCGTCGTCGAATTGCGCCAAGAGGTGGCGCCCCGACGCTGGCCAGCGACGGAGTTGCGCCAGATAGGATTCTGTCCGCAGCTCACTCATCGACACGAACCTACCGCGCCAAGAAAAAGTCGCAAGAACTTTTTTTGCGAGTCCGGTGCGGCATCGCCTGCTGCAGGTGCAGGGAATGGCCTACCCGAGGCCACCCGATTCGCTTGAAGGCGGGTCACCCGTTCCTGCGCGACTGCGGGGCGCAATAGGTACTTCAGCAGCGCCTCCCGGCCCGCCTCGTCGTGCCCGCCGGCCCGCGTCGCCGCGTGGAGGGTGAAGCCATCGAGCGCGACGCACAGCGATCGCTCGAACACCATCGTCGTCGCTCGAAAGGCAGCGCGCCTCGGCGCCATTCCGGACCGGCAGGCGGCGTCGTGCCCGCGACCGCCGACGCCGCGAGCACGGCCAGGCCCTCACCCTCGCCCTCCGCTTCGCACACCTCGAGGAGGAGGCCCCGACGACGAAGCCACTTCACCATCCGGTCGCGCGTGCGCTCCAGCACTGGCGCCACGTCGCGTGTTGACAGGTGCCCAACGGCACGGAAGTCGAGCGCGTCGCCCTTGTCCCGATAGGCGCCGTCCAGAAACACCGCGTGCACATGCGGGTTCAGCTTCAGATCGGAAGACGTGCGCTGACGCGCTTCGTGATACCCGAAGGGGTAAGCCGCGACCACCGCTCCGCTCTGACCACGTGGAGGTCCACCACTTCGTTCGCGGTAGAACCCAAGCACCGTCTGCACGAAGATCCGCGTCAGCGCCGACATCAGCCGGCCGTCGTACCCGAGCCGCTTTCGCCATGCGAACGGCACCGTGAGAACCGATTGCCGCAGATTCACAGGTGGCAGCACGTCCTCCATGAGATGCGCCGCGGTGCCGCTCATCTTCCGACCAAGGCACGACGGGCAGAAGCCTCGCCCCTTACCCTCCTTCGAGGATCGCGAAGCGCGTCAGCTGAATGCCACGAGCCGCGTCTCGTCGCAGCTCCCGCACTTGAGCCGTGCGAACCCATGGCCTAGCAGTCCGCACTCCAGAAACCCCTCGAGCTCCTTCCTAACGAACTTCGGTAACGCGACCGCGAGCGCCCCTTCCTCCACCGCGCCATACACGTGTCGAGGTTCTCCTGCACCACGGTAGAGTGTGCTCGTCTCCGGTCTTCGACGCTCGTAGACCAGAGAAGCCACGTCGGCCCCTCAGCAAGCCCGAGGCCCACGCGTCCTCCCTGCAATCTCGCGATTGCTTGCGCTCACCTTGCCCTGTCCCGGACGTTTTCTCGTGTCCCGGCCGTTGGCTCATGCGCGACGAAGACATCGAGCACCTCGCGCTCGATCCGGTGCGCACCGAAAAAGACGTCTTCGTCCGCGCCGCAGCCGGCGAGACCCTCACGTGGCGCGAAGGGCTCCTGCGCGATCTTCGCCACGCGGGTGTGCTCGTGCTCGACGCAAGACCCGAGGACGTGACCCCCGCCCTCGTGAAGCGCTACCTCGAGGTCAAGGCTCGAAGGCTCTTGTAGGAAAACGCCTTCGTGCGGGCCTACGAGATCGGGCTGGCTTCGGAACAGCAACGGCTCCTCGCGAGGGTCGCTCTTTCCCCGTCGCCTCGCCGAGCAAAGATCGTCAGCGAGCTGCGCGCGGGTGACTGCGAACCCCAAGCCATTGAGCTCGCAGCCCCCCATCGCAGATCGGCTCAACTCCCTCCTCACAGGCCTCTCGCGCGAGCCGCGAACCCGCTCGCCTTCGAGCCTGCGCGTGCGGAGGGGCTTGCCAGAACGGGGCCGGGGCTCCCGAAATCGCGTTCGGGTAAGACCCACTCACGAATTCTGGTTAAGAGCCCCTCTTCGTTACCAGCGACTTGCCCTCTGCCGGAGACGGGATTCACGGACAGAAAACTCTGCAAGGAATCCTGAAATCCTCACTCAATACCTGTCATTTGCGTAGCCCCCGCTTTTGATCACGTCGCCGTCGTTGTTCCAGTACTTGTGTTGGGCTTGGGCGACTGCGCCAACTTCGCCAGCACGCACGCTGGTCTTGAAGCGTGGTCGTGTCGGTGCGGAACTCGTTGGCAGCGTCTCGTTTGGGTTGCTCATGATTGCTCTCCTGTCTAGTGGACCGTCAGGGCTCGTCTTCGACTCACCCGCCTGACCAAGACGAAAGCAGCGATCGTGCCAAGAATCATAGGCGGCTGCAAACTGAGTGATCTTAAGGGTTTGCGATTGCTGGAAGCTCAAGTCGATCAACGGACGCGGACGTTCAAGCCCGCGCAATGGCCAAGACGGCCAATCGGCGGCCAAGACGGCCAATCGGCGGCCGACTCGGCTAAGTGGGCGCCGAACTTCCGACCGGCGTACCGAACGGTGTGACGCGCTTTGTGATCCCCGAGGGAGTGCATCCGTCGGTTGGGCCGGAACCCAAAACCGGGGAGGGTGACCCGGGAATGGCTGAAGCTCGAGTGACACGTCAGGCAGAAATCCGCGGACTTGCTCGAAGGTCAGGACGGTTCAATTCGAGCGATTTCGGGCGACGCTTACGCCAACCAACGCTTGCGACGGGAGGCGACCAAGAGGAGCGAAGCGAGCAGGGAAAACCTGCCTAGCGTGGGCGCGGACCCTGAGCCGCCCGTTTGAACGGCGCAACCACCGCTTGCGGACTCCGCGGGCGGTGCCGCGGGCGGATTGGCCGGAGCCGAGTCCAGTCCAGCATCCACGGGTCCGCTGGGCTCTGCATTTGCCGGGGAGGCCACGGCTCACCGCGAGCGCGGAGCGAGGCTTCAATCCACTCCGTGCCCCACTCGGCGGTCATGAACCACTCCTTCTTGCGGTCGAGCCCTTCGCCGTCCGTGTGGAAGGCCGTGGTGCCTGCAATGGCTGCAAGACCGGCAGCGTCTTTGCAAAAGAGTGGCCCACCCGAGTCGCCACTGTCCGGAATTCCTGTGAGAAACGTGGTCTCGAATTGGCCGTCTTTGAGGCGCGAAACCGTGCTGGTTCCCGATCGTTTTTGCTTTACGAAGAGCGTAAGCGAAACAAGCCACTTTTTGCGAGCAGGGGAAGGCTTGACGGAGTCGCGAATAGTGCCATCCGAGCCAGGGTAGCGTTGGATCACGAGGGGAGAGGTAAAGCTCACTACGGGCGCATAGTGGCTCATGATGCGATCGAGATCATGGGCGTTCCACGCCGCGATCTACTCGTGCGTGAATGCATGGCAGCGGGCGCGCGCGAGCTTGTCGGGTCGTGGTGTGGTGATGGTGCTGATCGCTCACGTGGGGGGAGTGCCGCAGCGGCCGCGCAACCATAGCCCTAGGAGCTCCGCCGTTCCCCCCCGAGCAGCACGGGGATGAACACCCTGGCCCACGCGCGAACCGCGCGTAATGCCACGAGTGTCGGCGGATTCTCCAGCCTACATCGCCGGATTCATGGTAGCTCTCAATGCATCTTGTCCTGCGGCAGCATCGTAGAGGTGGTCGAACGCCTCCTGCGGGACGAGTGGCCCCCCAAGTCTCAGGCGCGGCAGACCTCGGGCGCACCGAAGGAGGCTCGGCGAGTTGTTTACGTCACCGGCGGCGATCGACGTGACGGCGGAGGTCAGCACTACGCTGGCGGTCCGTTGGACCTGAGTTGAACGCGAGCTTACCCGCACCTGCGCTATCCACCGTCTGGCAGGTGTGGGAAGCCGCGCCGGATGCCACGCTCGTCATGCGGGAGGATGGCCGAATCCAGTTCGCCAACGAACAGATGCTCAGCCTCTTTGGATACGCCGACAACGAGCTCATCGAGCAATCGGTAGATGTGCTTCTCCCTGACCGGTTTCGCAAGGCTCACGCTGGCCATCGCAGCAACTACCTGAGCGACCCGCAGAGACGACCCGTGGGCAAGGGCCTCGAGCTCTTCGGGCGACGCAAAGATGGCAGTGAGTTTTCAGCGGAGATAGCCATTTCACCGATTCAATTGGCAGAAGGCACGTTCGTCGTGGCTGCCGTCCGGGATGTCACCGCACGCAAGCAAGCAGAGGCGGCGCTCGTCAAGCGCGCCACCCAGCTCGCCGACCTGTCCAGGGCGTACGCCGAGGTTGGTCCCAACAAGCAAGCTCTCGTCGATCTCATCGCGCGGAGCGTCTCGGAGATCACCGTCGGCTCTTCTTGCGTGATTCGGCTCCTCACGGACGACGGAGGCGCGCTGGAACCGGTCGCCGCGTACCACCCGGATCCGGAGCTCCGGGCGGCATTGGTTGCGACGATGGGGAAGACGACGCGGCGTGCGGACCTCGCTGGATGGAAGTCCGTAATCGAGGAACGGAAGGTCTTCCGCAGCGCGCCTTCGCAGATAGTCCCAACGGGTTCGTCCACGATTGAGACGGAGCTCGTCCAGAAGCTCAAGCTGTCACACCTCATGATGTTTCCGCTCGTTGCGCGGGGGCAAGTCATCGGCGGGATGGCCATCAGTCGATTCAACGACACACCGCACACGAACGACGAGGAGGTCCTCGTCCACGACCTCGTCGATCGGGCGGCCATCGTGATCGACAACGCGCGGCTTTTCGAGAAGCTCACCAGCGACCTTGCGGGAAGGCGGCGGGCAGAAGAGGAGGCGATCAACGCCGCTGTCTTGCAAACCGCGATCTTCCAAAGCGCCAATTTCTCGTGCATCGCCACCGATGCGAAGGGCGTCATTCAGGTCTTCAACGTCGGTGCCGAGCGTATGCTCGGCTACGCGGCCGCCGAAGTGATGAACAAGATCACGCCGGCCGACATTTCCGATCCGCAGGAAGTGATTGCGCGCGCCAAAGCGCTGAGTGCCGAGCTCCAAACCCCAATTACGCCAGGTTTTGAAGCCTTGGTGTTCAAGGCCTCTCGCGGAATCGAAGATATCTACGAGCTAACGTACATCCGCAAGGATGGGAGCCGGTTTGGGGCCGTCGTGTCCGTCACGGCGCTGCGCGACACGCACGATGCGATCATCGGTTACCTGCTGATTGGCACCGACAACTCCGCGCGCAAGCAGGTCGAAGGCGAGCGGGCGAAGCTTGATCAACGGCTGCGCGACCAGCAATTCTACACGCGCTCGCTGATCGAATCCAGCATCGACGCGCTGATGACCACCGACCCCGGCGGCATCATCACCGACGTCAACAAGCAGATGGAGGCGCTCACGGGCTGCACGCGCGACGAGCTAATCGGCGCGCCGTTCAAGACCTACTTCACCGATCCGGACCGGGCCGTCGCGGGAATCAAGCTCGTGCTGAGCAACAAGAAGCTCACCGACTACGAGCTGACGGCGCGTGCCCGCGACGGGAAAAAAACGGTGGTGTCCTACAACGCGACCACCTTTTACGACCGGGACCGCACGCTGCAGGGCGTGTTCGCTGCCGCGCGCGACGTCACGGAGCAAAAGCAGGCCTCGCAGTACGCGCGCAGTCTCATCGAAGCCAGTCTGGACCCACTGGTCACCATCAGCCCCGATGGCAAGATCACCGACGTCAACGCAGGCTCGGTCAAGGTGACGGGCGTGCCGAGAGAGAGGCTCATCGGGACCGACTTCTCCAGCTACTTCACCGAGCCTGACAAGGCTCGCGAGGGCTACGAGCAGGTCTTCGCGAAAGGCTTCGTCACCGACTACCCCCTCACCATCCGCCACGAGGGCGGGCGTCTCACCGACGTGCTCTACAACGCCTCGGTCTACAAGGATGTCCAGGGAAACGTGCTCGGCGTGTTCGCGGCCGCGCGCGACGTCACGGAGCAAAAGCGCGTGGAGTTGGAACTGCAGAAGGCCAAGGGCGCGGCCGAGAGCGCGAATCAGGCCAAGTCGGATTTTCTGGCGAGCATGAGTCATGAAATCAGAACGCCGATGAATGTG
>JAYUKI010001301.1:0-7415 GCA_043764595.1 Myxococcales bacterium | reverse complement strand
CTACTCCCGTAGTCTGAGGAGCGGAGCGACGAGGCCACCTGCCGCAGCGAGAGGATCGGCGGGAGATGGCACACCCATTTCGACCGGGCGCCTAAGGGCCCGCCGCAAAAGAAGTCGATCGAATCGGCGGCGAGGCGCCCCAACGGCGAGGCGAAAATTCGCCGACATACTGCGGTATCTCTAGAATTTTCAACGCGGCCGTTGGGGATGCTTCGGCGGCGAGTCGACGACTTTTTGCGGCGGGCCCTAAGGGCTCAGTGCCTCACTCGACCATGCGGAGTCCCTTCACCGTACCCTGCGGCGGTTTGGACCCCTACGACGGCTCGTTCGTGGACCTCGTCGACCGTGCGCGCCCCCACGTACGTGAACGCGGATTGAACGCCGCTGATGATGTCGATGAGAATGGCGCCCACGCTCTCCTGGCCCTCGCGCATGTAGATGCGCGAGGTCGAGATTCCTTCGCGAAAGAAGCCCTTTTTGGCCCGCTCGAAGGCGTCGTGGTCGGCGGCGCGCTCGTGCACGGCTCGACCACTCGCCATTCCGTAGTTCTCTTTGTAGAGGAGGCCGTCCTTGTCCTCTTTCACGTCACCCGGGCTCTCGTACGTGCCGGCGAGCGACGTGCCCACCATCACCCGCGCCGCACCCGCCGCAAGGTAAAGGGCGACGTCCCGCGGATGCTTGACGCCACCGTCGGCCCACACGTGTTTGCCGCTCGCCCGAGCTTCCCTCGCACACGCGAGCACGGAGGAGAACGTCGGGCGGCCGGCCCCCGTTTGCATGCGCGTCGTGCACATCGCCCCAGGCCCGACGTTGACCTTCACCACGTCGGCTCCGGCCTCGACAAGTGCGCGTGTCCCTTCGGCCGTGCATACGTTTCCCGCGACGATCGGCACTTGACCTCCCACAACCGCCCGCACGGCACGCACCGTCTCGAGCATTCGCCGCTGATGGCCGTGGGCCGTGTCGACGACGATGACGGAGACCCCGAGCTCGAGGAGCTTCGCAGCGGTATCGGGGGCTTGCGACGAAATGCCAATGGCCGCGCCGACCATCAACGCGCCAGCCGACCCAAGAGCGGGACGAAGGAGCTCCAGACGAACCGCGTCGTCGCGTGTCAACACACCCACGAGCCGCCCCGAGTCGTCGAGAACCGGAGCGGCTTTCACCCGAGACTCCTCCATCAGAAGGAAGGCCTCTCGATTGGGCATTCCCGCGCGAATGGACACCAAGCGCTGCGACATCAATCGGAACGCCGGCGTGTACTGATCCCGGTCGCGGAGGTCCGACTGGGTGACGATTCCGAGAGGCTTTCGCTCGTGGTCCACGACGACCACGAGGTCGTGGGAGCGCTTCCGAATAATGCCCTGGACGTCCCGGAGCGTTGCGCGAGGCGAAACCGAGAGCGGCGTGTCGTACCGAGGATCCGCCGCATGAATGTGCTTCACGATCCGGGCGACCGTGTCGAGGTCCATGTCCTGAGGCAGAATTCCGAGGCCACCGAAACGCGCCATGGTCTCGGCCATTCGTTTGCCGGTTACGGCATTCATGTTCGCCGAAACCACGGGATGCGCGCCGCCGGGAAAGTCCGGAGGCGTAAGGTTGGTTTCGAGGCGTGAGCTGCCGTCGAAATACCCTGGTGTAAGAAAAACGTCGTCGTTCGAGAGCTCGAGCTCTTCGTCGTGGGTGGGGTGTAGGAATCGCACGAAAGCGAGAATAGCTCACGTCGACCAGTGGCGTCCGCGCATCACTCAGCGACGTGGGCGCTTCGACGTATCCAAGAAGGTGGATCCATCCACCCGCACCTCGCCGCCCGAGATCATTCTCCCAACGTCCGGAGCGACCACTTCGCCGTGCCCGCGCAGCGCCTCCTCCGCCACCCTCTGGTAGGTGCGCAAGGCAGCCTCGTCCCAAAGAACGACCTCCACGTGCCGCAGGCGCGAAGCCCCCAGCGCGATGTGATGGCGCAAGGAGGTCATCATGGCACTTGCCGACGCTTCCATGCTGACTCTGGCAGCGCCCGTGCCGAGGGCAGCAACGGCGAGATGACGATGACCGAGCTCGTCGGCGAGAAGGAGCGCTCGTTGGGTGGCACGCCCCACACACGAGGCCTCGTTCCATGCGCTGACGGCATGGAGCACGTTCTTCGCCCGAAGCGTTCCGGCCGCCGTAGCGACGCAGCTCCCGAGCGGTTTGTGGCCCATGGCAAGCACTTCGTCCTCGATGGCGTCGCCACCGGCACGCCGCAGGGCATCGGCGACCCCGCTGCGCATTCGCAAAGTGTCGTTCGCCGACGACACGATCGCGTCGGCCTCGGCGTCCGCCAAGTTTCCGATCCGCAGCGTGACCTTGCATTCGTCGATCACGAGGGTCGTCGGGCTCACCGACAGCACTTGGCCACGGCGCGCCTTCGCGCGAAGCATGTGCCCGAGCGTCGCAAAATGATCGAGCGGCTCGAGGGCCGCCGTGGTCCTTGCTTCGGGATTCTTGGCGAGCATTCCGGCCACGACATGCTGAAAGTAGGCCTCGGCTGGGCTCTCGGCCTTCGGAAATGGCGGTTCCAGATTCGGGTCGAGGATCTCCCCAGGAGTGAGGAACGGTGGCTGTCCATAACGGAGATCGAACGCTGTCGCGCCGGCGCCCCAGATGTCGACGAGAGCGTTCGGCTCTTCACCTCGAAGTTGCTCGGGTGCCATGAATCGAAGCGTTCCGGAGATCTCCATGCGCGTCGGATCCCGAGCGATGGCGGCAATTCCGAAGTCCCCGAGGCGAAGGCCCGTGTGCGGAGACCCGAAGAGATTCGAGGGCTTCACGTCCCGATGAACCACTCCCGTTTGGTGGGCGGCATGGAGGGCCTCGCAGGCGGCGTGCATGGCCTCGCAGACGGCCCAAAGCGGCAGACCTACGCCAAGAGCGCTGCGACGGCGACGGTCGAGCTCGGCAAGGTCGATCCCGTCCACGTACTCTTCGACCAGATACGCGCGATGTGCATGGATTCCCGCATCGATCGCGCGGACCACGCGAGGGCTCGCGATCCGCGCCATCAGCTTCGCCTCGAGCAACACCCGCGCCTCGCCCGACGCATCCGTCTCGAATTGCCGCCGGAGGGTCTTCAGCACGACCGGCAGCGCCAAAAGCACGTGCCGAGCGAGCCACACCTGCCCCATGCCACCTTCACCGAGAAGGCCCCACACTTCGTAGTCACGGACCCGCGCGCCGAGGCCCGCCTCCGATCGCGCGCTTTCTGGGGCCGTCATCCACCGATGTTCGCGCCGCCGCACCAAGCAAGCAAGCCGTCTCGAACGGCGATGCGATGCCGCGGCACGAATGCTCTAGGCGCCCGGTGACTTGGAACGCAAACGCCATGCGATACGGTCCTCGAGAGCGGTCGCCTCGATTCCCAGGGTTGCCGCGGAGGCGAGGAGCAGCGCGCGCTCTTCCGGGGTGACGAATCCGTCCGCCACCGCCGCGTCGACGAGAAGCGCCATCACGCGCGGCTGATCCTCCAGCGCCATCGAACGAAGGGTAGTCGTGGTGCGGCCCAAGTCCGACGGGGGAGGTCGCTGGCTCGGCCGTTCCGGAAGGCCGAACCGCGTCACGATTCGCTGGAGCAGCTCGCGCTCGGCGTCCGCGATCACGCCGTCGGCGCCAATCACGGCTTCGATGAGCTCGCAGACCTTGAGCCGTTCCTCGACGTTCATGCCTTCCTCCCTTCGGTCGGTCGGCATACGCAAGCCAGTCGCCCGCTGCTCCTCTGGGTGTTCATCGCCCCGAGCCTAACGCAGTCGCGCTTCGGCTCGTGAGCAAAGGTGCCTCTCGGCGCCTACTGCAGCAAAATGTCGACGCGACGGTCCGACTCCCAACCAGGCTCGCTCGTTCCTTTGGCGTCCATTTCGCCTCGCGAGCTCTCGGCGATTTTCGATTGTTCGACGCCGAGGTTCATGAGGTATTGCCTCGCGCTGCCGGCGCGACGTTGTCCGAGCGCGATGTTGTACTCCTCCTCGCCTCGTGGATCGGTCCGTCCAACGAGCTTGAGCGCCCGCCCTTTCAGCGCGCCCGTCGTCAGGCAAGCCGCGACTTGTTCGAGGACTCCGCGGTCCTCGGGCAAAATGGAGCTCTTGTCGTAGTCGAACTTGGGGGCTTCGGACAGGTTGCCGAATTTGATCTTGCACGCGGCCAGGATTTCGTCCGACAGGCGAACGTTTCCGGCCGTCTTGACCGCACTCTTCTGGGGAACGATACCGCCAGTGTTGTACGTGGGCGTAGGCGCCTGAATCGGAGGCGGTGCCTGGTTTGCACAGCCAACGAACATAGCGGAAGCGAGAAGGGGCAAAACGAACGCTCGAATAGTCATGATTGGTTCCTAATGGCCTATCGGGCAGGACAAAGTGTCCTCCACGGCGGCCATGCGTTTCTTGGGCGAGTGTCCGGAAAAGCGGCCTCGGGCGCGGGGGAGCCGGCACGCAGCACGCGGCGCAGAAAAAGGAATGAGGGTGTACGGACCAGCCTCAGTGCATGACAGGCGCAGAGAAAGACTTCAGGATCTCGACCGTGCTTGCCGGGTCCTCCCCTGGAATGAGTGGGAGCAGGTCGCCGCCGCTGACTCCACCCATGACGACGGTGATGTTGTCTTCCCCGCCCTTTGCATTGGCCAGGTCGACGAGCCGGTCGCACGCGACGGCCATCGTCGGGGAAGACAGGATAATCTGCGTCATTTCGTCGGGTGAAACCTTGTTCGTGAGACCGTCGGAGCAAAGAAGAATGCAGTCCCGCTGCCGCAGCGACAGCTTGCTTAGCGCGACGGAGACGCCCTTCTTCTGTCCCATGGCCTGCAAGATGATGTTCTTCATGGGCGCATTTTTGGCCTCTTCGGCCGTCATCACTCCTGCGTCGACCAGAGCTTGAACGTAGCTCTGATCCGAAGTGAGCTGAACCAGCGTCCCCCCCCGAAGGAGGTACGCTCGCGAGTCGCCGACTTCGGCGATATGGACGGACGTGCCCTCGACCAAGACGGCAGTGAGCGTCGCGCCCATGCGCTCCTGGCCGGGTTCTTTGGCGGCCTTCCACACTTCCCGATTGGCGTCGGAAACCGCAGCTTCCATGAGGGTGTGGGGGGCGTTCGCCGGGTCGCCTGCGCCCTCGTTCGCCATGGAGCGGACAAGCGTCTCGAGCACCAACGCGCTCGCCACTTCTCCCGCTTGTCGTCCGCCCATTCCGTCCGAGACGGCGAGGAGCACGCCTTTTGGACCGACCGCGACCCGCGCGAGAGGTCCATCGATGGCGCTCCCGCTCGAGAGGTCGGTCACCACGAATGCGTCCTCGTTGCCCTTGCGGACGAGGCCCGTATCCGTCTTGCCGTGGACCGTCAGGTTCATGCCACCCTCCCGTTCTTCGGTTGGCATGGACAGGAAGGTCGCATTTGGATCCTCTGCAGGTTGGTCATTGCGGTCGTGTCTCCTCGGCTCGGGTCGCTCGTTCGTCAAGGGCCGTTGCATCATGCGGGCCGCCCTATCTTTTCGGGCTTTGTGCGAAATTCCGGTCTCGCAGGGGTTCATCGATCCATCAAAGACGTGCGATGGGCATCACTTCGATGGTCGAGCCGCCTCCACATCGACTCTCTGCGTGCGCCGGACCGCGCAATCGCGTACGACGCGGTCATGAAGCTCGCCGAGCTCGGTACTTTCGAGGCTGCCCACCACAACCTTGCGTGGCCTTGGATTGCCATCGATCCGACCCGTCGACGCTTCGCCTTCGTCGACGCTAGGGGTCAGGTCGAAACTCGCGTCCTGGCCCCTTCGGGGAACCATCTCGAAACCGGGCCAAGCTTCACCCTCCCCGCCGACCTGCACCTCCCCACGACCCCCGCCCTCCCGATAGGCCATCACGGCACGCCCACCGGCATTCATGGCTTGGCCATCGACCCCGGTGGGGATTGGCTCACCGTGACGGGCATGGTGGACGGAACGAGCGTCGTCGTGACCATGGGCGCCGCCGGAGAGCAGAAACGCTCCTCCCTCAGTGCCCTCGGAGGACCCGACTTCATCGCACACGCCATCACGTTCGACCGCAGCGGAACGCGTATTTGGATCTCGGCGGAGAATGGCGAAGAAACGGCGCTCGTGCTCGTCGACGCCATGACCCACGAGGTGCTCGGTGTCGTCCGAAGCGCGCCGTTCCCAGCGCCATCGTTCCACGAGCTCCACGTGCATCCTCAACACGACGCGGTATTGCTGCTCGCCGCGTGCGGACAGGATGGAACGTTTGCGCGCGTCGCGGGGTTTGCCAACGGACCTCCGGAAGCCGTGGCGACCGCGCTCGACACGGGCTCGGTTCCGTGTGGCTTCGTTGGATTCTCGACCGACGGTGCCCGCGTCCACCTCGTCGAGGCGGACGAGCTCCGCACCCACGCCTGGCCGGGCCTCCAAGAGCTCTCGTCCGTGGAGCTCGCCGACGACTTCGTGTCGAGCTACGCGGGAGTCGTGCTCGGACATCGCATCCTGCTCGACGGGCACGACTCGGAGACCGGCGACTTCGACAGCGTCATGGTCTTCGACCGCGCGGCCATTCACGGCGCGATCGCCAAAGACCCGGTGCCTTCCGGAATGTGGGTGGGTCGTCTCGGCAGCGATGCCATCGTCACGGTGTCCGCGGCGGGCGAGCCGGCGCGGGGTGCGGTCGTCCGAATCGAAGCCCCGGCGAACTGACGAAGCGGAGCGATGGGCCTCCGTCCCGACGCAGGCCATTTCGCTCAGGGGCAGCCAAACCTGGATAGCCAAGTATGGGCGGCATTTCCGTACAATACCCACACGGTGCGCGCCGTATCGACCGCAACGGAGACATGGGTTACCGGCGTGCCACGCGCCACCATGCCGTGCGACACGAAGGTCCCATCCGCCATGAGGTGCCCGAGCTCGAGAGAATGCGGCGCACCGCGCGCAGAGCTCTCCGGGACGACCCGCGCGACATAGACGCGATCGAGGGTCTCCGAGCGTGTCGCTGCGAGCGGCGCCGGATCGAGCCCATTCGCGTAGAGCGACACTTTGGGTTTGATGTCGTCTTTGGGTGGCGAGCTCACGGAGAGCACGGTCATTCCGAACGTGGTCACGTCCTGAGGAATGGGCACGAGCGCGAACGTCGCGTCTTTCATGCGCCCGCCCACGAGTGAAACACCGCGCTCCGCAGGTCCGCTCACGGCAAGGACGACATCGGTGCCGAGAGCGAGCTTTCCGCCTTGCCCGAGGGAAACCTCGCGTGCATGCACGGGTGTCATCGCCGTTCGGGCATCGAGATAGAGGGCCATCGCTTTTTCGCCCACCGGAACGAGCGCGATCTGTGTGGCCCCGCTTCCTTCGTCGGATAGGCGAATAGGCTCGCCGTCATCCAAAACGGCAAAGGCTTGGAGCATGAGCCCCTCGGAC
>JAYUKI010001300.1:0-2232 GCA_043764595.1 Myxococcales bacterium | reverse complement strand
CGAAGAACATCGAGCTTCGAATGGCCCAGCACGAGCGGCTTCGTGATCCGGCCTTTTGCCTCCGGGTGGCCCGTGGGCTCGTGGCGTCGAAGATTCGGAACTCGCGCACCATTCTTCGGCGCAATCACGAGGCGGCGCCCGCACCGGTGCTTTTCGAGCTCGAGCAGCTCGCCAAGAAGGCCGAGGCGTGCGAGGCCGCGGAGTCCTTGCTTGGGCTCGAAGGCACCGCCGCGCGCGTTTATTTTGGCGCGTTCGGTGGCATGCTCAAGGCGCCTTCCACATTTGCGGAACGGTTCGACGAAGAAGGCCGGAATCGGCGGCCGCCCCGAGATCCGTTGAATGCCCTTCTTTCGTTTGCCTACGCGCTCCTAACCAAGGAGTTTACCGTGGCCATCGCGAAGGCTGGGCTCGAGCCATTGCTCGGTGTCTACCATCGTCCGAGGTTCGGTCGGCCTGCTCTTGCTCTTGATTTGATGGAGGAGTTTCGACCGCTCGTGGCCGACTCTACCGTCATCGGAGCGCTGAACACGGGTGTCCTGGACGAGAGCGATTTCGTCGTTCGTCGGGATGCTTGCTCGCTGGGGCCGAGCGGTCGGAAGAAGTTCTTGTATGCGTACGAGCGGCGGATGGATCAGCTCGTCACGCACCCGACGTTCGACTACCGAATCAGCTATCGCCGCGTGCTCGAAGTGCAGGCGCGTGTGTTTGGCCGATTGCTTCTTGGCGAAGCGTCCGAGTATCCCGCCTTCCGAACGAGGTGAGCCATGCGGCAAGCGTTCATCGTGAGCTACGACGTTTGTTGTCCGAAGCGCCTTCGTCGCGTCTTTCGGACGCTCCGCGGATTCGGCGATCATGTGCAGCTTTCCGTGTTCCGTTGCGAGCTTTCGGCGAGTGAGCTCGTGGCGCTTCGGTCACGGCTTTCCGCGGAGATTGACCACCGCGAGGATCAGGTACTGTTCGTGGACGTCGGGCCCGTGGAGGGTCGCGGAAATACTTCGGTCACGTCGATTGGGAAGGCGTACACGGTGCCCGAAAGGTGTGCCATCATCGTGTAGTCATGCTCATGTCCAGGCGCATGGACATCCATGTCCAGGCGCCTGGACACGGCGGACAAGCGACGAAAGAGGGAAGGGATGGCAGCGAAGAAGGGTAGTGCAAAGAAGCTCGCCGTGGTTCGGGGAGCTGTGAAGGCGGCCATCAAGGGAAGTCCCGCTTCCGCCAAGAAGCTTGAGGCCCTCCTTTCGACGATCGAGCGTCGCAAGGCCCGTATCGTGGAGGACTTCTACGACATCGGCGTGGCGCTGAAAGAGATCCTCGACAAGAAGCTCTATGTGCACGCCGGGTTTTCGTCTTTTGGCGAGCTCCTAGAGAAGCGCAAAGTGATGAGTCGGTCTCAGGCGTCCAAGCTCATTGCCATTGCTCGTGCGGTGCCGCGAGCCGAGGCGATCGAGGTCGGCTCGGAGAAGGCGTACGAGCTCGTTCGCTTCACCGAGCAAACGCCCGAGCCGGAAACCGTGGGCGACTTGCTCGCGACCGGCGTCCGCGGCGCGAAGGACAAGAAGCCTGTCGACGTGAAGAAACTGTCGAGCCGCGACATCTCGGCCAAGCGGCGCGAGCTTTCGAAGGCAACGACCAAGCGCTCGCCCGAGGAAGTTGCGGCATCACGCGCGGTGCGTGAGGCTCAGGCGAGCTTGCGCAAGGCGGGATACCGGGTCGCTGTCGTGGCGCGTCGCGATGGCAAGGCCTGGACGGCCGTGGTGACGCTCGGTGTCAACGACCTCGACGACGTGGTCGCTGCCCTCGTGCGAGCGGCGAAGTGATCATGGATTCGCGTGACCCGCTCGCGGGGCTTTGGTCTTTGAAATTTCATAGAGTTACTTGTTCGTTTGGCCGAAGACGCGTCCGTGGCGCGCGTGTCGGCCTTGGAGCGCTCGCAAACCGGTCCGCAGAGATGCGGAATTGTTCAGGTTTGGCGAGGGCTCCGATCCGCCGTGATGAACGGCGGCCTCGTTGAAGCTTGCCGCCCTGCGATCCGCGGTCCTGCACGAAGAACCCGATCCGCCGTGATGAACGGCGGCCTCGTTGAAGCGGGAATGGCGCGGTCGCGATGCGCAGCAAGACGCGCCCGATCCGCCGTGATGAACGGCGGCCTCGTTGAAGCAAAGCGCCTGAGAGCCGCGCCGTGAAGGCGTCCACGCCGATCCGCCGTGATGAACGGCGGCCTCGTTGAAG
>JAYUKI010001299.1:0-7453 GCA_043764595.1 Myxococcales bacterium | reverse complement strand
CCCTCGTCGATGGCCCGCTGCGCCTCGAGATCCACGTGCACGGTGCGCTTGTCGAAGGTGACATCGAGCTTGGTCGCGTCGATGCGATAGACCTCGCGCGGCTCTTGGGCGATTCCGAGCTTCGCGCGAACGGCGTCGGATACCGCGCGATCGTCTTTCTCGGTATCGCCGGTCTTCGTGGGCAACGGCGCGACGTCGACCTCTCGGGAGTAGTTCTGGAAGTTGGCGTCGCCGTCTTTCCAGTCGGTGAGGTGGTTCACGGAGAGGCCGGAGAGCGCATAGACGACGGTCAAGCCGACCGCGACGTATCCGATGTCCCGATGGGCGGCGCGCACCCACGGGCGTGCCGCAAAGCCCTTCTTTTTGGGCTCCTTCGAAGTGCCTTGGACTTGGACGAGAGTCGGTTTGGTTTGCTCGTTCTTCGCTTCGAGGACGGCAATCGCGTGGTCCGAAGCTTCGTCGGAATCAGCCATACCGTTCCTCTTTCCACGGATCGGCGTGGTTGTGGTAGCCGCGCGTTTCCCAGTAGCCAGGTTCGTCGCGCGAGACGAACTTGATGCCTTGCAGCCATTTCGAGCTCTTCCAGAAGTAAAGATCCGGAACGAGAGCGCGGACGGGTGGGCCATGCGGGCGCGGAATGCTCCCACCGTTCAGCTTGTGCGCGACGAGAACGTTCGGCTGCATGGCATCCCGAAGCGGGATGTTCGACGTGTAGCCAGCGGCCGCCTCGAAGACGACGTACCGAGCCGAGGGCTTCACGCGAGCTCGTGCGGCAAGGTCCGACAGCCGCACTCCGGTCCACTTGGCGTCCAGCACGGTCCACTTGGTCACGCAGTGGACATCGCAGGTTTGGTCCACTTGCGGCATACGAAGAAGCTCGGCGAAGTCGATCGAGAAGGGGGCCTCGACGTCGCCGTGGACCTTCAAGCGAAAGGCCCCAGGGCTGGGATCGCCTTCGGTACCGCCCATCGCCCGAAGCTGACGCAGGAGATACTGGCCGGGTGGCAGGCGTGGGCGGCCGTCAGGGCGACGACTCTCGCGCGCGCGACGCTCGTCTTCCTCGCTTGCCATGACGTAGCGACCACCGCCGAGCACGGCGATCACCGTGCCGACGGTGAGAGCGCCCACGAAAACTCGGCGTCCCATCGATGGTTTGAGCTCGTTCATCAAGGTCTCCGATGTCACGCGAACGAAAGGGTATTCATCCCACTACGGGTGGCGTCCGGCCGAACGTCGGCTTCCCACGATACGCACGAACCCCGATCCGGTTACGGCGCCTCTGGTAGACGTGCTGACAATGGCTCGTGCCCCGCTCGAAGAACGCCTCGCGGATCCCGGATTTTCCCCTGGGCGACGTGACTATCCTGCCCTTTTTGCTCTCCTATTGGGGGACGACGATGCTCTCGCCAAGAAGGCCGAAGCGGTATGGGCGAAGACCGGCGAAGCGGGGACGGAGGCCATTTTGGCCCTCGCGGAAGGCAAAATGCCCCCTGCCAAGCGCCACCGCGTGGTTCGGGTGCTCGGCGTTTTGGGGGGTCTGCGCGCTCGCGAGCACCTCCTGGCGCGCCTAGCCGAGGGGACCGGAAAAGAGCGACGGTGGGCGGCAACGTCCCTCGCGAAGGTGTGGCCGGACGGGTGCGAGACTGTTTTGCTCGATGCCCTCGCCAGCGCGACCCACCCGGAGGACGTTCGTGCCTTCGTGCAGGCCCTTGGCAAGGTGGGTGGTTCTCGTACCCGAGAGGTGCTGGCTGCGCTCGGGGCGAACGACCCCGAGACCGAGCGTGTCCTCGGGAAAGCGCGGTTGCTGCTCGCCCGCACGGCCACCCGTGGTGAAGAGCGCGTGGTCGTCGACCTCGACGCCCCCCTGCCTCGGGTAACGCTGCGCTTCACGTGCCGAGAGGGCCTCGAGACCGTGTTGGCCGAGGAGCTGTCGACGATTGGAAAGACGGCCGTAACGGCTACCGGACCGGGGATCGTCGCGGTCAGCCACGAGGGCCCGTTGCGTCCCCTTACGGCCGTGCGGATCGCACTCGATCTGGCCTTCGAGATCGACGCCCCACGACGCCCGGAAGTCCCCCTTGCCACACGCGTCGCCGACCTGCTCGTCTCCGAGCCGGTCCTTGCGATCGTCCGCGCTCTCACGCCGAAGACCGACGCCTCGGAAAAGGCTCGATTTCGACTCGAGCTGCCCGAAGGTGCAGGCCGGGCCGCCGTATTCGCGGTCGCACGCAAAGTGGCCGAATCGGGGGCTCCTCTCGTGAACGATCCCACGGCGAGCACGTGGTCGGTCACGACGACGGCGCGCGAGGCACGCATTTCCGTGCTTCTTTCGCCGCGTGGTGTACTGGACGAGCGGTTCGCGTACCGCAAACGCGACGTGCCCGCGGCGTCCCATCCGACCATCGCAGCGGCCCTCGCTCGCCTCTCCGAGCCGAAGGCGAACGACGTCGTGTGGGACCCATTTTGCGGAGCGGGCACCGAGCTCGTTGAGCGCGCAAAAGCAGGCCCTTACGAGGAGCTGTTCGGCTCCGATTTGCGTGGGGAAGCCCTCGATGCGGCGGGCGCAAACCTGAAGAGCGCGCACGTTTCGGCCATGCTCGCCGAAGCGGATGCGAACACGGTGCCCATCCCCGGTGGGCTTACCCTCGTCCTCACGAATCCTCCGCTCGGCCGCCGAGTCCGGGGTGAGCACGAAACGCTCCTCGCGAACGTCCTCAAGCGCGTTGGTAAGGCACTTCGTCCAGGCGGGCGGCTCGTCTGGGTTTCCCCGACACGTCGCCTCGACGCGGTCGCGGAGGCCGCCGGCTTGGCGCTCGTTCGCGCGTTCGACGTCGATCTCGGGGGATTTACAGCTCGAATCGAGGTTCGACGAAAATCCGACGGACCGACGACCACCAAGCCCGGCTCACCCTAGCCCGACCCACGTGCCACCGTGCGCTAGGTCGTTCGGTAGGTGGGTCAAGACGTTGGCACGCGCTTCCACGCGTGCGAGCATCGAGATCTCATGATCACGTGCTCGAAATGCAACGCCGAGCTCATTGGCTCGAAGAAGTTTTGCTCCGCGTGTGGGGCACCGGTCCCGGATGCCGGCCCTCTGCCGAGTCGCCCCGGCGGAGACGTCGATCCTCTCGCGCGCACCGCCATGCCAGAGAACGTCGATTCTCCCCCTGCGGCTCCGCCCGCCCCGCCGTCTGCACCGACGTCGCAACCTGACAGCGGCCTTGCGTCATCGAGCGCAAAGAGACCGGTGAACGCGACCGTACCGCTCGCGGCGATGCCCCACTTGCTCGCCAAGTTCGGTCCCACGCCAGGTTCTGCGGCCACTCTCAAGGATTCCAGCAAGCCACCCTCGCACGTGGCACTTTCGCAGAACGAACCTTTTTCCCCGACCACCACGACCCCGGGAGTCGGTGATCCACAGCCGATCGCAGGAGGAGCCGCTCCATTTGCCATGATGGGAACGACTCCCGATCCGTACATTCCCGTACCGCCTCCACCGAGCTTTCGGGACGGCTCGGCGAGCGCAGTCGCGCCCGTCCAGTCCGAAGCGGCCGTCTCGGTGCAGCTACCGGGGTCGGCACCGAGCGTCCCCGTCGCGGCGAGCTTCCCCCACGGCGCACCTTCTCCGCCTCTTTCGGGGGGACCGGCGAGCGCCGAGCAGGCGGCCGCGTTTGCAGCTCCTGCGGGCAGCAGCGCCTATGGTGCACCGGCCCAACCATCCGGAGCGCCCTCCCAGCCATCGAGTGCTTACGGGCCTCCGCCACAGACTGCCAATCCATATGCAGAACCCCGAGCCGCTCAGCCGAGTCCTTACGCTCAGCCGCAAGTCGCCCAGCCTCAGAGTGCGTATGGTCAGGCTCCGGCTCAGCCCGCCCAACCTGATCCCTATGCGGCTCAGTCGCAAAATCCCTATGCGCAGCCTCAGCTCGCCCCTGCGCAAAACCCCTATGCGCAGCCTCAGGCCGTTCAGCCGAACCCCTATGCACAGCCACAGGCCGCCCCCGCGCAAAACCCTTATGCGCAGCCTCAGGCCGTTCAGCCGAACCCCTATGCGCAGCCCGCCGCACCCGCGCAAACCCCCTATGCGCAGCCCCAAGCGGCTCAGCCCAATCCCTATGGACAGCCCGATCCGTATGCCCCTCAGGCTCAGAATCCTTACGCACAGCCACAAGGCGCCCAGCCGAACGCCTACGGTCAAGCACAAGCGCCCTATGCGCAGCCGGCAAGCCCCTACGATCCTCTTGCAGGGATGAACAACCCCTATTCCAATCCCTACGCCCAGCCGGCGCAGCCAGGGTACACCCAGGCTGGCGCGGCCGGAGTAGCCGGAGCGATGGGCGCTGCGGCTGGCTACGCGTCGTTCGTTCCGGGAATGAACGTCTCGGTCATGTGGGGTAACGGAACGCGTTACCCCGGACAAGTGCAGCAAGTTCAAGGCGCACAAGTCCTCGTCGTCTTCCAAGATGGCCAGTCGCGATGGATCGAATCGCAATACGTGACTGCAGCCTAAAGTGGACCACTCCGTACTCACGCGGGTGATGGAGGAGCTCGTTCCCTTCAATCGTTTCTTGGGAATGCGATGCGAGGAAATGCGCGAAGGATTCGTGCGCATCACGATTCCGTTCCGTGAAGAGCTCGTCGGCGATCCGATGCGCCCCGCGCTTCATGGGGGAGTCCTCTCCGCGCTCGCCGACACCGCCGGCGGAGCCGCGGTTTGGACGGGTGTCAAGGACTCTCGGGCTCGTGTTTCCACCATCGACCTGCGGGTAGACTACCTGCGACCAGGCCGACTCTTCACGCTCTCGTGCGACGCCACGGTCGTCCGGCAGGGCAACCGCGTGGGAGTTGCCGACATGCGGCTTTTCCATCCCGACGAACCCGACAAGACCGTGGCGACTGGCAAGGGCGTCTACAACGTAACCTTGGTTCGGGACGATCCGAAACCCTGACGTGGCGACCGTTCCGAAATCCGAATCGCGTCTGCTGGACCGAACGTACCGGACGCGACTTTCCGGCCTTGCCTTGGTCGCCCTGGCAGGGTGTGCGGAAGAAAGCACGATTCGACTGCCTACTCGCACGCCGCCGGCCATCGCTCGCACCCACGACGAGAAGGTCGTGTTCCAGTCGAGTGCATTCGTCGAGCTCCACATCTGGCTCGTGGCTCTCGCGACTCACTCCGACTTGCACGTGCCCGCGCCACTCATGAGCGCGCGAGACGCCTATTCCATAGCATTCCGCGACGTTCCGACGGATGCGCTCGCGCGCACGACCACCGAGGCCCTTGCGGCGTGCGACGACCTCCCTTGCGCAAAAGCCGCGCTCGCCGGCGCACGGCTCCAAGATCCATTCGCCAGTGCTTATCCCTGGTTTGCAAAGGCCATTTGGCCACTCGCGTTCGTTCATGCGGACCGCGCCCTGCAGAGACTTCGTGCCGCGCTTCCCGAGACCATGCCCGCTCTGGTCGACGCGCTGGCCGTGGAGCTTCACGCCGAGATTCCGTCCATCGTTCGACTCGACGTCGTGCACGAAAACCCTCATTTCCGCGACGAAGTGCACTCGCCCCTCGCCCTCGAGGACTCGGAGCCCTGCCTTCGCGGGAAAAGGGAAGACGATCCAGAAGCGCTCGCGTGCGCGCTCTTCCAAGCGGCTCTCGCACTTCGCGACAAGAGTGCCATCTACCGTCGATTGGACTCTTCTCTTGGACGAGACGACGCCGGACGGAATCGAGCGAACTACCTTTATGCCCTCGTTGCCGCACATGCCGTCCGGATCGTGGCCCGCGCCGGGAGCCACACCACGAGAGAGTCGTATACCGCGCGCATCCTCTCCAACGAGACGGAGGCCGAAGCGTTCCTGTCACGACGATGGAGCGAGCGAACGAGCGAAGGATTCGTACAGGCCTTTTCCGCGGCGGTCGCACGATGATTCCAGCGCCGCCGCGCACCGAGAGCGAGCTCGTGGCCCGAGCGCGGGCTCTTGCTGGTCACGACTTGGGGGCCATTGCCGATGCGCTCGGCGTGTCCATCTCGGGCGACGGCACTCGAACGAAGGGCAAGTGGGGCACGCTGCTCGAGAGAGCCCTTGGCGCCACGGCAGCTTCGAGGAGCGAGCCCGACTTTGCGCACTTGGGAGTGGAGCTCAAGACCGTTCCGGTACGCGCGGACGGCCGTCCCATCGAGTCCACCTACGTGTGCGTGCTCGACGTACTCACGGCCGAAGACGCCAGTTGGGATGCCTCGTGGGCCAAACGAAAGCTCGCACGGGTGTTGTTCGTGCCCATTTTGGCCGAGAACCCCGACTGGCAACGACGGCCCGTTGGGTTTCCAGTTTTATGGAGTCCGACCGAGGCCCAGGAGGCGGCGCTTCGTGCCGATTTCGACGAAATCATGGGGGCGTTCGGGGCAGGACGGATCGAAGAGGTGACCGCGCATTGGGGTCGCTATTTGCAGGTACGCCCAAAAGCCAGAACGGGCGAAAAGACGCTCCGCGCCAGCACGAACGAGGGCGAGCTCGTGGCCACGGTACCGAAAGGATTTTACCTTCGTGCCAAGTTCGTCGGGGGTCTACTGGCCAATCCCGAGGCGCTCCCGTAGGGCGAATCCCGAATTCGGAGCTCCCATCGCGTCAGCGGACGGAGCGGGCAACGATCACGGCGAGCATTCGACCACTCGCGTCCCCGTCACGGCGGAACGAGTGGTAGTCGCGACCACCGCACATCGAACAACCGCCGACGTCTTCGATGCGTGAGTCCGAGAGGCCGCTTGCCAGGAGCTGGGCCCTCACGGCTCGACGCAGATCGACCTTCGCTTTTCCTTCGCCGTAGCGCGACGTCACGACCGTTGGCTCGGCGACGGCGGCCGCGATTCGCGATGCGACTTCGCTCGACACCTCGAAGCAACACGGACCAATGCACGGACCTATCGCGGCGATGCGATCGGTGCCGCCGAGGAGACCGAGGGCGACTCCGACGATGCCTTGCTCGACACCTCGCCAGCCGGAGTGAATGGCCGCACACGCCCCCGTAGCCTCGGACGCAACCAGAATGGGGACGCAGTCGGCCACGCGCACGCCTGCAACCGCGCCCACGTCCCTCGCGACGACCGCATCGCCCTCGCGCGTTACGACTTCTGCGGGGTCACCCTCGGCGAGGTGGGTGGTCGTTCCGTGGACTTGCTTCACTTGGAAGAGTCGACCTGCGTCGAATCCGACCTCGTGCGCGAGGGCGAGAATGTCCCTTTCCAGCGCCTTTTTGTCTCTTCCGAGCGCAAAGTCGGCCCCATTCGCCGACTTCGAGAATCCGTGGCGGAAGCCCGCCTTCGAGAGAAGCTCCCCACGAAACACGAGGGACGAACTCGGTGCTGAATCCACCATGCCGATCGTGGTATCACGGCACTATGTCTTCCCAGGACCCTTTCATCGGGAGGGACATCCTCGACGGTCAGTTCCAGATCCT
>JAYUKI010001298.1:0-7459 GCA_043764595.1 Myxococcales bacterium | reverse complement strand
CTTGCGCTCCGCGTCGCGTTGCCGGTCTTCGGCCCAACACGCGGGCTGTCCGTCGTGCCATCGTTTGAATTCGGCGTCGACTTCGCGTCGCATCTGGGCGATCCGCGCTTCGGTGGCGCCCTTGTGGACTTCGCAGCTCGACGGGACGAGGCGCGCCTCGGCGACCGCGGTTTGCGGAGGGTCGCTCGAGAGGACGACGTCCGTGGGACCTTGCGCCTCGGCCGATGACCGAGGTGCTGCTCCGTTCGATGCCTTGGGAGCGGTCGGCGCGGGCGGAATGGTTCGGGGAGTGCAGGCCGCGAAGGCGAGGACGACCGCCGCGGCGCGGAGGGGGAAGAAGGACATGGACGTTCGGACACGTCGCTCGCAGCACAAGTTCCGCGAGCACGAAGTTGCTCGTGAGACTGGATATTTCCGTTCCCACTACGCACTTCGTGATGGTCATTCGACGTCCGAGCTCTCGTCGGCGAACCTTCGTCAGTGGAAGTGTTCCAAGACGATCTTGCCTATCGCACGGCCGCTCTCGAGGAACGCGTGGGCCTGACGAAGCGTCTTGGTGTCGATTGGGCCCAACGTCCGGGTTCGCGTCGATCGAAGGCGACCACGAGCGTAGCCACCGTTCGAAGGATGGCTCCTTGTTCGGCGAGGCTGGGCGTCCCGAGCATCGAGCGGGTGAACATGACGAGCGACGCTGTGGTGTTCGCGAGCGCCCGCGTGCTCGCGGACCTCGGTGTCGCCGAGCTTCCGGCGTACCTCGTCGCCAAAGACGTGGCCGCGGGCCAATGGATCGAAGTCTTGCCTGGAACGTTGCCAGTACGAAGGCGAGTCGATGCCTTCTACCTCGCGAGCCCGAATCTTCCTGGCCGTATCCGGGAGCTGGTTTTGCACCTCTTGAAGCTCGGAAAGCACGAATGACCGTTTTGGGCTACTCAGTATGGGCAATGGGCGCACCGTGCGCCTTGGGTTCCGGGCGTGGTGGGAGCACAATCGACCCGTGAGACCCGGGAAGGACGAAGATCTCCACGCCGTGGCCTACGCCGTCCCGGCGGCACCCTTGGCGGAGTCGTTGGTCCCTCGTGACCGCACGCTTTCTGCATTCCTTTCGTGTGCTTTAGCCGGAGGCCTGACGAGCGCGCTCACCGGAATTCCCTATTATCTCGAGCTTCGCGGCCTCGTCGATATGGACTGGCCACGCGAAGGGGGGCTCTTTTTCCTTTTCGGGTGTGGCATCGGAGCCGCCGTCGGAGCGGGGTCGATGGGAGGAATGGCCATAGCGCGGCGATGGCTTCGGGCTTCGCCCGCCCTTGTTCGAGCCTTTGCGACGATCCTCGGAGCCACGTTCGCAGTGGCCATTCTCGGCACCGTGCCGGGTTCGATCGGGACGGCCCATTTCGGGGCCAAGCACGCTCCGTTCGTGGGGCTCGTTGCGATAACCGTTGTTCCTTTCGTCGGGGCGCTTGCCACGGCAGCGTTCGCGGCACGCGCCGAGCTCCGGAATGCCAAAGAGGAAGTCTCGTGGCCCTTCGCCGCAGTTTGTTCGTCGCTCGCGCTCGTGCCTTTCGCGGCCGCAGGAGTCGCCATGGCGCTCGCCGTTCCCGACGACGTGGCTCTTGCCTGGATGCGGGCGGCCGCACGAGGCCTTCCGCCACGGCCGGACTCTCCGGACGGTCTCGCGGACGGGCTCGCGCTCGTCGGGGCGGGTGGGGGAGCCGTGCTCGGTGCTGCGCTCGGGCTTCACGTCGGCGTGACGACCGTGCTTGCACGGCTCCGCACACCGCCCCGAACGGGGCCATGAGCAGACTCCGGGGTCGCGCTTCGTCGGCTTGGCTCGCTTTCGGTAGGGCTTCCAATGAGCTCCACGCCATTCGCGCGGTCAGCGACGGTCGAGGAGGGAGCGGACCTTCTCGGCCAAGGACGACGGCGTAAACGGCTTTTGGAGAAACGCGTCCGTGGCTTCGCTCACTCCGTTTCTGACCACCGCGTCGTCGGTGTATCCGGACGTGTAGAGTACACGCGCCTCGGGGTGCTTCGCCATGACCCGCTCGGCCACCTCGCGTCCTCCCATTTCGGGCATTACGACATCGGTGACCAGGAGGTGAATGGCGCTGCGCTCCTCGGCGATCCGAAGCGCAGAGGCGCCGCTGTCGGCTTCCAGGACCTCGTAGCCGTTCGATTCCAGGGTCATTCGTAGGACCCTTCGAACGGCCGGCTCGTCCTCCACGACGAGCACCGTCTCGCTGCCGCGCCGCGAACGAGGGGGCGAGTCGGCAGCGGGCGCGCGCGACTCCTGGACGTGGATCACCGCGGGAAGCGTGACGGTAAACGTCGTACCGTGTCCGACCTCGCTCGTGACGCTGACCGTTCCGTTGGACGACGTGACGATGCCATAGACGGTCGCGAGCCCGAGACCGCTGCCCTTGCCGATGGACTTCGTCGTGAAGAAAGGCTCGAAGATTTTGGTAAGAAGCTCGGACCCGATCCCGGCGCCCGTGTCCGACACGGAGAGAACGACGAACGCCCCGGGACCGTTGCGGGTCGCGATCGTGAGCCGTCCGCCCTTTGGCATGGCGTCGCGGGCGTTCAGCGCAAGGTTCATGATGACTTGTTCGATCTGGCCCGGATCTACTTTGACGCCCGCGAGCCCAGAAGCGAGCGCGAGATCGATCGCGATGTCTTCGCCGAGCACGCGGCCGAGCAGCTTCGCGTCGCGCTCGACCACCTCGTTGAGGTCGAGCACGCGGGGCTCGAGGATGGTCTTGCGGCTGAACGACAGGAGTTGTGCCGTGAGGGATGCGGCCCGCAGGCCTCCCTCTTGGATGGCTTGCACCGACTCCTGGCGCGGATCGGTCGCATCGAGAGCCGAACCAAGGACCTCGGCCTCGCCATTGATGATGCAGAGGAGGTTGTTGAAGTCGTGAGCGATGCCCCCGGCGAGCTGACCGAACGCTTCCATCTTTTGCGCTTGGCGGTAGTTCTCTTCCAGTTTGCGGCGTGCCGTCATGTCGGTTTGCACGCCGACCATATGGGTCACCCGTTCGCCGTCGAACACCGGTGCGAGGCTGAGGCCCAACCAGAAAGGCGTGCCGTCCTTCCGGTAGTTCCACATCTCCACCGAGCAGGGCGTCCGTGTGCGGATGGCGCATCGAACCACGTCGAGCGTCGCTGGATCGGTGCCCTTGCCTGCAAGAAAGCGGCAGTTTCGTCCGAGGACCTCCTCCGTGCCATAGCCAGTGAGATGCTCGAACGCCGCGCTCGCGTAGACGATCGGCACGTCCGGCAAGGTGGCATCTCCAATGAGGATACCCTGAGAAACGGACTGGATGGCGCGATCGCGCAGTCGCAGCTCGGACGTGGCCACTTCGCGGGCGGTGACATCGACGGCGAAGGGGATGAGGTAGATGACCTCACCGGCTTCGTCGCGCAGCGGAGCCATCTGGAAATCGAGGATCGTCCGCGTTCCGCCGTTCGAGCGAAGCGTCGCGTCGAAGCGGGTGAGCTCGCCCCGTGCCGCTTGGTGCACCGCGGCTTCCACGCGCGCGCCGAGGTTGGGATCGTCGCACCAACCCGCACACTCCCAGAGCCGTTTTCCGGCAACTTGGTCCAGCGTGGTTCCGGAGATTTCGAGAAGTGCGCTGTTGGCCCACACGAGCGATCCGTTCGGCTCGAGCAGCGCAACGCACGCAAACAAGTTGTCCAGCAAACGACGCCAGCGTGCCTCGTTCGCTTCGACTGCGGCGGCGGCGACTTTCTGGTCGTGGATGTCCGTGCAGGTGCCAAACCACCGGACGGCGGCGCCGTTCGCATCGAGCACGGGCTCTTGCCGGGTGAGGTGCCAGCGGTATTCTCCGTCGACGCGGCGGAGCCGAAGCTCGGTCGTCTTCGCGATCCCGGTCGTGAGCCATTCGAGCCAGAGCGCAGCGACGCGCTGGAGGTCGTCGGGGTGAACCACGTGGCCCCACGAGCCGTCGGCGAAGTCGGCGACCGTACATCCCGTGTAGCGCGTTCCTTGCCGGTTCACGTACTCGATCGCGCCGGCAGGGCTGGACGTCCACACGATGTGCGGGATGCTGTCGGCGAGCACCCTGTATTGCTCCTCGCTCTCACGCAGCGCCTTTTGGGCCGCCCGCTTCGACTCGCGGAGCTTGCGCTGCTCGACGGCTTGGCTCACCGCAGTGCCGAGGCGGCCGAGACGGTCTTTCAGAAGGTAGTCGGTGGCTCCGCTCTTCATCGCGAGCACGGCCATCTCGTCGCCGATGGTGCCGGAGACGATGATGAAGGGCACGTCGTCCGAATGCGCCCGCAACACTTCCAAAGCACGAAAGGCATCGAAATCGGGGAGTTGGTAGTCGCTCAGGACGACGTCGGGCAGAGGCGAGAGACTGGCCAAGTACTCGGCCTCTGCCTCCACGCACGTCACCTCGACCGCGAGCCCTGCTCGGCGAAGCTCTCGGGTGACGAGCTGCACGTCATTCGAGTTGTCCTCGATGATCAGGATGCGAAGGACGGGCTCCGACATGCGACTACTTTCGCGGCGGTTGGTTGAGAAGCAGCCAGTAGAAGCCGATTTGTCGAACGGCCTCGCTGAACTGATCGAAGTCGACCGGCTTCACGATGTAGCTGTTGACGCCGAGCTTGTAGCTCTCGACCGCGTCTCGCTCTTCCGCCGAGCTCGTCATCATGACGACCGGGAGCGTCTGCGTGCGTGGATCGGCCTTGATTTGGCGGAGGACGTCGAGACCATCCACGAGTGGCAACTTGAGGTCGAGAAGCACGAGCTTTGGCGGGTCGCTCATGCTCCGATCGGCGTAGCGGTCCCTGCAAAACAGGAACTCGAGCGCCTCGGCGCCGTCGCGGACCACGTGAATGGCATTGGCGAAGTTGTGCTTCCGGAAGGCGTGCAACGCGAGGCGAATGTCGTTCGGATTGTCCTCCACGAGGAGGACCTCGACGTGGGAGTCCGTCATGTGGCTCCCTGCGAGGGTAGGCTGAAGAAAAAGGTGGCGCCGCGATTGGGCTCGGCCTCGGCCCACACCCGCCCACCATGGCGATGGATCACGCGGTGCACGATGGCCAGGCCGACGCCCGAGCCCTCGTAGTCTTCGGCACGATGGAGCCGTTGGAATACGCCAAAGAGCTTGTGGGCATACCGCATGTCGAATCCTACACCGTTGTCGCGTACGAAGAAGGTGGTCGGAGCGACGGCCGGAAGGAAGCCGACCTCGATGTGCGCCGGATCGCGCTTTTTGCTGTACTTCATGGCATTCGCGAGAAGGTTCAGCCAGACCTGCTTGAGGAGATTCGGGTCCCCCTCGGAGACGGGAAGGTCGGGGGCGATCGTGACCTCCATCCGCCGCTTTTCGCCCGCTTCCGGGATGGCCTGAAGCTCGGAGATGCACGTTGCGACGAGCGCTCGGGTGTCCAACGACTGACGTTCGAGGACCTGGCGGCTTAGTCGGGAAAACGCGAGAAGCTCGTCGATCAGCTTGGCCATGCGACGGCTGCTGTTCCGGACTTCTTCGAGGTAGTCGGTGGCCTCCTTCGGGAGCGAGGCGCCGTAGTCCTCGAGGACGATGCGCGAGAATCCGTCGATTGCGCGGAGGGGGGCGCGAAGATCGTGCGACACGGAATAGGAGAACGACTCGAGCTCCTGGTTGGCGGCGGCGAGCTCCGCAGTCCGCGCCTCGACGCGTTGTTCGAGGTCGCGGTTCAGCTCTCGAAGCAACCCTTCCGCGCGTTTCTGGCGCGAGATGTCCATCATCGCCCCGATGATCCTGTGGGCCATGCCGTGCTCGTCGCGAAGGACATGGCCTCGGTCGAAAACGTCGGCGTAGGTTCCGTCCGCGCGGAGGAACCTGTATTCCGACTCCCACGTGAGCTCGAGTCCATGGACGACTGCGAAAAATCGAGCCTCGACCGCTGCGCGCTCCTCCGGGTGGATGCGGGCGACCCACCAGGCTGGCTCGGCGACCGCCGGCTGGATGGCGTAGCCAAAAAGCGTGGTCAGGCCTTCGTTCCACCACACGCGGTTCGACGCAAGATCCCAGTCCCAGATGGCATCGTTCGTCGCGCGGGCGAGGGTCCTGTGGCGCTCGGTGCTCGCGAGGAGCTCGAGCTCGGTCCGTTTGCGCGCCGAGATGTCCGTGATGGTCCCAACGAACCCAACGAGCGCCCCTTCGTCGTCCCGCTCGGGTTCGGCCTGCCCGAGGACCCAGGTTACCGTACCGTCGCGTGTCGCAAAGCGGTACTCGAGGTGGTAGGCGGAGACGTTCGCGACGGCGTCGGTCCACGCCGCGAACACAAGGGGGCGGTCGGCTTCGTGGATGGCGCTGCTCCACTCATTGGTGAGCGCCGTCTCTGCCGTGAGGCCGGCGATGGCGCACCAACGTGGATTGACGTACACGCAGGCTCCGGTCGAATCGGTGCGAAAAATGCCGACCGGCGAGCTTTTGGCCAACGTTTGGAAGCGTCGCTCACTCTCACGCAGTGCGCGGTTCGAGCCGTCGAGCTCGAGTGCGATACTCGCCAAATGCGAAGCCCACTTTGCGACCCGTTCGGCCCACGCGTCGGGGCCGCCGGTGACACGACTGTAGAATGCAAAGGCCCCCAGCACTTCCGGCGTGCTCGTGTTCGGGCGCGTCGGAAAGATGGGGAAAGACCAGCACGCACGGAGCCCGTGCCCAAGTGCGAGCGCAGAAAAATCGGCCCAGAGTGGGTCGGTGGCGATGTCCGTGACGATCACGCGCTGGTGTCGGTATGCCGCCGTTCCGCACGATCCGACACTTGGCCCAATCGCGATTCCGTCGATGGCGGAGTTGTAGCTCGGGGGGAGGCTTGGAGCCGCGCCGAGGCGCAAGTGCTGGCCTTCCAGCCTCAATATCGAACAGAACAGGGCCGGAAGCTGCTCTTCGACCGCATGTGCGATTTGCTCGAGCATGCCGGCGAGGGGGCTCCCGGTGGCGATCTGCGCGAGGAGCTCGTGCTGAAGGGCCGTAAACGACTCGTTGCGCTTTCGTTCGGTCACGTCGAGATACGTAGCCATGAAGCGTCCACGGCTCATCCGCCGAAGGCACAGCTCGATCCAGCGCATCTCCGGAGGGCCGCTCCATCGCACCACCCGCCGGACGTGGTCGAGTTTGCCTTCGAGCACGCAGACCATGCCCTCGTCGGGGGCGCCGCCCGATTCGCCTTGGTGGGACCGAACGAAGTCCAGGTAACTTGTCCCAATTTGCGCGCTCGTACCTTCTCCGTCCGCGATCTGGCTCGCGAAGCGTTGCCAGGTCGGGTTGACGGCGCGAATCGTCCCGTCACGGTCGAGGACGGCAAAGCCAGCCTCGAGGGACGCCAACGCCAGCGCTTCTCCCTCTAAATCAGCGGTCGTGATTCTCGAGCATTCGGCAGGGCTACTTGGCATACCCTCAACTACAGGACCGGATCGATCCGTCCGGCAAAGTAGCCGTCG
>JAYUKI010001297.1:0-7462 GCA_043764595.1 Myxococcales bacterium | reverse complement strand
TGGGCCACGATGGGCCCGCTGAGCAAGGTCATTGCCGCAATCCTGCTCGCCATGGCGGCGACCACCATCGCCATTGCGGTCGAGCGCTGGATTTCCCTCGGTCGTGGCTCGCGCGCGACCCGAACGTTCATGCGAAGCGCCCTCCCCATGCTCGAAAAGGGCAAGTTCGAGGATCTCGTAGGAATCGCGCCTTCACACGAGAGCTCGCCCTTCGCGCGCCTCATCGGACCGACGCTCAAGAAGCTGTTCGACAAAAAGGGAAATGTGGATTCGGTCGAGCTCGTGCGCCGCGAGGCCGAGCGTCAGAAAGAGGCCGTGAGCGGCGAGCTGCGTCGTGGTCTCTCCGTGCTCGCCAGCATTGGCTCGGTCGCACCGTTCGTCGGCCTTCTCGGTACGGTCGTGGGCATCATCTCGGCCTTCCAAGGCATCGCTTCTACGGGCTCCGGAGGCCTTGGAGCGGTGTCCGCCGGTATCGCCGAAGCCCTCGTCGAAACGGCGCTCGGACTGCTCGTGGCGATTCCGTCGGTGCTTCTCTTCAACCAACTGAACGCCTCGATTACGTCGCTCGAGGGCACGCTGGCCCGCGCGACCGGCGAGCTCATCGACGACCTCGAGAACCGGCGCACCGACGAGTCCTACATCGCCGAGCTCGCTCCCCGACAAGAAGGCTCACTCGAGGCGGCCGAGTGAAAACGTCTGGGAAAAAGCCCTCGCTCGTACCCATTACGCGGCCCGCCGCGAGGGCGAGCGTGCTTCCTGAGATCAACGTCACGCCCCTCGTCGACGTGGTTCTCGTGCTCCTCATCGTCTTCATGGTCATTGCTCCCCAGCTCGAGCACGGAGAGCGGGTCGAGCTGCCCAGTGTCACGAAGCCGGACGATGCCCAAAAGACCGCGTCGGTGGATCCCGTCACCGTGACCCTCTCGTCGAGCGGCTCGCTCTACGTGGAGAAGGAGCTCGTTTCTGCCGAAACGCTCGACCAAAAGCTCGCCGAAGTTCACGCGATTGCGCCAGAGCGGAAGGTCGTCTTGAAGGGCGACGCGACCGTGCCCTACGGCAAAGTTCGGGACTTGTTCGCGCGGGTGCAAAAGGTCGGGTTCCCCGGCTGTGCGCTGCTCGTCGAGAAGAAGGAGAAGGGCTGATGGCCATTGCACTCGACGCAGGCCGTGGAAAGCCAAAGGGCGCCACCCCCGCGATGAACGTCACGCCGCTCGTCGACGTGGTTCTCGTGCTCCTCATCGTTTTCATGGTGGTCGCACCGCTGCTCTCCAAAAAGTTCTCGCTCGCCCTCCCGAAGCAGGTCGACGAAAAGACCCAGGCGCAGAGCGCCGACGTTCCCATCGTGTTGACCGTCGCGGCGGACGGAAAAGTGAGCCTCAACCGCGAAGAGGTTCCACCTCTCGAACTTGGCATTCGCATCGAGCGCGCCCTCGCCGCGAAGTCCGACAAAACGGTCTATTTCGACGCCAACGATTTGGCGCCCTTCGGCGCGGCCGTCAAAACCATGGATTTGGCTCGCACTCATGGGGCGAGCACGGTGTCCATTCTTACCGCCAAGGCGGTCGACTGAACGAGGCCGCAAGGCCGGGAATTGCCATGAAGACCTTCGTCCACGAAGAACGGCGCCCGACGCGCCGATGGGTGGCGTGCAGCCTTTTTTCGGTCCTCGGGCTTCTCGGCGGCACGGCGCCACGGACGGCGCATGCCGAAGATCCTCCCGCTCCCGAGCCGCCAAAAGCGACCGACGCCGTGCAAAAGGCCGCCGCGGTCACGCTCTCCGGTCGAGTGACGAGTCGAGAGGACAAGTCCCCACTTGCCGGAGCCGAGGTGAGCGTCGTGGGCCAAGGTCTCGTCGTGGCGAGTGACGAGGAGGGCAGGTTTGCCCTCTCCCTGCCTCCCGGCACACACACGCTTCGCGTGGTCGCCGATCTCCACAAGCCCGCACGTATCAAGAACGTGCGCGTCGCGCTCGGCCGGGTCACGAAGCTCGACGTGGTGCTCGAGGCTGACGCGGAGGCCATCGACGAGCTCGCCGCGGTCGAATACGAGCCCGATCGCAACACGGCTGCAGGACAGGTGGCCCTTCGGCGCAACGCCGCTGGCGCGACCGACGCGGTCGGCGCCCAAGACATCGCGCGCTCTCCGGACCGGTCCGCGGCCGATGCCGTGAAACGTGTGGTCGGCGCGAGCGTCGTCGACGGTCGCTACATCGTGGTTCGTGGTCTCGGAGATCGGTACACGAGCTCGCTCGTGGATGGCCTCCCGGTGCCTTCCACCGAGCCCGATCGCACGGCGATCCCACTCGACATGTTTCCTTCCCTGGTCATCTCCGATCTCTCGATCAAGAAGACCTATACGCCCGACCTGCCCGGACAGTTCGCAGGCGGGACGCTCGACATTCGTTTGCGGAAAGCCCCGGAAAAATTCACGTTTCTCGCTTCGCTCGGCATCGGGTTGAACGGCGAGACCACGTTCGCGCGAAGGCCCTCGTACGCGGGTGGCTCGCTCGATTGGCTCGGTGTCGACGACGGCACACGCAAGCTCCCGACGAGCCTTCCACGGGAACGCATTAGTCGCCTTCGTCCGGACGGTACGGTCGATCCCAACCTGACCGAATATGGCAAAGCCCTCGCGTCGCCGATTGGCCTCTCGGACGCCATGTCCTTGCCGAGCGGCACCGGAAGCATGCTGGTCGGCGACACGCTGAAGCTCGGCAGTCAAACCCTCGGATACGTGGCCTCTCTCGGGTACACGCGCAGATTCCAGCGCCGCACGGGCGAGCTCCTTCGAACGTATGGAATCGACCCCGCGCGCCCCGCCGAGCTCGTGCGCTTCAACGACTACCGCGTGGACACCGGAACCGACACGGTGACGGTCGCGAGTTATGGCGGGATCGAGTGGAAGCCGAGCCCCGCTCACTCCATATCCCTCGTCGGTCTTTTGTCACGCAACGCCGAGGCCGAAGCCCGACGAATTACCGGCTTCAACGACGAGCAACAAGCCGAGGTTCGCGACGAACGTCAGCGCTTCATCCAGCGCCAGTTGGCCTACGGACAGCTCCGAGGCGAGCATCGCGTCGACGCGCTCGGGCACGGAGAGATCGGGTGGAGCTTGGGGTATGGTCGGGCCACGTCGGCGGAGCCTGACCTTCGCGAGTCCGTCTACGTCGCCGACGCCGAACAAGGCTTTTCGTTCCGCGAAGGCACGCAGAGCGGTCAACACTTCTTCGCGAGCCAAGGCGAGACCACGCGCACTCTCGGGCTGTCGTACAAGCAGCCCATTCGCGAGGGTGAGCGGCCGGTAAAACTCGAGCTAGGTGGTCTTGGGTCCCTCCGTGGAAGGAGCTTCGAGGCGCGAAGATTTCGCTTCTTGCGGGCGCGCTCGGCAGGACCTGAAGTGTTTCGACGCTCGCCCCAAGAGCTCTTTACACCCGACAACGTGGGCTCGGCCCTCGAGCTCGAGGAATGGACGCGTCCCACCGATCTCTACGCGGCCAAATACGACGTGCTTGGCGGATACTTTCTTGCCGACGTGAGTCTTCACCAGCGCGTTCGCGTCGTGCTCGGGCAAAGGCTCGAGCGCTCGGTGCAGTCGATCGACTCGTTCGATCCCTTCGCTGCCGACTCCACCGAGCGGGTGACCTCGAAGCTCGAGCGCGTCGACGCACTGCCGTCGGCCAACGTGACGTTCAAGACGTCCGAGCGCACCAACGTTCGACTCGCCATTTCGCGCACGGTGTCGCGTCCGCAGCTCCGCGAGCTTGCGCCGTTCATCTTCAGTGACTTTTTTGGAGCGCGAGAGATTCTTGGCAATCCGGATCTCGACCGTGCCAGAATCGTGAACCTCGACGCTCGGGCCGAGTTCTTTCCCGGCGAAGCGCAGGTGCTCTCCGCGTCGTTCTTCTACAAGAGCTTCACGTCTCCCATCGAGCCCATCATCCTGCCCACGAGCCGCGGCGTCCTCAGCTACGCCAACGCGCGAGGCGCAGTAAACGCCGGAGTGGAGCTCGAAGCGCGCAAGTCCTTGGGCTTCGTCCACAAGGCGATCGAGGAGCTCTCGCTGCTCGGGAATCTCACGCTCGTCCACTCGCGGGTCGAGCTCGATCCGCTCGCACAAGGAATTCAGACCACGCAGACACGCCCTCTCGCGGGGCAGTCTCCGTACGTCGTCAACCTGGCGCTCGATTGGGAGCACCCGGCGACGAAGACCCGAGCCCGCCTCCTGTACAATGTGTACGGTGCACGTATATCGCAGGTCGGTGCGAACGGACTGCCCGACGTGTACGAGCAGCCGCGTCACCTCGTCGACGCGAGCTTCGGGCAGGGCTTCGGGGAGCACGTCGAGCTCAAGCTCTCGCTCGAAAACCTCTTCAATTCGCCGGTAAGGTTTAGCCAGGGCGACTCGGGCGCCTTCCTCACCAGTCGCTACCTGACCGGCACGAACGCCTGGCTCACCGCGTCCTACCGCTACTGAGGGCGGATCGGCATCGTCGCGCCAGCTTCGAGCGTCTCGCCGCGATGCTTGTTCCTTCGGGCGGATCCCCCATGTATCCTGAGTGAAGTATGGCGGAGCTTCGTCCCGGTGCGACGGTGGGTCGTTTCCGGCTCGAGCGTGAGGTTGCACGAGGCGGCATGGGGGCCGTCTGGGCGGCGCGCGATCCTCGAGCTCCGGGGCGTCTCGTCGCGGTCAAGACCGTCATCGCCGCGAAGAGCAGCAAGAAGCTCTCTCAGCTCTTCGTCGAAGAAGCGCGCATTGCACGTGCAGTGCGTCACCCGAACCTCGTCGAGATGTACGACGCAGGCGAAGAAGGCGGTGTGCCCTATCTTGCGATGGAGTGGGTCGAAGGCCTCACGCTGCGCGCCCTCGCCACGTCGGAAGGGCACCTGCCGCTCGGGGTCATCCTTCGAATATGTATGGAAGCGTGCGACGGGCTGCACGCCGTTCACGAAGCCCGCACCGACGAAGGCGAGCCTCTCCGTATCGTCCACCGCGACGTGTCCCCTCACAACCTTTTGGTGAGCATCGCCGGCCGCGTCAAAGTCATCGATTTTGGAATCGCGAAGGCGAGGGGACGTCTCGCCTCCGAGACCACCGATGGCGTCTTGCGGGGCAAAGTCCGCTACATGTCGCCCGAGCACGCGCGTGGGCTGCCGCTCGATCGGCGCGCCGACATCTGGTCGCTCGGAGTCACGCTTCTCGAGGTCACGACCGGCGCCATTCCGTATCCGGCCGAGCACGACGTGGCCGCTCTCGTGCAGCTCCTCTCGGCCGAGCCCACGGTTCCCGAAGATCCACGGCTTCCGCCCGCCGTGAGGCGCGTGGTGGAGCGTGCGCTTCGTAGAAAGCCCGAAGAGCGCTATCCGAACGCTCGCGCGATGGGCACCGACCTCGAGGCCGCGATTGCTTCCCTCGGCGAGAAGGTGACGCGCCGTGACGTCGCCCATTGCGTGCGGATTCGAATCGAAACGGCACGCACCCAAGCCATTCGCATTCCGAATCTCGACCCTGACGAAGACTCGGACGACGGAGCCGCGACGGCGCTCTTCGTGGCGCCGAAGGGCCGGTCCGAGGGCTCCACGAAGCCCGAAGCCCCGGTTCCCCCAAGGCCTGCTATGCCCAGCGAAGTCTCGATTTCGGAGAGACAAACTGCGCCTCGGCTGCCCGGACACGAGGAGCTCTCGGAAGAGGACCTCACGAATATCCGCTCGGTGGACATCGTGGTCCCTGCTTCGCTCGTGCCGCTGAAGCTCCGTCCCATCCTCCCGAGCACGCCCGGTGCTCTTCGGCTCTTTGCCGAGATGGACGCGGCGGCCGCGAAGACGAGCGACGCCGAGACTACCGCTCCGATGCCGTCTTCGACGCCCGCACCGGAATCACGCCCACGAACGGCCGCGCCCGAGTCGGCGGAAGGTTCGAATCCCGAGGCCAGCGAGCCTCCGGCGACGCCGCAACCGAAGGTCCCTACGCCCGCTTCCAGCCCAGCGTCGGAAACGCTTTCGCGGCCGCCCCGAGACCATCGACGCCTCGTCTCGGTGTTGGCCCTCTCGTTGGTCGTTTTTTTCCTCGTGATCGCGGGCCTCTTGATCAGCCAAGCGCGCGACGAGCCCACTCCCGCCTCCGAAGCCAAACCCACCTCGACTCCCGATCCGCTCGGGTCGTCGGCGATTGCGATTGGGGCGGTCCGGACCTCGGCGCCGGGTCCAGATGCCGCGACGTCCGCCAAGCCAAAGAAGTGACGACGGACCGAAGAGGAACAAAGGAAAGGCGCGTGATCCGTTCGGACCACGCGCCTCCCTTTTACGCCAAGCCTCCTACGAGGTCTTCGTCATTTCGCCGACCAGACGGCCCAGCGGCCGCGCGTGGCCCAATCGTCCGTCGCGTCCTTGAAGGCTCCGACGTAGCTTGCCTTCGCGTCGAAGAAGCCGTCTTGCGGGGGCGTGGCCGCAGTCTCGGCGAGTGACGCCGCGGGGCCGAACACGGGTTTCTCCTGGTCGAACGCGCCGTTCGTCTTGGGATCCACGTTGAACGTGTTCTTGCTCGCCGGAGTCTTGAACCACTCGAGCTCGGAGAATGCGCCGTCGTTGTCCTTGTTCGGCGCGGTCTCACCGGTCTCGGGGTAGCCGATGTTGTCCACGACGGCCGCGTTCTTGGCATTCCAGAAGAGGCTGTTCGTGAGGGTGAGAGCATTTTGCGTCACGCCGTCGCGCGTCGAGGTGTCGCGGACGTCGATGCTGGCTTCGAAGCCGCTCACAAGCAAATTCTTGAGAGTGGCGCGCGTGTTTTTGCGAAGCAAGAGGCCGTATTGTACGTTGTCGACGTCGGCATTCTTTCCGAAGAGCGACGCATTGTAGATGGTCGGGTTCGAGAGGGGCGTGTTGCCCGTGCCTTGGGCATCGTTGTCGCCTTCGAAGCCATTGTCCTCGCCCACGTGGCCCGGGGCCTGCTGGAGGACCAAGAACTGGAGTCGACCCGAATAGCCGTTGTCCCAGTCGAAGCCGTCGTCTTCGTTGCCTTGGCAGGCCAGATACTTCGCATCGACCGTTCCGCCGAAGAACTCGAAGCAGTCGTCGAGGGCCTGGCGAACCTGGATATGGTCGACCTTGGTCCCGCGGCCGACGCCGCCGAACGTGAGGCCGTTGACCTCGTTGTCCTGGGCGAGCACGACGCCCGCGTATTCGACGCGGATGTAGCGAAGCACGCCGCTCGAGTCTTCCGGATCGGTGCCGCCGTACTGGGTGCCTTGAACGGTCTTCAAGATGCCTTCGACGTTGCCTTTGCCGCCGGGAACGTTCACTGGAGCATTTCCGAGAATGACAATACCGCCCCAGTCGCCTGGACGACGATCTTGCGGTGCCGCCTGGCTGGTGAAGACGATGGGCTCGTCCTCGGTGCCTTCGGCGATGAGCTTTCCACCAGCCTCGACGAGCAAGATGGCTTTGCTCTGCGCTTCGCCCTTGATGAC
>JAYUKI010001296.1:0-7474 GCA_043764595.1 Myxococcales bacterium | reverse complement strand
CAAAGACGATGGCTATCGTCCCACGCGGCGAGCCCTTTCCTCCGGACAGGGCCACGAGGCGGGAGGCGAGCACGTCGACGACGTGGGTGACGTCGACTTTTCCAGTGTATCCTGCACGTTTCAAGAGATCCGGGAGGCCTTGCGCCTCGTTCAGCCCACCTGGACAGTCGGCGTTGATTTCGCACGCTCGAAAGCGGTCGTCTTCCCCGAGCAAAAGGTCGACGCGGACGAGGCGCGCGTCGTCCCCGGCGCGGTGAGATGCGCGGGCCAAGGCCAAGAGCTCGGGCGAAAACGCGTAGCGCGAGGCTTCTTCGTCCGTGGCGAAAGCAAGACGTGCCGTTTCGGCGATCGCGGCACACACGTCGAGCGCCGCGTCCCGCGCGTCTTCGTGGGCACTGCGGGAGAGCACGAGTGGGCTGAGATCCACGCGACGCTTTCCGCCCACGTACTCGTCCCAGACGAAGTGGGTATGTCGGAGCCGTCGCGCGAGCTCCGGGATCGAAAGGGGATCTTCGACCGCCAAGCGGGCGACGTAGGCCGCAGCTGCGTCCATCATCGGGTCCGCTCTGCGAGGGCTGCGAACAGACCCGGTTCCTCGGCCCCGAAGCCGTAGTAGAGGACACCCACGTCCGGCTCGAGAGACGTCGCGAACGCGCCGAGCGCTTGCGCGGTGGATCGCGTGTCGTCGAACCAGACCTCGTGCGATTCGTTTTGGCTCACGTACGAGAAGGACAGCGCACCCGTGGGGCCCCGTGAGGGCGTGGCACCAAACGTCGCCGCGAGGCCCCGGGCCTCGAGCACGCTTACCCCTCGGGATCCGCGCGGGCCAAAATCGACTCCGTAGAGAGGGACCGACACGTAGGTTTCCTTCTTTTCGGAAGCCGCGAGCCGGACCGCGTCGGTGGCCCATCCCGGATCGAGGGTGGGTCCGGCAGACTCCGAGTAGTCGAGCGTCATCACGCGAAAGCGATCGACGAAGGAAGCGAGGCGTGGTCGGTCGAAGGCTTCACCGTCGGGCAAGTCGCTCGGAATCGCGACCGACGGAGGGAGGAAGATGCCGAGGGTCTTTTTTGCGGGCCTGAGCTTCGCGGACACGGCACTCACGAAGGCCGTGAGATCGGGCCTCGAGGCGGCTTTTGCGCCTTGAAAGTCGAGGTCCACGGCATCGGCTCGCGTGGCCACGGTCTCGAGCGAAGCCACGAACGAGGCCCGAAACGTGAGATCGGCCAGCAAACCACGCGTGCGCTCGGCATCGTAGCGGGCCCCCGTTTCGTCGGTGAACGCCACGCCGAGCGACACCGAATAGCCCTTCTGGTGGAGGTCATCGATGGTGCGATCGAGCTCTTTTCGGGCGAACGGATCGGAGGGACCCACGCCACCGCCCTCGCGCGGAACGAGGCACAACAAAAGCACCTCGGTCACCACGATGCGCGTGGCCGGTTTGGCCAGGATGGCGTCTTGCCAAGGGTCGATGGCGCATCCGTCGACCAGGACGGTCCCTTTGCGCTTTGGTAACGGCGTCTCCTGTGCGAGGCCCACGGCCTCGATGGGCTCTCCGCCTTCGCCCATGCAGCCCACGGAGAAGATCGAGAGGGCACACACGAGCGCCGCGACATGTGCCCGGAGGATTCGACGTTTTTTTGGTGCAGAATGCATTAGTTTCCCCAGACCCAGGTGAGGCTCAGGTTCCCGCCCGAGAGCGCCGTAGCTTCGTAGAGGCGCGGAGCGAACGTAAGGCAGACTCGGTTCTCCGGATCGAGCCGTCGACAGGCCGAGATCTCGGCGCGGAGACCGACCGCCACACCGTAGACTTCGGCGTCCACGACCTCTCGTCCGGCTGCGAGCTGCGCCTTTCCGCCCATGTAGAGAAGGGCGATCCGCGCCGTGGCTTCGAAAAAATAGCGCCGCTCGGTCGTGCGAACGCCGAGACCTGGTCCGAGCACGTCGACGGCGAACAAGCGCCAGGGCTGGATGGTGGCGATCGAGCCATCGACCGCGCTGCGCACCGGAGCGTGGTCGCCTATGGGGAGGTAGGCGCCGATCCCGAACATGGGCAACGACATCCTTGGACGGAGCACGAGCGTGGCGTCGGCGAAGCCACCGAAGGCGCGAAATCCGCCTGCGGTTGGAAGCGTGCCGGACACCGCTTCACGGGAAGGCAAGGCTGTCTCGTTCGACAGCTCGAGCTCGGGAATGGCTCGTGTCACGGCGAATCCTGTTCCGACGCGCAGCTCGACTCCGATTCCACTCGCCGGCGATGCGGCTTGGACGTCCACCGACAGAAACGCGAGGCTCGCGGACAGGGCCAGCCCAAAAGCCCGTGCCTTGGCCTTGTTTCCCGATGGGGCCTCGGACGTGACAAAGGCGTAAGGTCCATCGCCACCCAAGTCAACCTCGGCGAGAAGGCGGCCTATTCAGGATCTACCGAGAGGCGACGAAAGAGGGCTCCGGTCATGGCGTCGACGGGGAAGAACGTCTCGATCCGAAGCTCTTCGGCCGTGGCATCGATGGGCGTCCCGATGGTCGCGATCGTCGTAAAAATCCTTGCTTCGACCTCCCCGCGCTTCAGGTGAAGCGTCAGGAACGGCCCGGGCGACCTCAGGAAATCGACGGAACGCGCCGCAGGCAACCCCGGCATCTTCGCGAGCTCCTCGGCCAGCGCACGGAGCATCGGATCGTCGGGCGCACGTGCAAGCTCCCTGCGGCCGCGCTCGAGCGTAAGCGCCGCGACTTCGTCGAAGTTCACGATCGACGGACGCAGGCCGAGCGGATGAAGCGTGGCGACTACGACGTTGCGCAGGACGTCGGGAGAGGCCGCATTCATGTCGACGAAGAGCCCGAAGAGCCGCGTGGCCGTCCGGTTCATACGAAGGAGATTCCATGCGTGATCGACCACCACGGCGCCGTTCGGAGAGACGGCTTCGAGGACGAAGTCGACGGCGCGGCGCAGGGACTCGGATTGCGGCGCATCGAGAGGCTCGTCGCGGTACGCGGCCACGAAGCCGGAAGCCTCGAGCAGCGCGTTGCGGTCACGGAGTGGCAAATCCAAGGCGGATCCGAGCAAGAGCACCATCGTGCGGCTTGGCGCGGCGCGCCCCGTTTCGAGACAGCTCAGATGCCGTGTCGAAATCTCCGCTTCGTGGGCGAGGCGCTCTTGGCTCATCCCTCGGGACGCACGATGCCGACGGAGCAACGGACCGAACGGAGGACAACGCGTCGACGCAGCAGGTCGGGGCACGACGCTCAGCCTAGCGCGCAGCGTGCCCGATGGGCATGACCTCCGAGGTCATGAAGCTGCGGCGGGCCGCAAGGGGTTTGCCGAGGCGACCGACGGGATCCTTGCGCAGATTCGCAAGCGGTGCGAGAGCCGACCCCATGGCAACAAAAGGTCGCTACGTCGCCCTTCTGCGTGGCGTGAACGTCGGTGGGAAGAACCCACTGCCCATGGCGATGCTCGCGAAGCTCGTGGCTTCGTGCGGGGCCGACGACGTGGAGACGTTCATTCAGAGCGGAAATGCTGTCTTTTCCGCGTCGAACGCGCTCGCACGCGGGGTGGAAAGAGCGCTCGCCAAGGCGATCGCGGATGAGCTCGGCTTGCTCGTCGCCGTCGTGGTGCGCAGCCACGCCGAGCTCGACGACATGGTCAAGAATGGGCCGTTCGTCGGCGAAACGCTCGATCCGAGCCGTCTGCACGTTCTCTTCCTGGCGGAAGCGCCGACGCCCGAAGACGTGGCGACCCTGGATCCGGCGCGTTCTCCGGGCGATTCGTTCGTGGTGCGCGGGCGGGAGGTGTTCTTGCGACTCCCGAATGGCGCGGCCCGCACGAAGCTCACCACGGCCTACTTCGATGCTCGGCTTCGCACGACGAGCACGGGCAGGAACCTTCGCACGGTCACGAAGCTGGCCGAGCTCACCGCGCCTTGACTTCGGAACGAGACGGGCGCTCGTGGATCGGCTATTTGGCCCCAATGAGCTATGCCCTCTCCACGTACTTCACAGTCTTCGGTCTCGTTGCGCTCGGAGGCGGTGTCATGGGCTTCGTGAAAGCCAAGAGCCGAGCTTCGCTCATCGCCGGGCTGGCTTCGGGAGCCCTTCTTTTTGCGGCGTCTGGCCTTGCCTGCACCCGCCATGTGGTGGCCGGGGCCGTGCTTGGCGGAGTCGTGTCGCTCGCCCTCGTCGGTCGATTCTTGCCCGCCTTCCTGAAGACCAAGAAGGTCATGCCCGCAGGGCTCGTGGCCGCGCTTGGTGTCGGCGGAACGCTCTTCGCGTGCGTGGTCGCGCTGCGCTGAGGGCTGCGCTCGGCTCAGTCGAGGCTGGCCCCTTGCGTGACCCAGCGCCCGAGGGTGTCGCGCTCCTCGGGCGTCATGTTGGTCTTGTTGGCGAGGGGCATGGTCTTCAGGACGCACGCGCGTTCGCGAATGCGCGGGGCGAACTGCTGCATGCGCTCGGGCGTGTCCAGCATGACGCCCGTCGGAGCAGCCTTGAACAAGTCGTCGGTCGGGCTCTGGGCGTGGCACTGCGTGCAGCGCGCCTCGATGATGGCGCGAGCGTCGGCGAAGGCGACCTTCGGTCCAGCGGCCTTCGAGGGCTCTTCGTCGAAGCGGGCGGTCAGCAGATACGTGCCGATCAACCCGCCTAGAATGACCGCGGCGGTCATCGGAAACCATGCAGCATACACGAACCGGATGTTCATGAAGTGACGGACGAGTGCGCCCGTCGTCATGACGACGAAGAGTGCCGCCCAGCTGGCTTTCGCCCCCGTCACGGCCGGGAAGTGGTTGGACACCATGATGAACAACAACGGGAACGTCATGTAGTTGTTGTGGATGCTGCGCTGCTTGGCCTTCAGGCTCAGCGTCTTGTCCTGCTCGCGTCCCTCTTCGGTCGCTTTCACGAGCTCGCGCTGGGAGGGCACGATGGTCATCCACACGTTGCCGGTCATGCAGGTGCCCATGACGACGCCGACGTGGATGAACGCCGCGCGACCGCTCATGATGTGCGTGAGCGCAAAACCAAGCCCGAAGAGGCCCGCGATCGAGAGGGCCGTGGCGATCTTCGCGCTTTTGGTGCCCACGAGCTTCCACACGAGGTCGTAGACGATCCATGCGCCCACGACGGTGCCCGCGCCAATGGCCATGAGCATGTGCGGATGAATCTTCGCGATGCTCGGATCCCCGAGCAGCGAAGCGCCGCCCATGTAGTAGACGACGACGAGGAGGGCGATGCCGCTAGCCCAGGTCGTGAAGTTCTGCCACTTGAACCAGTGCAGGACTTTGGGCATTTCTCCGGGCGCGAGAAGCTTCTTCTCCACCTGGTAGAACGCGCCCGAGTGGAGGAGCCAGATCTCGCCCTCGTGAAGCTTGTTCCGACCGGGCACCTTCTCGAGGTTTCGGTCGAGCCAATTGAAGAGCAGCGAGTTGCCGATCCACATGATGCCCGCGATGATGTGGACCCAGCGGACGACGAGATCGAGGATCTCCCTGAGATTAGCGTTCAACACGACGTAGCTCCTCCACCCTCCCACTTACTAGGTAGGGGGCATCATGAGTATAGGGAAGGCGCGATGGAAGGGGCCGAGTTCTCGCGGCCCACGTCCGAGGCCCGACAGTGGCTGAGGTTGTGTTTCGGAGGCGAGGGCGGAATCGCAGAGGCGTCACGCCCTGCTTTTGAAGGCCTCCAGCAAGAACGTCCGGAGCGACGCCACACGGGGCGGAAGCGTCCGTGTCGCCCGCGACACGAGAAAAAGCGGCGCGCTGCCTAGGGAGGTCCGCGGAAGCACTCGGACGAGCTTGCCCGAGTCGACGTCCTCTCTGGCAAGGAACGTAGGGAGGAGAGCGACACCGCCCCCGGCCCGAGCCACTGCCGCGAGAAGCGCAAAGTCCGAACAGTCCACCGCGGCGGGGCTCGGCGCTCGGCCGAGGGATCGCGGCGAAAACGAGGTGTGTCCCTTCGGCGGCGCGGACCAGAGGCCCTCATGGCGTCCAAGATCCTCGAGCGCTTGCGGATGGCCTCGACTCTCCAAGTAGGACGACGACGCAAAAAAGCCGGCCTCGAGGTCCATCACGCGATGGGCGGACAGCGAGCCCGGCCCCGGTGTCCCCACTCGAAGGGCGAGATCGAGCCCGTGCTCCGCGAAGTCGACGACACGCTCGCTCACCAGCACACGCACGCGCACGGCAGGAAATCGGGCTCGGAACCTCGCGAGGTGCGGGCCAAGAAGCGCGCGGCCAATGTCGGCGGTGGTCGCGAGCACCACCTCGCCCGACGGAAGAGCCAGGCGGTCTGGCACGGCCTTCACCACGGCCTGGAGGCCGGCGATGAGCGGCCCCACACGCTGTGAGAGCGCAATGCCCTCGGGAGTGAGTCGTACCGAGCGGGTCGTCCGCACGAACAGCACCGTTTGGAGCGAGGCCTCGAGCGCGCCGATGACCCGGCTTACGCGTGACTTGTCGAGCCCCGCGCGCTTCGCAGCGGCCGTGAAGCTCTGGGCCTCCGCGACGGCTTGGAAGATCACGAAGTGGTTCAGATCCATTGTTGTCATCATCGCATCGCGAGGTTGCTCGTGCATCGTATTGTTGCGACATATCGAGCGGGCTACGAATCCCCCTGTCGGGGCGCCGCTTCGCGACCCGCCGAAAGGGACCTCATGTTTGGACGAACGATGCTCGCGGGACTCTTGGTGGCAACGTGCTTGGGGGCCTTTGGCTGCTCCGCCACCTTGCCCGCTGTACCCTTCGAGAACGGGCCGCCGCCTTCCCCCGTACTAACCCTCGTTTGGGTCGGTCGTGGCGAGGCGGAGCGTCTCGAGGGAGGAACGTGGAGGCGAGTCCCGGACTTCGACTACGATTTCAGCGTCGAGCAGCGCCGCTTTGCGACCCACTGGGAATCGGTAAAGAGCATGCGACGACGGCACCCCGCCTACGACGGGAGCGCGGGACCGCGTGCGCAGACTATGTTTTTCAACATCGGTTTTGCAGAAGGTGAAGGGAGCAACGTGAAGGTCTCGATCGCGTCGAGCATCGGCGAGGGTCGCGGAACGACGGACCGAGAATTTCGTGAAGCCGTCCTCGAAATGAACCCCGATGTCAGCTCGTTCGCGCCGTTCGACACCTACCGAATCACGCAGCACTACGGCTACGAAGCGGGCACGCTCGCCGAGATCGTCGAGCTTTTCAAGAAGGCCAGTGGAGCATCGCCGGAGAAGCCTTGGGTGCGAAACCGGGAAGTCGCGTCCTTGTTTTCGGCGCAAAAGTTCGAGCACGCACCCACTCGCTTTGGCGAGAACCCGACCGCGGACGGCCGATCGACGCCCGTGTCGCTCCGAGCGGTGAGCGGGGCACGCGAAGAGCACCTGTTCGGTCTTCGAAACTGAGCCATTTTGGTGAGAACCTCCTCGACCTCGAGGCTCGCGTAGAATCAACCCTTCCCTTCCGGCCCTTCCGGGGTAGTTGCACGCGATGACATTCGCTTCGCT
>JAYUKI010001295.1:0-7475 GCA_043764595.1 Myxococcales bacterium | reverse complement strand
AACGACGCCGACGTGAACGCCATCAAGGAGAAGAAGCTCTCCAATGTGCGCAACCATGGCAAGGATGAGAACGTGGCCATCATGCCGCCGCGCATCCTAACGATCGAAACGGCCATGGAATGGATCGACGCCGACGAGCTCGTCGAGGTCACTCCGGACTCCGTCCGTGTCCGCAAGCAAATCCTCCAAACGAACAAGCGCCCCCGCCGCAGTGATGCGATCGAGGACGCCCAAGCCATCGACTACTGAGGTCCACCGCTCGTGGGGCGAACGCCTCGACTCGCGCCTCCAGAGGCCGGGCCGAGGCGTTCGCGTGTGGAATCCGCTCGGAACGCTTCTTTCGCTTTCGGCTGTAGCCGAGCGCGGGAAGGCTGTATTCTGGGGCCCGAGCCGGTAGAGATCCGGAGGCACTTGCCTCCCCTCGGCGGCGACGGCGGAATGCAAACGTGGACTTAGGGCGAGCGGCGCGAAAACCGGGGTCGGTCATCTGCGGCAAGTGGCGGATCGAAGCCCTGCTGCGCTCGACAGCCACGTCGGCGACCTATTCGGCCCTGCACCGCAACGGAGCCCGCGTCGCGCTGAAGATCCTTCACGCGCACCTCTCGACCGACAAAAGCCTCCAAGCGCGCTTCCGACGCGAAGCCTACGTCGCCAACACGATCCCCCATCCGGACACCGTCAAAGTCATCGACGACGACGAGACCGACGACGGCTGCGCACTCCTCGTGATGGATCACTTCGAGGGCGAAACTCTCGAAGAGCTGCGGGTGCGCAAGGGCGGAAAGCTACCCCTCGACGCCGCGTGTGCGTTCGCCGACCAGCTCCTCGACATCATCGCAGCCGCCCACGACCAAGGCATGGTCCATCGCGACATCAAGTGCGAGACCGTCTTCATCACCAAAGAAGGTCGGGTCAAGGTCCACGACTTCGGCACCGCGCGAGTCCTCTCCGAGACCGCCGCGCCTCAAGAAATGACCGCTGCGGGCATGGTGATCGGTTCGCCTTCGAGCATGGCGCCCGAGCAGGCTCGCGGCCAGCGCGACCAGGTGGACGCCCAGAGCGACATCTTCTCGCTTGGCGCGCTCCTCTTCACGCTGCTTTCGGGCGAGCCCGTCCACAAGATTGGGAATCCTCTCGCGGCGTTGGTCGCAGCTGCGAAATCGAAGGCCCCGAGCCTCCGGATGGTGACCGCCGAAAGCGAAGTCCCCGATGCCGTGGTCGAGGTCATCGATCGCGCGCTCCAATTCAAGAAGGTCGATCGATGGCCGGATACTCGCGCCTTCCGCGCCGCGCTCCGGGCCGCTCGAGGCGAGCTCATCGACACCTTCCCCCAGCCTGGCCGCCGCGATCCGCTGGCCGACCTGATGGGCGAAACGACCGAAAACACGATTTTTCTCGTCGACGACGACATCCAACTGACGCCTGCGCCCATGCCTCGCCACGAGGCTCCCCAAACGAACGCGGGCGCGAAGCCCGCCGCGCGCGTGGCAAACTCGGGCCCCGAACGCCGCGCCGCCGAGCGCGCCGGCCAATCGCTTCCGCAAAGGCCCGAGGCCCCCGCGCCCGCACCGCCGCAGACGCCAAGTTGGCAAGACGAAGAAGACGCCGAGGATGCGCCGACCATGGCGCAAACCCAGCTCGATCCGAGCCTCATGCAGGCGCTCGCGGACGTGCGCCGCGATGCGGTCAACGTCGCGCCGACGAAGACGATCCCTCGCGTCAGCCAAAGCGCTCCGCCTCGCCCGAACGGCATCCCACGCCCCGGCGGCATTCCCCGTCCCGGTCCGCGCTCGGAGGCGCCACCCCCCGTCGCTCCTGCGTACCAGGCCTCCAGTTCGCGAGGTGCGTCGGGTCCTCCGGCGCTACCCCCTTCCACGCGCTCGCTTGGGGGACCGCTTGCTCTGCCGCCCGACTCGAACCCGGCGCCTCTTGCTGCTCCGGCCTACCTCGCCCCTCGCGCGCCGAGCACTCCTTACGTCGAGAAAGACCCTCGGTTCGCGACGGTGGCGATGGCAGGGAGCCCGGTGCGGCCAGGCGCGGTCGAGCCCGCGCGTCCCGTGTTTCAGGCGGAGGTGGTGGGCAGCCGACCGCCGACCGCCGGCCCCTTCGTACCTCCCGCCTCGCCGCCCGGCTTCGCGTTCCATCCGCCGCCGAACGCCGGCTTCCAGGGCATGCCGCCTCCGATGCGCCCGCCCACCCCTTTCGAGATGTTTCAGCCTGCGCCCCCTCCCGCGCCTCAGCATCCGCCCCCGCCGTCCGTTCCGAAAGACGCCTTCCCCGGCAGGCGCCTCTCCACCCACGGGGACCTTCGCATCCTCGTGCCGGAGCAGAGCTACGCGCTCGACGAAAACCCGTTTGCCGACGCCGCGCGGCGCAAGAAGCGCATCACCATTGGGGTCGTGGCCTTCGTGGTCGGCATCGTCCTGCTCGCGTTGATCGCCACGCTCCGCTCCGGGTAGCCGGCGTAGCCGCGTAGCAGCCGAAGCAGCCGTAGCAGCCGTAGCAGCCGTCACAGCCGCAATAGCCGCAACTGTCCGGAACCAATCCAGTTTTCGGCGTCAGCGAAAGCGAAAGAGCTTCATCGCCAACGCAAAAAAGAGGGTCGTCCAAAAGACGAGGACGAGGATCGGGCGCCACACCTCGGCGAAACCGGCGCCGTCGATCATGATCGCGCGCAGGGCGTCGTTCAGCGCCGTGAGTGGCAACACGCGAAGGAAGGGCTGCACGCGCGCGGGAAATCGGGCCGCCGAGAAGAAGACCCCGGACCCGAGGTACATCGGAAACGAAATCACGTTGATGAGACCGCTCACGATTTGCGGGTTTTCGGAGCGGGATGCGAGCAGGAGACCGAGCGTCGCGAAGAGCAGCGCACCGAGCAAAATCACGACGAAAAAGGCCAGCGGGGAGCCACGCACCGAGATGGAAAAGAGGAGCCGCGCGAAGATGAGCAGCGGCGGAATTTCCACGAAGAGCAGCACGATGCGCACGATGAGGAACGACGCGAGGAAGTCGCTGCGTCGCATGGGCGTCGCCACGATGCGCTTCAAGAGCTTCTTGGCTCTCATGTCCGAGAGCGCAAAACCGATGCCCCAAAGCCCCGTGGACATGAGCCCGAGGCCCAAGAGCCCGGGCAGCAAGAAGTCGATGTAGCGTGCACCCACTTCGGTAACGAGCTCGTCCTTCGTGGCAAGCTCGCTCTTGGCTCCCGAGGCCTTCTGGAGCTCGCGATCGGCAAGCGCATGCGCAAGGCGTGCCTCGGGACGGGTCGGATCGAAGCGGTAGGTGACGCCACCGCTCGCGTCGGGGACGACGAGAGTGTCGACTTTGCCCGTCCGAAGCGCGCGCTCGGCTTCGGCGGGGGGAAGCGTTTCGGCGACCACGTCCGTTCCGCGCGAGAGCTTCTCGACGAACGACGAAGCGCTCGGCCCCTGGACCACGGCCACGTGCGACGGCTCGGGTGCACGAGAGCGAAACGCAAGCCCGAGGACCAGCGAGAGCAGAATCGGAAAACCGTAGGTCCAGAAGAGCCCGCCAGGCTCCCTGTAGGATGCACGCATGTGCGACACGACCATCGCCCGAATGGCGCGGACGCGCCTTGCGCGGTCACTCACGGAGCTGCCTCCCGGTTAGCTCGATGAAGACGTCCTCGAGCGAGGCCCGATGGGTCGACAAGCTGGCCACGACCTCGCCGCGGGCGGCAAGCAGCGCCAAGAGGCCTGGAAGCGCGGCGTGGAGCTGGGTGACGGTCAGCGTGAAGGTGCCGGCTTCGGGACGAACCGAGACCACTCCCTCGGAGGCCGCGAGCGCGGTTACGAGATCTTTTTGAGCCGATTCCTCGGCACCCTGCCCCTCGTGGGGCGAGAGTCGGACGCTCACGACTTCTTTCGCGCCAAGCGACTCGATGAGCTCGTCCGGCGTGCCGATCGCGATGATCTTCCCGTGGTCCACGATGGCGACGCGATCGCAAAGCTTCTCGGCTTCGTCCATGTAGTGCGTGGTCAAGACCACCGTGCCGCCGCCCGCGCGGAACTCCCGAACGACATCCCACAGGGCCCTGCGTGACTGCGGATCGAGCCCGGTCGTAGGCTCGTCCAGGAAGAGTAGCTCTGGTGAGCCGACGAGCGCGCAGGCCACCGCGACGCGCTGTTTTTGCCCGCCGGAGAGGGTCTCGTAGCGCGCGTCGGCCTTCTCGACGAGCCGCACCAACCCGAGCGCTTCGTCGACCGAACGGCCATCGAGGAAAAACGAGCGAAAGAGCGTCAGAGTCTCCCGAACGGTGAGCTTCTCTTGGAGGTGCGTGGTCTGGAGGGAGATGCCCACGCGCTCGCGCAGCCATCGTTCGTCGTGTTGCCAGGTGCGCCCGAAGAGCATGACCTCGCCGTCCGTCGCGTCCAGGAGCCCTTCGAGGATCTCGACGGTCGTCGTCTTTCCGGCACCGTTGGGACCGAGAAGACCGAAGCACTCGCCCCGTGCGACCGACAGGTCGAGGCCAGCCACGGCGAGGGTGTCCCCGAAGATCTTCACGAGCCCTCGCGTGAGGACCGCCGGCATCTCCTTCGCTTCACTCACGGACCACCGGTATACCAGCCGTCCGCAGGTTCGTTCGGCAAAGTAGCGACACGCGTCACGCATTTCCGCAGCCGATTCGGCTCACACGGTTGCGCGCCTTGCCCGTATCCTTCGTTCATGCCTCGTCTCACGCAGAACCCGAGCTACCGCGCCCTTCACGACCACCACCGCGACGAGGGCGGCGCGCTCGTGATGCGAGACCTCTTTGCGAACGATCCCGAGCGGTTCGGAAAAATGAGCCGCAAGGGCGCCGGCCTTTTCCTCGACTTCTCGAAGAATCGCGTGAACGAGCGCACCCTCGAGCTGCTTTTTTCGCTCGCCCGGGATGCCGGCGTGGAGGCCATGCGCGACGCCATGTTCTCGGGCAAGAAGATCAACACGACCGAAGGGCGCGCCGTGCTTCACGTGGCCCTCCGGAACCGAGGCAACGCGTCGATGATGGTCGACGGCCGTGACGTCATGCCGGACGTGAACCGCGTGCTCGCGAAGATGCGGGACTTCACGAATCGGCTCGAGAGCGGAGCCTTCGCCGGCCATACGGGCAAGAAGATCACCCAGATCGTGAACATCGGAATCGGCGGTTCGGACCTCGGTCCCGTGATGGTGACCGAGGCCCTCAAACCGTACGTTCGTAAGGGAATGTCCACCTATTTCGTGTCCAACGTGGACGGCTCCCACATCGCCGAGACCCTCCGGTGCGTCGATCCGGAGACGACGCTCTTCATCGTGGCCTCGAAGACCTTCACCACCCAGGAGACGCTCACGAACGCGAGGAGCGCGCGGGCTTGGCTCGTCGGAAGGCTCGGCGACGAAGCGGCCGTGTCGAAGCACTTCGTGGCCCTATCGACGAACGAAAAAGAGGTCACCGCGTTCGGAATCGATCCCAAGAACATGTTCGAGTTCTGGGATTGGGTAGGCGGCCGGTATTCGCTGTGGTCCGCCATCGGGCTCTCCATCGCCACCTGTGTGGGCATGGACCGCTTCGAGGAGCTCCTCGACGGCGCGTTCGCAATGGATCGGCACTTCCGCGAGGCCAAGCTCGAGGACAACTTGCCCGTGATTCTCGCGCTTATGGGTGTATGGTACACGAATTTCTTCGGAGCCGAGTCCCAAGCCATCCTGCCGTACGACCAGTACCTCCACAGGTTTCCCGCGTACTTCCAGCAAGGCGACATGGAGTCGAACGGCAAACGCGTCGACCGTGAGGGGATTCCCGTCGACTACGCCACGGGCCCCGTGTTGTGGGGCGAGCCGGGAACGAACGGGCAGCACGCGTTCTACCAGCTCATTCACCAGGGGACGCGGCTCGTTCCATGCGATTTCCTGGCGCCTGCGGTGAGCCAGAATCCGCTAGGGGACCACCACGATCTTCTGCTCGCGAACTTTCTCGCCCAGACCGAGGCCTTGATGCGGGGCAAGACCGAAGAAGAAGCGCGGGCGGAGCTTGCGAGCAAGGGACTCGCCCAGGAGGCCATCGATGCACTCGCGCCCCACAAGGTTTTTCCTGGCAACCGTCCAACGAACAGCCTCGTCTTCGAGAGACTCGATCCGAAGACGCTCGGCTCCCTCGTCGCGCTCTACGAGCACAAGATCTTCGTGCAAGGCGTCATCTGGAACATCAACAGCTACGACCAGTGGGGCGTCGAGCTCGGCAAAGAGCTCGCGAGCCGCATTCTCCCCGAGCTCCGCGATCCGGCGGCGGTGACGACCCACGACGGCTCGACGAACGGGCTCCTCGCTTGGCTCAAGGCCCGCCGGGCCGTCTGAGCGAGCCTCGGATTCGACCGCTCGGCGCGACTTGTGACCGACCGCGAGCTTCCACCCGCCAGCGTGGACGCCAGTTGGCTAGTGGATGGCCAGAGATGACTGCAGAGATTCCCAGCACGCCGTGGTTCCTCCGCCCTCATCGCTGGGTGGCTCACGTCGAAACGCTCGCGCTCGCTTGCACGGCGGCCGCCGGCGCCACGGCGGCCTTCGGATACCCGATAGGCAGCGGTGCCACCGGTCTCGTGGCGGGCGCTCCCACCCTCTTTACCGCGGGATGCTGGGTCGGTCTCGTCCGTCTCAACCCGCGGTTTGGTGAAGAATCGGGACCTCGCGTTCGGTGGATGGCGGCGTTGCCTTTGGCAGCGGCAAATGGCGCGATGGGAGGCGGGCTGTTCTGTTTGCTTTACGGTGGCCTTGGCCACCTGCCGAGCACCTTCGTGAGTGGGGCGATTTTGGGGGCGACGGTCGGCATCATCTATTGGGGACCGGCGCTCCTCGCCACACTGCTCGTTCTCGGTGGCCCCCTACGATTCGCACAACGCAAAGCCTCCCAAGGCCTTTCGGGCGAGGACCTTGGAGGGAAGGCCCTCGGTGGGACGGCCGTGGTGGCGTCGCTCCTCGCCCTTCTTTTGCAGCTCCTCGCCCCAGGGTCTTCTGCCTACCGAATTGGGCCGGCCGATGCACATGAGGTGCGAAGTTGGCTGCGCCCACTCGACCTCGGGCTTGGGTACGGCGCGGCCATCCTGGGGGTGGTCGGCGGAGCCATCGTCCTTACCTTTTCGGCGGCAAAGAGCGCGAAGCGTAAGGCGTTCGTGACCCGTGTCGAGCACGGTATCGAACAAGGTTTTCGCGTCGACCCCACCCCGCGAGGCAAGGTGCTCGTCAAGCTCCGAGCACCGCGGGAACCGTTTCGCACGACGACCCTTCCGGAGGAGGTTTTCCCCCTCCAGCTTTCGCCCAGAAGACGGGGCGCTCAGCCCGCTTAGCCCGCTACACCACGCGTTTTGTCGAGCAAGCTCGGGAGCTTTCCCTGGAGGCGCTTTTCCCAGTCGTGGCTCTCGGCGAGGTGCTGCCCTTCCGGCAAGGTTTTCCGGTAGCGCGCGACGGTGGCTACACCCGTTTCGGGATTGGCCTCGAGC